>CALZIL010000049.1 GCA_945787495.1 uncultured Afifella sp. | reverse complement strand
GTCCATGGTGAAGCCGACGACGCCAAGTGTTGCGCCATGCACCAGCAGGCCATAGGCGGTCTGCTGGCCGGCGGCCGTGCCGGAGCACTCCATGATGACCCATTCGGCCGGGCGCAGGCCGTTTTCCTTGGCGAAGGCACCGATGCGCTTTTTCAGCTCGCGGCCTTGAAATTCGCCGGCATTGAGGGTGAGCGCCGCGCCATAGGGTTCAATCTGCGCGAGTTTGGCATCATTGACGTCGATCGCGACGACGGTGCCGCCCATGGCGGCGGCCACCTGAACCGCATAGCCGCCGACGCCGCCGACGCCGATGACGACGACCAGATCGCCCGGCTGCACGCCCGCCTGGACAGCCGCCTGATAGGGCGTGGTGACGGCATCGGCGACCACCGAAACATCGGCGAGCGACAGCCCGGCGGCCTCAAGCCGCCCAATATCGACCAAACACAGCCCAAGTGCGGGCACCACGACGTGGGTGGCAAAGCCGCCCTGAATGTCATTGCCCGGCATTTTCTGCTGCCGGCATATCGTTTCCTTGCCGCGCTGGCAGGCGTCGCATTCACCGCAGGGGATGACGGCCGGGACAATCACCGTTTTGTCCTGCCAGGACTGCGCGCCGGCGCCCGTCGCGACGACCCGGCCGCTGACTTCATGGCCGAGCGCCAGCGGCAGGGGATGGTTGGTGCGGATGCCGTCGTAATAATAGCCGAGATCGGTATGGCAGACGCCGCAGCCGGCAATTTCGACGACGACCTCGCCGGCTTCCGGCGCGGGCGTGAAGATTTCGGCGCGGAGCTGCTCGCCGACCCCCGTCATCAGCCATCGTGTCGCTGCCGGCATCGTCCTTCGTCCTCCTTGCCGCCGCTTGATGTGGGATCGCTTTTATCCCGCTACCGGCGCGGTGTTTTTTCGTTTTCCTGAGCCTGATCGGTCGCTTGACAAGCACCCTTTATTGCTATTATCGTAATTATGTACTTCAATACGTATTTATCGTCAACCGCTAAAAACGCCCGAACTGCCGGGCAGGAAGACAGAAACGAAAAATGTCTTCATCGAAACGAAATGACGCCGGCAATCCGCGCCAAAGCGTCTCGATTGCCATTGTCGGCAGCGGCGGCACCGGTGCCCTGACAGCCGGGGCGATGTTGCTGGAAGCGGCCGGCCGCGTCGGTCTCTATGGTTTGATGACCCGATCCGTCGGTCCGCAGATTCGCGGCGGCGAGGCGGCGGCTTTGTTGCGGTTCTCCGCACAACCGCTTGCTTGCATGGGTGACAGCTATGATCTGCTGATCGCCATCGACTGGCGCAACGCCGACCGTTTCGCTGCCGAGATCGCGCTGACCAAGGACAGTGTGGTAATCGGCGATCCGCGAGGCGGCGATATGCCGGAGATGGTCCCGGAATCGGGTGCGCGGACTGCCGAAATCGCCATGAAGGCGCTGGCCAAGGATATCCCCGGCGGCCGGCAGAACATGATCGCGCTCGGCGTTGCTGTCGGTCTGCTCGGCCTGCCCGAGGCCGACCTGTTCGCGGTGATTGAAAAGCAGCTTGGTAAAAAGGGCGATGAGGCGGTCACGGCAAGCAAGGCGGCGATCGAGGTTGGGCTCGCAGAAGCGGCGAAGCTTGACCATGCCGTTCCGCTCTCGGTCCCGTCGGCGAATGCCGAAAAACCGGAACGCTGGATGATCACCGGCAACGAGGCGGCAGGCATGGGCGCGATCCGCGGCGGTATCCGCTTCGCCGCCGCCTATCCGATCACCCCGGCGACGGAGATTCTGGAATGGCTTGCCCCGGCCCTGACCAAGGTCGGCGGCGTGCTGGTTCAGGCCGAGGACGAACTCGCCTCCATCAATATGGTGATCGGCGCCTCTTTTGGCGGCAAGCCGTCCCTGACTGCAACATCCGGGCCGGGCCTGGCGCTGATGATTGAATCGCTCGGCCTTGCGACCGCCGCCGAGATTCCCATCGTCGTGGTCGAT
Source organism: uncultured Afifella sp. (assembly GCA_945787495.1). Lineage (GTDB taxonomy): Bacteria > Pseudomonadota > Alphaproteobacteria > Rhizobiales > Afifellaceae > CALZIL01. The sequence continues at coordinate 11,144 of CALZIL010000049.1, read as the reverse complement.
GTCATGCGCGGCGGCCCCTCGACCGGCATTCCGACCAAGTCCGAACAGTCGGACTTGAACATCGCCATCCATGGTTGCCACGGCGACGCGCCGCATCTGGTGCTGGCGCCGCTTTCGGTCGGCGATTGTTTGTTCACCACGCAATGGGCGGCGCACCTGGCCGAAGCCATGCAGGCGCCGGCCGTGGTCCTGTCCGACCAGTTCCTTGGCCAGACGCGCGCACTGATCGAACGGCCGGCCGACGTTGCTTTCATCGCCCAGCGGGCGGCGGTGACAGAAGCCGTCAACGACTACCGTCGCTATGCGCTGACGGCCGAGGCGGTTTCGCCGATGGCGATCCCGGGCGTTGCCGGCGGCCAGTATACCGCCGATGGTCTGACCCACGACGAGGCAGGCACGCCCTCAAGCGCCGCCGGCCACCATGAGGCCCAGCTCGACAAGCGGCGCGACAAGATCGAGACCTTCACCTATGGCGACCATTGGGCCGACATTGAAGGCGAGGGCGAGGTTGCCGTCCTTACCTGGGGTTCGCTAACCGGACCCGCGCGCGAAGCCGTGGCCCGCCTTGCCGAGGACGGCATCAAGGCACGGCTGGTCGCCTTGCGGCTGATTGCGCCGTTGCAGGTGGAGCAACTCGCCACCGCACTTGCCGGCTGCAAGCGCGTTCTTGTCGTGGAGCAGACCCACAGTGGCCAATTCTACCGGTATCTGCGATCCATGTGCGATCTGCCGGATGAGGTGCGGGCGTTTCACCGCGCCGGTCCCTTGCAGATCCGGCCCAGCGAGATTGACGCCCAGATACGCGAATGGAGATCGTGATGAGCAAGGCCCAAGCGGTTGCCTACAAGCAGGGCGACTACAAATCCAAGGTCAAGCCGATCTGGTGTCCGGGCTGTGGCGACTATCACGTCCTGATTTCGATCACCCGCGCCTTGGCGGAGATCGGCGTGGCGCCCGAAGACGTTGCCGTAATCTCCGGCATCGGCTGTTCCTCGCGCATCCCGGCCTATACCAACTGCTACGGCTTTCACGGCGTGCATGGCCGGTCGCTAGCGCTTGCCGCCGGCCTCAAGGTGGCACGGCCAGACCTCACCGTTTTGATCACCAGCGGTGACGGCGACGGCTTCTCCATTGGCGGCAATCACTTCCTGCATGCCTGCCGGCGCAATGTCGACATGACCTATATCGTTATGGACAACCGGGTTTATGGCATGACCAAGGGCCAGCCCTCGCCGACCACGGAACCGGACTGGGACAGCGCCCTATCGCCCGGCGGCACCGGGCTGAGGCCATTCCATCCGCTGGTTATCGCGCTCGCTTCGGGCGCCAATTTCGTCGCCCGGACATTTTCCGGCGATCCCAACGGGACCGCCCGTGTTCTTGTCGAGGCGATCCGGCATCCGGGCTTTTCCTTCGTTGAGATCCTGAGCCCGTGCGTGACCTTCCGGCCTGACGAAAAGGAATGGAAGAATATGGTGCACACAGCGCCAGTTGAGCCGACCGACGATGCCGCCCGCGCAGCCCGCCGCATCATGACCGACGACGGTTTCAACCTCGGTGTGCTTTATCGTGGCCACCGGGCCCCCTATCAGCCGGAGATCGGGACCGCGAGCGTTGATGTCGCCGATCTGGAGGAGGCGTTTTTATTGTGACCAATCTGACCAATATCGGCGACCTGCTCGCCCACGCCTATCAGATCGAGATCGAGGCCGTGGAGCGCTATCAGATGCTCGCCGACCAGATGGAAGTGCACAACAATTCGGAACTGGAAAAGCTGTTCCGCAAGCTTGCCTATCATGAGGGCCAGCATGCGGAGGAAATCCGGACACAGATGACCGATGCCAATGTGCCCGAACTCAAGCCAGGGGAGTTCCGCTGGGCCGGGCCGGACAGTCCCGAAGCGGTCGATCTCGGCGATATTCACTATATGATGACGCCTTGGCATGCCCTGCAACTCGCCCTCAAGGCCGAGCAGCAGGCCTTCGCATTCTTCGACGAATTCAGGCGTTCAGCAAGCGATCCCGACATCAAGCGCCTGGCCGACGAATTTGCCGAGGAAGAAGAGGAACACGTGGCCATGGTGCTGAAGGAACTGGAGAAATACCCCGAACCGGATGACGACTGGGACGACGATCCGGACCCGCCGGTTTCACCTGAATGACGACTCTCTTCGGGTTCGGATCCGGATATTGCGCGGCGAAACGTCTACCTCGCAAGTTTTGCATGATCGTATAAACTGGAATTTGATGCGTATTGAAATGCTTGCAGCAAATTGTTCAAACGAGTGAAAAAACAATCGGGAGGATGGAGTATGAAAAGACGGACAGCACTAGCACTGGCCACGGCGGTCGGCGTGGCGTTAACGGGCGGCCTTGCCGCGGCCGAGGAATACAAGGTCGGCGTCCTGCTGCCGTTCTCCGGCGTTTATGCCGGGCTCGGCGCTCACATTGAAAACGGCTTCAAGCTCGGACTTGAGCATTTCGGCGCTGACCTGGGTGACAACACCATCACGACAATTCGTGCCGACACGGAAGCCAATCCCGGCTCGACGCTGGCCAAATCCAAGAAGATGGTGCTGCAGGACAAGGCCGACGTTCTGGTTGGTATTGTCTCATCGGCCGTTTTGGGCGGCATGCGCGACTTCATTCACAATTCCGGCACGCCGCTGGTCGTCGCCAATGCCGGCAACAACGACATGACCGGCGTGAAATGCAGCCCCAACATCATCCGCGTGTCGTTTTCCAATGCACAGATCAACCGGCCGATGGGGACGTGGCTCGCCAAGCAGGGCAAGAAAAAGGTCTATCTGATGGCACCGGACTATGCTGCCGGCCACCAGATGATGGAAGCCTTCCGCAAGACATTCACCGAAGCCGGCGGCGAGATCATCGGTGAGGCCTATCCGCCCTTGCAGGGCACAAAGGATTACGGGCCATATCTGACGGCGGCCAAGGCGACCAATCCCGACGCTATCTACGTGTTCTTTGCCGGCGGCGCCGCCATCACCTTCGTCAAGCAGTATCACGGCTTCGGTATCGGCAAGGATATTCCGCTCTATGGCGCCGGTTTCCTCACCTCGGCGGCCTACGTCCATGTCCAGGGCGAGGCGGCAGATGGCACTGTCGCCTCCCTGCATTATGTCCCGGCCATCGATACGCCTGAGAACAAGCGGTTCCAGGAGGGCTATCAGGCCGCCTATGAAGGCAAATTGGGATCCGAATTCGCCGTCCAGGGCTATGATGCCGCCCGCCTGATCATCGAGGCGATCAAGGCCTCGGGCGGTGACAAGGCGGCGTTCAAGGCCGCTCTGTCGAAGGTGAGTTTCAGCGGGCCGCGCGGTCCGTTGCGCATCGATCCGGCAACCAACAACGTCGTCCAGAACATCTATGTGTTCAAGAACGAGTTCAAGGACGGCAAGATCGTCCAGACCGTCCTCGACACGGCAACCGATGTGCAGGACGCCCCGAACGGTTGCGCGATGTAAATGCCTAGCTGGCCCCGTCCGGATCAATTGACCTCGGACGGGGCTCTCCGATTTCCAAACCAATGCGATCCCGATAGGTTTATGCACCGCCCAGGAAATGGGCGCGCTCAGTTCGGCCAAGAGTGAAAACCGTGCTCGCAGACTCAAGTTTCTGGATCGTGCAAATCCTGAACAGCCTCCAGCTTTCCATGTTGCTGTTTCTGCTATCGGTCGGACTGACCGTGATTTTCGGCTTGATGAACTTCGTCAATCTTGCCCATGGCTCGCTCTACGCGCTGGGCGCGCTGGTCGGGTTTACGATTGCCCGGGCAACGCAAAGCATGTGGGCGGCTTATCTGCTGGCTCCGGTCATCGTCACAGCGATCGGTGCCGTGCTCTATATGCTGCTGATTGACCGGCTGCGGTCGGCCGGTCCCATGAAGCAGGTGCTTGTCACCTTCGGCCTGATCTTCGTTTTGCTCGATGTTCAGAAATATGTCTGGGGCACGGACCAGCTCGGCGTCACAAGTGGCGTGCCGTTTTCCGGCAGTATCGAAATTCTTGGCCAGATCTATCCGGCCTATCGGCTTTTCATCATCGCCGTCGGCGTTGCCGTGTTTGCTCTGCTCTATTTGCTTCTTGAGCACACCCGGCTCGGCGCGGAGGTGCGTGCCGGCGTTGACGATCCTGAAACGGCGAGCTGCCTCGGCGTCAATGTGGAACGCACCTTCTTTGTCGTCTTTCTGATCGGCTGCGCGCTGGCGGGACTTGCCGGTGTCGTGGCGATGCCGGAGTTTTCGGCCGAGGCGGGCATGGGTGTCGCCATTCTCGTTCCCACCCTTGTCGTTGTTGTCGTCGGCGGGCTGGGCTCGCTGAGAGGTGCGCTGGCCGGTTCGCTTTTGATCGGAACGACGCTGACGTTCGGCACGGTCTTCGTGCCGCAATTCGCCGGCATCATCATGTATGCCCTGCTTGTCGCCGTGCTGTTGGTTCGGCCGGCGGGGCTGTTCCCGGCGCGCGGCTGAGGCAGATGGCCCACGTCCTGCAGTTTCGTCATGCACTCGCCCTGGTCGCGCTTGCGGCGCTGCTGATCTTTTGGACCCAGGCCGGCTATTTCGGCATGGAGATCCTGGCCGAGATCGCCGTCTTCGCCATCCTCGCCATGAGCCTCGACCTGGCCGCCGGCTATGCCGGGCTGGTCTCCCTGGGCCATGCCGCGCTGTTCGGCTTTGGCGCCTATATGTTCGCGTTGTTCACCGTCCTGTGGGGCTGGCCGGCCTCACTGGCCGTTGTCCTTGCGACGCTTGCGACAGGGGCAATCGCGTTGATCGTCGGCGCGGTGGTCACCCGCGTTCAGGGCGTTTTCTTCATCGTCATCACGCTTGCCATCGGTGAAATGGGCTACGAGTTCTTCTTCAAGAACCGGGCACTCGGCGGCGATGACGGACTGTCCGGCATTTCAAGGCTCGATCTCTCGGCAATCGGTGTCGATCTCAACGATCCTGGCATCTTTGCGCTGTTTTTGATTGTCGTCGCCGCCATCACCTATCTTCTGCTCGTGCGGCTTCTGGCATCGCCTTACGGCGCCGTGCTGACCGGGCTTCACGACAATCCCGGCCGCATGCGGGCGCTCGGCCTGCCGGTTCGCACCTATCAGACGAGCATCTTCGCGTTTTCCGGCGCGCTCGCCGGCTTTGCCGGCACGCTCAGTGCGCAACACACACAATTCATCACACCGAACCTGCTGCACTGGACCACCTCGGGCGAGGTGCTGGTCATGGTTATTCTCGGCGGCCTGGGGACGCTCGTCGGCCCGGTGATCGGTGCCGTCGTGCTCACTTTACTGCGCCACGAACTGAGCAATGTGACGGATTACTGGGGGTTCTGGCTCGGCTTCTTCCTCATCCTGATCGTGCTCGGCGGTAAAAACGGTATCGTCGGATGGCTCGCCGCCGGCTGGAACGCCCTGCGTGGTGCTCGCCCCGACGACGATCAGGCGGCCGACGAACCCGCCGAAGGGGAGGAGGCGTCCGATGCTGCGCGCTGACAAGCTGTGCAAGGCCTTCGGCGCGCTTCAGGTGACCCGGGACGTCTCGCTGGACATCCCGCAAGGCGCGCGTCACGCCATCATCGGCCCCAATGGCGCCGGCAAGACGACCTTGTTCAATCTGCTTGCCGGCGAACTGGCCCCCGACGCCGGGGCGATCCTGATCGATGATCGCGATATCACGCACCTGCCGCCGAACCGGCGCGCGCGCCTTGGATTATCCCGTTCTTTCCAGAAGAACAATCTGTTCCCGCGCCAGAGCGTCCAGGACAACCTGCTTCTCGCCGACATTGCGGCGCGCGGTTACGGATACCGCTTCTGGCCGCGTCTGGCGGCGCGCAAGGATGCCTATGGGAAAGCGGCGACCATTGCCGGCCAGATTGGCCTTATTGACGATATGCAGCGCGGCGTCGCCGAACTGTCTTATGGGGCGCAGCGGCAACTTGAGGTCGGCCTCGCGCTGATGGCCGAACCGAAGGTGCTTTTGCTCGATGAGCCGACCTCCGGCATGAGCCCGGAAGAAACCGGACGCATGCTGCGCCTCATCGACGATCTGCCGCGCTCGCTCACCGTCGTCATGATCGAACACGACATGGACCTGGTCTTCAACCATGCCGACCGTATCACGGTGCTCAATTACGGTGAGGTCCTGATGGAAGGCCAGCCCGAGGAGGTGCGCGGCTCCGACGCGGTTCAGGAGACTTATCTCGGCGGCGAGGCGGAGTGACGCGATGCTCGTCGTCGACAACATCCATACCTATTATGGCGCCAGCCACATTCTTCACGGCGTCTCGCTGAATGTCGCCGAGGGTGCGGTCGTGGCGCTACTCGGGCGCAATGGTGCCGGCAAGACGACGACATTGCGCTCCATCATCGGGCTGACGCCGCCGCGCCGTGGCGCCATCCGCTTCAACGGCGCCGACACGGCCGGCAGGAAGCCGCACACCATGACGCGGCTGGGGGTCTCCTATCTGCCCGAAACGCGCGGCATCTTGCCGTCGCTGTCGGTTCAGGAAAATCTCACCCTGGCGGACGGCCGCCGGCCCGGACCCTGGACGCTTAAGCGGGTATACGAACTTTTCCCCGGTCTCTACGAACGCAAATCCCATGGCGGCGGCCAGCTATCGGGTGGTGAACAGCAGATGCTTGCCATTGCCCGGGCGCTGCTGCTCAATCCCGCATTGCTGCTCCTCGACGAACCGACGGAAGGGCTTGCGCCGATTATTGTGCGGGACATCATGGCGCGCCTGAAGACCGTCAAGGAGGAGGGGATGACGATCCTCCTGGTGGAGCAAAATTTCCGCTTTGCAACGAGCATCGCCGACGATGTCTACGTGCTTGGCAAGGGCGCGGTGCAATGGTCCGGCAGCGCTTCCGAAATCCTGGCCGAAACGGCCGTGCAGAAAACCTGGCTGGGCGTGTGATGAGCGAGCCTGTCCTGATCGAAACCCGCGATCTTGCCGAGACCGGCGCGCCCGCCATCGTCGTTCTGCGCCTCAACCGGCCTGAGGTGAAGAACGCCCTCAACATGGATTTGCGCCAGGCCCTGGCCGATGCCGCCAGCCGGATTGCCGAAGAAGAGGCAGTTCGCTGTGTCGTGATAACGGGCGGTGACGAGGTTTTTGCCGCCGGCGCCGACATCAAGCTGCTCGCCGACAAGGACGCCGCCGGCATGAAGGCGCTTGGGCTGCACAAATACTGGGACGCCGTCAGCGCGATTCCGCAGCCGGTGATCGCCGCGGTGAACGGCTTTGCGCTGGGGGCCGGCTCTGAACTGGCAATGGCCTGCGACATGATCGTCGCAGGCGCGGACGCCCGTTTCGGTCAGCCGGAAGTCAGGCTCGGCATCATGCCCGGTGCCGGCGGCACGCAGCGGCTCATCCGCGCCATTGGCAAGGCCCGCGCCATGCGTCTTGCTTTGACCGGCGAGATCATCGACGCTGCGACCGCCGACGCCTGGGGGCTGGTCTCCGAAGTCGTCGAGGAAGGGCAGGCGCTGCGACGGGCGCTGGAGATTGCACAGCGCATCGCCAACGGTCCGGCGCGCGCCCACCGCGCCATCAAGGCGGCGCTCAAAGCCGGCATCGACATTCCGCTCGATGAGGCGCTGGCCATGGAGCGCGCCAGCTTCCAGGCGCTGTTCGATACGGCCGACCAGAGCGAAGGCATGGCCGCCTTTCTGGAAAAGCGCAAACCGGATTTCCGGGGAGAATAGGCGATGGTGGCGCAGCGCGCGATTGAGCGAATAGCCGTTGTCGGCGCTGGCGCAATGGGGCGCGGCATCGCCCAGCTCATGGCTCAGTGCGGTTGTAAGGTGCTTGTCTTTGACCTCGACCCTGCGGCGACTACCGATGCGCTGGCTTCAGTCGTCAAGGTCTGGGAGCGGCTGGTCGAAAAAGGCCGGATGACGGCGGCCGACGCTGAAGCCGCGCGCGCCCGGCTGTCGCAGGCAGATTCCCTTGCCGGTTTTGCCGATTGCGATCTGGTCGTCGAGGCAATCGTCGAACGGCTCGATGCCAAGACGGCGCTGTTTTGCGAACTGGAAAAAATCATCGCGCCGGACGCCATTCTGGCAACAAACACCTCCTCCCTGTCGGTGACGGAAATCGCCGCCGCCTGCGCCCGGCCCGGCTGCGTTGCCGGGCTGCATTTCTTCAATCCCGTGCCGCTGATGAAGCTGGTGGAAATCGTTGCCGGCGAGCGCACTGATCCACCGGTGATCGACGCTCTCGCGGCGCTGATCGAAAGGACCGGCCATCGCGGTGTCCAGGTCGGCGACACGCCGGGATTCCTGGTCAATCACGCCGGCCGCGCCTACACCACCGAGGCGCTGAAAATCCTTGCCGAGGGCGTTGCCCCGCCGGCGACCATCGACGCCATAGTGCGTGAGGCGGCAGGATTTCGCATGGGGCCCTTCGAGCTTCTCGATCTCACCAGCCTCGACGTTTCGGTTCCGGCGATGGAGACGATCTATCGCGGATTTTATCAGGAGCCGAGGCTAAGACCGGTCGAGCTCGGCCGCCGCCGTCTCGCCGCCGGCCTTCTCGGCCGCAAGACGGGCGAAGGTTTCTATAATTATTCCGAAAGTGGCGAACGGCTGCCCGCCGATATCCCTGAAGAACCGGCAGGCGCTCTGCCGGACCGTACAGCGGTTGCCGGCACCGGCTGGGCGGCGGAGCGGCTGCGCGACTGGTGCGCGAGGCTTGGTGTCGATGTCGTTGATCCGGCACCGCAAACGCTGACGCTGGTCGCCCCGGTCGGCACCGACACCACGACAGAGTGCGCGCGCTTTCAGACCGACCCGGAATGGACAATCGGCGTCGACGTCTGCTTCGGACTGGACAGCCATCGCACGCTCGCCACGAGCCCGGCGACAAGGCCGGAGGCGGCCGGTCAGGCGCTGGCGCTGGCCTGCAAGGACGGCGTCGCCGCCGCGCTGGTGCACGACAGCGCCGGGTTGATTTTGCAGCGCATTGTCGCGCTCATCGTCAATCTCGCATGCGACATCGCCCAGCAGCGCATTGCCCGGCCGGCCGATATCGATGCCGCCGTCAAGCTGGGCCTCGCCTATCCGCATGGGCCGCTGGAATGGGGTGACGCGATCGGGCCGGCACTCGTGCTGGAAATTCTGGAGGGCCTGGTCGCCACCACCGGTGACCCGCGCTATCGCCCCTCACCATGGCTCAGCCGGCGCGCCCGGCTTGGCCTGTCGCTTTTGAGGCAAGAACCATGACGCACCCGCTTTTGAGTGACATGACAGCCGGCGGTGTCCTGATGCTGACGCTCGATCGGCCTGAGGCGCGCAACGCCATCGACGCCGATCTTCGAGCAGCGCTGCGTGCCGCCTTCGTTCAGGCGTCCGATGATGCATCGGTTCGCGTGGTGGTTCTGACCGGCGCCGGCGGGCATTTTTGCGCCGGCGGCGATATAACCTCAATGGCCGCAATGAGCGCGGATGATGCCAAAGCACGCATGGCTGACGTAGCTGAAACCGCGCGCGCCGTAGCGGCGTGCGGCAAGCCGGTGATCGCCTGTGTGAAGGGTCATGCCGCCGGAGCCGGCGTCGGGCTGGCGCTTTTGTGCGACGAGGTCATTGCCGATGCCGACGCCCGGTTCACCTTTTCTTTTGTGAAGATCGGTCTCGGTCCTGACTGGGGACTGTCGGCGACGTTGCCGCGGCGCGTCGGTGAGGCGGCGGCGCGCCGGCTCATTTTGGACGGCACGCAATTGACCGCCGCCGCCGCCCTGGAAATGGGGCTGATCGATCACGTTTCCAGCGGCCATGACGCTCTTATAGAAGCGAGTGACCGGGCGATCGTTCTGGCCGCCGGACCGGCGCCGGCGATCGAAGCCGCCAAGAGCCAATTCCGCGCGCCGCTGGCGGAACTGGACGCCGCGCTGGAGCGCGAGGGCGGGGCGCAGGTAAAGTGTTTCGCCTCGCCGGAATTTGCCGCACGACTGGCGGCGTTTCAGGCGGAGCGGGCGCGAAGACGGTCTGCAGCCGATTCTGATAATAAGAAGGGAGAAAACGATGGCGCATGAGGAGTTTATCAAGCTTGCCGGAGAAATTGCCGGAACGATTGGTGGGCGCTCGCTCGACAAGGAACTCGAGGCGCATTTGAGCGCGGCTTATCCGCCGGACGGCGACGTTTTCACCCGCATCGAGGCACTGTGTGCCGAAGGCGACAAAGACGGCTGGTTGTGCGACCGCGAGGCCGGCGGCATTCGCTTCAGCCGGGCGATCAAGCCCGGTGAGCAGGCCGGCCGGTTCAGTGTCGATGTCGTGCGCATGCGCGACGTGAAAGGCCCGCACCATGTCCACACCACCGGCGAGATAGGCATGATCATGCCGATCGACGGCGCGCCGCGTTTCGACGGCATGGATCGCGGATGGTATGTCTATGAGGCCGGCAGCGATCATTGGCCGACCGTCAGTGGCGGGGAGGCCTATGTGCTTTATTTCCTGCCCGAGGGCGCCATCGAGTTCACCGGCAAATAACGATAACATTCCATGCGTGCGGGGAGGAAAGAATGACCTATCCCAGAGACTACAACGCCGCCGTCGATTTCGTTGACCGCAATGTCAGCGAGGGGCGTGGCGACAAACCCGCTTTCATCGATCCGGAGCGCACGCTGACCTATGGCGGTTTGCAGGCCGCGACGAACCAGATGGCAAACCTGCTTGGCGCCCATGGCATCGGCCGCGAAGACCGGGTCGCCATGATCGTGCTTGATACGGTCGACTTCCCGGCCATCTTCTTCGGCGCGATCAGGGCCGGAATCATCCCCGTCGCCGTCAACACGCTGCTCGGCACCGACCAGTACCGGCATATTCTTGCCGATTCCCGAGCCAAGGCGTTGTTCGTCTCCGCGCCGCTTTTAGAAACCGTGTCACCGGCTCTGGACGGTCTTGAGTCTCTGAAGACCGTCTTCGTTGTCGGTGGCGAGGCGTCCGGTCATGTCGACTTCCGCGAAGCGCTTGCCGGGCAGGGCGATACTTTCACAACCGCCCGGACCTGCGCCGACGAGGTCGCTTTCTGGCTCTATTCCTCCGGCTCCACCGGCATGCCCAAGGGCGTGCCGCATGTCCAGACCTCCATGATGGAAACCGCCCGCCTTTACGGTCAGGACGTT
>CALZIL010000048.1 GCA_945787495.1 uncultured Afifella sp. | reverse complement strand
TTCTCCAGCAGAATATGGCCGGCGTCGCGCACCACGTACCAGGCGCTGCGCAAAATGATCAGCGCAACAAGCACCGACAGCAGCGGATCGATCGGCGTCCAGCCGGTTGTCAGGATCACCGCCGCCGCGACGATCGCCGCCAGCGAACCGAGCAGGTCGCCCATGACATGCACGGCCGCGCCACGGACATTGAGATTATCCTGCTCGGCGCCGTGCAGCAGCTTGAAGGCGATCAGATTGACGGCAAGACCGGCGAGCGCGACGGCCATCATGATGCCGCCCAGAACCGGCCGCGGCTCGGCAAGGCGCTGCCAGGCTTCGAGCAGGATCCAGGCGGCGATGGCGAACAGCGCCAGGCCGTTGGTGAAGGCGACGAGGATCTGGAACCGGTCATAGCCATAGGTTCGCTGCCAGTCGGCCGGCCGGCGGGCCAGCCGGAAGGCGAACCAGGCCAGCGCCAGCGCGGCGAAATCGGTCAGCATGTGGCCGGCATCTGCGATGAGCGCCAGCGAGCCTGAGACAAGACCGCCGGCGACTTCGGCGAGCATGAATGCGCCGGTCAAAAGCGCGGCGGCGCCCAATCGCCTTTCGTTCGTATGATCGTGCTGATGGCTCATGCCGGCCTCACACGAAGGTCTTGCGCGGATCGAAGGCATCGCGCACCGCCTCGCCGATGAAGATCAGCAGCGACAGCATGAGGGAAATGACGATAAAGCCGGTGATGCCGAGCCACGGCGCCTGCAAATTCGCCTTGCCCTGGGCCAGCAGTTCGCCGAGCGAGGGTGATCCCGGCGGCAGGCCGAAGCCGAGAAAGTCGAGCGAGGTCAGCGTCGTGATCGAGCCGTTGAGGATGAACGGCATGAAGGTCAGCGTCGCCACCATGGCATTGGGCAGGAGATGCCGGTACATGATCGTCCCGTTGCCGACGCCGAGCGCCCGCGCCGCCTTGACATATTCAAAATTGCGGGCGCGCAGGAATTCCGCCCGCACCACACCGACCAGCGCGACCCAGGAAAACAGCAGCAGAATGCCAAGCAGCACCCAGAAGCCCGGCGCCAGGACCGAGGAAATGATCAGCAGCAGGTAAAGCGCGGGAATCGACGTCCAGATTTCGATGAACCGCTGGAACAAAAGGTCGACCCAGCCGCCGAAATAGCCCTGCACGGCGCCGGCGGTGACGCCGACAATCGATGAGATGATGGTCAGGACGAGGCCGAACAGCACCGAAATGCGAAAGCCGTATATGATCCGCGCAACGACGTCGCGGGCCTGATCGTCGGTGCCCAGCCAGTTCCAGTTCCACGCCGAGCAGTTCGGGTCGTCGACGCCCGCGGCATAGCGCTGGCAGCGAATTTCTTTGGCCAGCGAGAAGGACGGCGGCGCCGGGGCCGGCACGGCGATTTCATTGTTCACCGTCCGGTAGGAGTAGCGGATCGGCGGCCACACCAGCCAGCCATTGGCCTCGATCTCGTCCTGGATGAACGGATCGCGGTAATCGGTCGTCGCCAGAAAGCCGCCGAATTTCTCCTCCGGATAGTCGACAAAGACCGGGAACAGGATCTCGCTTTTGTAAGAGGCGATGATCGGCCGGTCATTGGCGATGAACTCGGCGAACAGTGAAATGAAAAACAGCACCAGGAAGATCCACAATGACCAGAAGCCGCGTCTGTTGGCCTTGAAATTCTGCCAGCGGCGCAGATTGATCGGCGACAGCTCGAACAGCGAGCGCTGGCCCGGCGGAATTTCCTGGCCGGGCAGCGGCGTAATGGTTTCCAGATCGTCCGGGCCGGGCATGTTCGGTGTGGTCTTTGTGGTCTCGACGTCCACGGCCGCTAGACCTCGCGGCTTTCAAAATCGATGCGCGGGTCGATCCACGTATAGGTCAGATCGGAGATGAGCTGCACGATCAGCCCCATCAGCGAGAAGATGTAGAGCGTTGCGAAGACCACCGGATAATCGCGGTTAATCACGCTCTCAAAGCCGAGCAGGCCGAGCCCGTCGAGCGAGAATATCGTCTCAATCAGCAGCGATCCGGCGAAGAAGGCGCCGATGAACGCCGCCGGGAAGCCGGAAATGATGATCAGCATGGCATTGCGGAAGACGTGGCCGTAAAGCACTTCGCGCTCTGACAGGCCCTTGGCCCGCGCCGTCACCACATATTGCTTGCGGATTTCGTCGAGGAAGGAATTCTTGGTCAAAAGCGTCGTCGTGGCGAAGGCGGCGAGCGCCATGGAGATCAGCGGCAGGGCCAGGTGCCAGAAATAGTCGGCGATAGCCGCCGGCCAGGACATTGACGACCAATTGTCCGATGTCAGGCCGCGCAGCGGGAACCAGTCGAAAAACGTGCCGCCGGCAAAGAAAACAATCAGGAAGATCGCAAACAGGAAACCCGGCACGGCATAGGCGACGACGATGACGGCTGAAGTCCAAACATCGAAGCGCGTGCCGTCCTTCACCGCCTTGCGGATGCCGAGCGGGATCGACACCGAATAGGACAGGATCATCATCCAGATGCCGAGGGAGATGGAGACCGGCAGCTTCTCCTTGATCAGCTTGAGGACGGTGATGTCGCGGAAATAGCTTTCGCCAAAATCGAAGCGCAGATAGTTCCACAGCATCAGCCCGAAACGTTGCAAGGGCGGCTTGTCGAAGCCGAATTGTCGTTCAAGGTCGCGGATGAATTCCGGATCGAGGCCCCGGGCGCCGCGATATTTCGACGTGATGGAATCGGCGGCGCCTGTGGCGGACGTGTCGGTGCCCGCTCCGGCGAGATCGCCGCCGGACGAGCCGCCGATCCGCGCCGTCGCCGAGACATCGGTGCCCTGCAACTGGGCAATCACACGTTCCACCGGGCCGCCGGGCGCGAACTGCACGACGATGAAACTGATCGCCATGATCCCGAAGATCGTCGGGATCATTAAAAGCAGGCGTCGGAAGATATAGGCGGCCATGATTGATATTACTCAGCCTTGCCGATTCGTTTGGCCTTCTCAGCGTCGTACCACCACCACACTTCCGGCGAAAAGCCATAATCGGGTTTCGTTTCCGGCCAGGAATACTGGTCCCAGAAAGCCATCCGGTGGTCCGGCGAGAACCAGTGGGGGATGGTGTAATGTTCCGCCCGCACGACACGGTCGAGGGCGCGCAGTGCCGCGCGGTGGCTGTCGCGGTCCTTTGCCGCCAGAACGGCGGCGACAAGTTTATCGACGGCGGGGTTGTTGATGCCGGCGAGATTGCCGCCGCCCGGCGTCGCCGCCGAGGAGGAATGGAAGAAATTGCGCGCCGCTTCAAATGGCGTTGCTGAAAGCGAGAAGGCCCGGCTGACAATATCGAAATCAAAGCCGGTGAGGCGGCTCTGGTACTGCGCCGGATCGACCAGGCGGATAGTGGCGTCGATGCCGATCGCTTTCAGCGATTCAACGAATTTTCCGAGCACCCGCTCAAATGTCGGCGTATTGAGGAGGAATTCGAATGTCAGCGCTTCGCCCTTGTCATTGACGAGACTGCCGGCCTTGCGGATCCAGCCGGCCTCAGTGAGCAGCCCAACCGCCCGGCGTAGCTTGGCGCGGTCGCGGCCCGAGCCATCCGAGGGCGTCGGCGTCACCGCCTCGCCGAAGACGGTGTCGGGGATCTGACCGCGCAGCGGCTCCAACAGCGCCAGTTCCGCCGGACCCGGCGGGCCCTCGGCCTGATAAGGAGATGTCTGGAAAAACGACGCCGAACGCTGATAGGCGCCGAAAAAAATGTTCTGGTTGACCCATTCGAAATCGAAAGCCAGCCCGATCGCCTCGCGAGTACGCGGATCGGCGAATTTCTTCCGCCTTGTATTGAAGAACCAGGCTTGCATTTTTGGCCGCGCCTCGGCTGGAAAAAGTTTCTGGATCGCCCTGCCATCGGCGATGGCCGGAAAATCGTAGCCGGTCGCCCAGGTCTTGGAGGTGAACTCCTCGCGCAGCGTGATGTCGCCCTTCTTGAAGGCCTCGAAGCCGGCCTGGCGTTCGCGGAAGAAATCGATGCGAATCACGTCGAAATTGAAGTGGCCGCGCCTGACCGGCAGATCGGCGCCCCAATAGTCCGCCACCCGCTCATATTCAATGAACAGACCGGTTTCAAAGCGGCCGACCTTGTAAGGACCGGAGCCGAGAACCGGCGTCAGGGTTGAGGCTTCAAAATCCTTGTCCGCCCACCAGGCTTTGGAAAAGATCGGCAGTCCGGCGACGGCCAGCGGCAATTGCGCCGATGCTTTTTCGGAAAAGCGCACGATGACGGTGCGCGCATCGGTTGCCTTGGCGCCCTCGACATCGGCGAGCGACAGGCGCAGATCGGGATGGCCCTTCTCCTTCAGCGTTTCAATCGACCAGACAACGTCCTCGGCGCTCAGCGGCGAGCCGTCATGAAAGCGCGGCCCTTCGCGCAGGAAAAACGTATATTCCAGTCGATCATCGGAGACGGTGACGGAGTCCGCCACCAGGCCGTAGATGGAATCGGGCTCGTCGGCGGCGCCGGCCATCAGCGAATCCAGCGTCAGCTCCTGACGCGGTGCCGCATCGCCCTTGGTCACATAGCCGTTCAGCGTGTTGAAGGTCTGCGGGTTCTGGTTGTAGAACCAGTTCGGCGCCAGCATCGACACCCGGCCGCCCTTCGGCGCGTTGACATTGACATAGTCGAAAGAGGCAAAATCCGCCGGCTTGCCGAGATCGCCGAAAATCGACAGGCCGTGCCGGCGCTCGGTGGCGAAAGCTGCGCCGGGAATAAGCGGTAGCGCCGCCGCGCCGACCGCCAGTTTCAGCGTATTGCGCCGGGTCAGGCCGGGTTTTGGCTGGCGTGTCATTTCTTCGCCTCAACGGCCTTCGCCTTCGCGTCGTCCCACCACCAGACCGTCGGGAAAGCCGGCTCGTTGTAAAACGGCAGTGTCTCGGGCCGGCCGAAACGGTCCCAGCGGGCCGTGCGGTCAGCCAGGATTGTCCAGGTCGGCAGGATATATTCGTTCCACAACAGCACCCGGTCGAGCGCCCTGGTCGCGGCGATCAGTTCGTCCCGGTCCTTGGCGAAAATGATCCGGTCGATCAGCGTGTCGACGGCCGGGTTCTTGATGCCGCCGAAATTGCGTGACGCCTCCAGATCGGCGGCCCTGGAGCTGAAGAATTCCAGTTGTTCGTTGCCCGGCGACAGTGATTGTCCCCAGCCCAGAATGACAAGATCGAAATCACGGGCGCGAATGCGATTTTCATATTGCGCCGAATCGACCGGACGCAGGCTCACTTCGACGCCAATTTTCTCAAGATCCTTCTGCAGCCGCACGCCGACCCGCTCAAATGACGAGCCGGCGAGAAACAGATACTCCATTTTGAGGCGTGCACCGGTCTCCTTGTGGCGCATTCTGGAGCCCTCAAGCGTGTAGCCCGCCTCGCGCAGAAGGCCGATCGCCTGCCTGAGATTGGCGCGATGCGCCTGCGGTGTCTCTGCCTTGGGGATTGTGTAGGGCTCGGTGAAGAGCGCGTCGGGAACCTGACCTTTTACGCTTTCCAGGATTTCAAGCTCCGGACCTTTCGGCACACCGCTTGACCTGAGTTCGGAGCCGAAATGGTAAGAATCGATACGCTCATATTGGCCGAAGAAAAGCGTCCGGTTGGCTTCCTCGAAGTTGAACGCCAGATTGAGCGCCCGGCGGACGCGAATGTCGGAAAATACGTCGCGCCGCAGATTGTAGATCCATCCGACGCCGACGCCACGGCCTCTTTCGGCGAATTTTTCAAGCACGACCTGTTTATTATTAACAGCCGGGAAGGTGTATTCGCTTGCCCAGCGTTTGGCCTGGTTCTCGTTGCGGTAATCGACCTTGTCGGCCTTGAAGGCTTCGAATTCGACGGTGTTGTCGCGGAAATATTCGTAGCGGATCTCGTCGAAATTGTTCTGGCCAATCATGACCGGCAGATCCTTGCCCCAATAATCGGGCATGCGCTCATAGGCGATCGTTCTGCCGGGGATGATTTTGCCGATCCGATACGGGCCGGACCCGAGCGGCGGCTCCAGCGAGCCGCGCGTCACGTCGCGAGCTTTGCCGTCGCCATCCGTGCCGGTCCACCAGTGCTTGGGCAGGATCAGCAATTGTCCGACAATATGCGGCAGTTCGCGGTTGTCGGCCTGGTCAAAGCTGAAGGTAACTTCGTTTTCGCCGCTCACCGCCGCCTTGGTGACGTGCTCGTAATATTTCTTCTGGGCCGGATTGTTGGCGGTCAGCACCTCAAACGACCAGACCACGTCTTCCGGCGTCATCGGCTCGCCGTCATGCCATTTTGCATCGGGCCGCAATTTGAATGTCACCGACGAATAATCGGCCGGAAACGACATTTTTTCGGCGACCAGCCCGTACATGGTCG
This sequence comes from uncultured Afifella sp., assembly GCA_945787495.1. Classification (GTDB taxonomy): domain Bacteria; phylum Pseudomonadota; class Alphaproteobacteria; order Rhizobiales; family Afifellaceae; genus CALZIL01. The sequence goes on along the minus strand of CALZIL010000048.1, from coordinate 24,785 downwards.
AGATTTCGTCGAGCGCCGAGGCCATCAGAGTGTCGTAGATCAGGCCAAGTCCCAGCGGCGTCGTCCCCTTGGGCACGACGAAATTCAGCGTATCGAATGTGCCGGTATCAGAAAGCCTGACAATGCCGCCCTTGGGCGCATCCGGATTGACATAGTCGAAACGCGGAAAATCCGCCGGATATTTCGGTTCGCCGACAAGCGCCGTGGCGACGTGCCAGCCACCGTCTTCCGCGTGGCTGGCGGCAACCGGAATGACCATAGTGATCGCGGCTGTTACGGCGGCCAGGACTTGGCGCAAGTGACGAATCATGCGGCGGCGCTCCCATTCCGGTCTGATGACATTGTCCCACCATATTAGGCCGCTGTCAGGTCGCATTCACCCCGATCAGCGCAACGTGACGAAAATTTAACCTGGCCACATGCCAAAAAGCCGGCCAATCGGCCGGCTTTTCAGTATTTTCATTGCAAATTGCCAAATTCAGGGCAGCGGCACCGGCTCGCCCGCCAGTGTCCGCATATAGGCGAGAATCGCCGCCCGGTCCTTTTCCTTCTTCAGGCCGGAAAAGCTCATCTTGGTTTTCGGGATTTTGCCCTTCGGGTTGGCCAGATAGGCGTCCAGCGTCGCATAATCCCAGGCGCCACCGCCTTCGCCAAAGGCTTTCATCGCGTCGGAATATCTGAAATTTTCGGCCATGCCGGCCGTGCGGTTCATGATGCCCCACAGCGGCGGTCCGACCTTGTTCTTGCCGCCTTCGTCGAAGGAATGGCAGGCGGCGCATTTCTTGGCGACCTTCTTGCCGTCGTCGACCGACATCTCGCCGACCATGGCCAGAACCGGCGACGCCGCCGTTTCAGCCGGCGCGGCTGCAGCCTCAGGCGCCTCGGCCGCCGGTGCTTCTGCCGCCGGGGCTTCAGCTGGCGCGGTTTCTGCCGCAGCTTCTGCCGCGGGCGCTTCTGCCGCCGGGGTTTCCGCCACAGGTGCTTCCACTGCCGGGGCTTCCGTTGCGGGCGCTTCCGCCGCCGGGGTTTCCGCTGCAGGCGCTTCAGCCGGGGATTCCGCTGCGGGGGCTTCCGCTGCAGGCGCTTCCGCCGCCATTTCTGTCGGAGTTTCGGTGGCAGCGGCCTCCGGCAGTGGTGCCGGATCGTCGGCAAGCGAGCGCAGATAGGCAATGATATCAGCCCGGTCCGCCGGCTTCTTCACACCGGCAAAGCTCATTGAGGTGCCGCTGACATATTTTTTCGGCGCGGCGAGAAAACCGTTGAGATGCTCGTAATCCCACACCGTGCCGCCCTCGGCGAACGCCTTCAGGGCGTCGGAATATTTGAACCCTTCGGCCGCCGCGGCCGGCCGGTTGACGATATCCCACAAGGCCGGACCGACTTTGTTGGCGCCGCCTTTTGTCAAATTGTGGCAGGCGGCGCATTTTTTAGCGACGCTCTCGCCGGCGCCCGCATCGGCGCTTGCCATCATCGCAGCGATCGGCTCTTCGGCCACTGCTTCGCCGCTGGCTGCCTCGCCGCCGTGTTCTGCGCCGCTTTCGGCGACCTCGATGACATAGCCCGGCGCCTCGGCCTCATGGCCTTCAAAGATGATGTCGGACAGGATGCCGAGGCCAAATGCGACGAGAGCCGCAAAAAGCACTGCACCGGCGATTTTGTTGAATTCAAAGGAATCCATGCGGCCAAAAACTCCCAAAAACCAGTCGCACCCGGGCGGTCCGCGCGTTTCGCGCCACACCCCGGTCTGCGACCATCATTAGCAGGGCGGACACCTATCCCTTTTGACGAGGGGCATCAAGGCGTATAAGCGCCCAGCTTCTGAGACGATTTGCCACCACCGGCTGTCCGCCGCCAACCTTGCGACCATTCCATGAAGCCGATTGTTCTCATTCCAGCGCGCCTGGCCTCGATACGGCTACCCGACAAGCCACTTGCCGAGATTGCCGGCCGGCCGATGATCGCCCATGTCGCGGAAAGGGCGCTTGAAGCTGATATAGGCCCTGTCGTTGTCGCCACCGACGCGCCGGAAATCGTTGCAGCTTTGGCCGGCAGCGAGGCGCAAGTGGTGATGACACGCGCCGATCACCCAAGCGGCTCGGACCGCGTCTATGAGGCGCTGACGACATTCGATCCGGCGGGAACCCACGACGTTGTGATCAATTTGCAGGGCGATCTGCCGACGATCGATCCGGCGCTTCTCGCCCGGTCGCTGATGCCACTCGCCAAAGCCAATGATTCGGACGTGGATATTTCGACCCTGGCGGCGGAAATCGTCGATGCGCGTGAAACAATCGATCCGGGCGTCGTCAAGCTCGTCGGCACGCCGGTTGGTGAGGATCGGTTGCGGGCGCTTTATTTCACCCGCGCCACGGCGCCCTATGGCGACGGCCCGCTCTATCACCATATCGGGCTTTACGCATTTCGCCGTACCGCGCTGGATAAATTCGTGCACCTGCCGCGGCATGCGGATCGACGCCATGATTGTTGACACGGTGCCGCTGGGCGTCGACACAGCCGACGACCTGCAACAAGCGCGGCAGATCATGCAGGACGCGCCAAGCCAGGCATCTGCGGGCGAATGAAGGGGCAAGTGCCGTGACCAAAAAGAAGATCGTGTTCCAGGGCGAACCCGGCGCCAACTCGCACATCGCCTGCCGTGACGTTTATCCGAACATGCAGGCCGTTCCGCTGGCCACCTTCGAGGACTGCTTTCAGGCGATCGAAACCGGCGATGCCGATCTCGGCATGATTCCGATTGAAAACTCGCTGGCCGGCCGGGTTGCCGACATCCATCACCTTTTGCCGGCCGCCAACATGTCGATCATCGGCGAATATTTTCTGCCGATCAATCATCAGTTGCTCGGCGTCAAGGGCGCGACGCTGGACGGCCTGAAGGACGTGCAAAGTCACGTCCACGCGCTTGGCCAATGCCGGCGGATGATCCGCGAACTGGGCATACCGGCCGAGGTCGCCGCCGACACCGCCGGTTCGGCGCGCCATATCGCCGAACTGGGCGATCCCGCTCATGCCGCGATCGCCTCGGCGCTTGCCGCCGAAATCTACGGCCTCGATGTGCTGGCTGCCGATATCGAGGATGAGGAGCACAACACGACGCGCTTCGTGATTCTCTCCCGTGACGCGGAATGGGCGAGGCAGGGCGGGGGCCCGGTGATCACCTCGTTCATTTTCCGCGTCCGCAACGTCCCGGCCGCCCTTTACAAGAGCCTGGGCGGCTTTGCCACCAACGGCATCAACATGACCAAACTGGAAAGCTACCAGCTTGGCGGCAAGTTCTTCGCCACGCAGTTCTATGCCGATGTCGAGGGCCATCCCGACGATCACGATCTCACGCTCGCCCTGGAAGAACTCGGTTTTTTCTCCGCCGAACTGAGGATCGTCGGCGTCTATCCGGCCAGCCCGTTTCGCGCCAACATCGCCGAACCGGCGGAAAATCGCGATCTCAGGCCGATGCCGGCGGCCGATTGACGGGCGTGCCCGGTCCGCAGAGGCGTTAGCCGTTCCAGTCGGCGAAAGCGCAGATCAGCCGGTTGGCGATGGCCATTTTCGGTGGCACCATCAGCCCGCCCGGATGGCTGCCGGCGATCATCGCGCGCACCTCGTCGCGGTTGAACCAGCGGCAATCCTCAAGCTCGCTCTCGTCCGGGCTGATATCCCTCGTCAGCGCCTCGCAATGACAGCCGATCATCAAGGACGAGACGAACGGCCATGGCTGGCTGGAATGATAACGCACCCGACCGATGTCGATTCCGGCCTCTTCCTTGGTCTCGCGCCGCACCGCGTCCTCGATCGTCTCACCCGGCTCGACAAAGCCGGCAAGCGCCGAATACATGCCCGCCGCAAAATGTGCCTGACGGCCCATCACGCAGCGCTCGCCGTCGATCGTCAGCATGATCGCCACCGGATCGACACGCGGAAAATGCTGCGCCGAACAGGCCGGGCAATCGCGCCGCACGCCGCCGCCGCGCATCAGTGTCGGTTCGCCGCAGCGGGCGCAATATTGGTGGTTCGCATGCCACGACAGCATTGAGCGGGCCTGCGCGACGGCGCCAAGATCGTCGGTTTTCAAAAGGCCCTGATTGGCCAGCGACCTGAGATCGATCGCCTTGATCGTCTCCGGCAGATCGCCCCGCGCTTCGATCAGGCCGGCCAGACGCGGTCCGTTGCCGGCCGCGCCGAGCAGCACCAGACTGTCGGCCAAAAGGCCAAGCCGCTCCGCCGCCGGCCGCTCGAACGTCGCATCGCCGGCCTCACCATTGACGGCTATCAATGCCCGCTCCTCGGCGAAAAGCAGGTAGCGCGCCTGCGGGTCGGCGGCGGCGGTGGCCAGGCTGGTCTCGTCGCGCGCTTCGCTGAGCCTGTCGAGCCGGTTGCCGGCAAAGCCGTTCAAGTGGCTCGCCTCGGCCGGTGTCGTCTGGTCAAAGAATGATGGCATGACCGCCCATTTAGCGCAGCGCCCGTGCCGATGCCACTGCGCATTGCTCTGGCCATATTGACTGCGTCCGGCCAGCGTCTAAGGTCCGCGCGACTTTTCACGGTCCGGACCCCAGGATGACCGCTACATGACCGATCTCGCCAACCTGCAAACCACGATCGATGCGGCCTTCGATGCCCGTGACGATGTCAGCGAGCAGACCGTCGGCGCGGTGCGCGATGCCGTCGATGAGGCGCTCGCCCTGCTCGATGCCGGCAAGGCACGTGTCGCCGAAAAAACGGACGGCGACTGGACTGTCAATCAATGGCTGAAAAAGGCGGTTCTCCTGTCGTTCCGCCTCAACCCGATGCAGGTCATCGAGGGTGGTCCCGGCGAGGCTGTCTGGTGGGACAAGGTGCCTTCCAAATTCGATGGCTGGGGCGCTGGCGACTTTACCGCGGCCGGCTTTCGCGCCGTGCCGCACTGCATCGTCCGCCGCTCCGCCTATATTGCGCCCGGCGTTATCCTGATGCCGTCCTTCGTCAATCTCGGCGCCTATGTCGATAACGGCACCATGGTCGATACCTGGGCGACGATCGGCTCCTGCGCCCAGGTCGGCAAGGACTGCCACATTTCCGGCGGCGCCGGCATTGGCGGTGTCCTGGAGCCGCTGCAGGCCGGGCCGGTCATAATCGAGGACAACTGCTTCATCGGCGCCCGCGCCGAGGTCGCCGAGGGCGTCATCGTGCGCGAAGGCTCGGTTCTTTCGATGGGCGTCTATCTCGGCGCATCGACAAAAATCGTCGATCGCAACACCGGCGAGGTCCATATCGGCGAAGTGCCGCCCTATTCCGTCGTCGTCCCTGGCACGCTGCCCGGCAAGAACCTGCCGGACGAAAATTGGGGGCCGGGCCTTTATTGCGCCGTCATCGTCAAGCGCGTCGACGAGCGCACGCGCGCCAAGACATCCATCAACGAATTGCTGCGCGACTGACCGCGATGCCGAATGGCGGCCGACAACCGAAACCGCCGGGCCTGATGGCGGCCTATCAGTGGCTGTTTTTCGGCTTTCGCGGCCGCATCAGCCGGCAGGCTTATTGGCTGGCGTTCTTTTTCATTGTCGTCGTCCTCGGCATCGCCCTGCAGCCCACCGTCGACCCGGAAACCGGGTCATTGGCGCTGCGCGGCGGCGGGCTGGCCGTTGTCGCTCTGCTCGTCGCCGTCATCGCCAATCTTGCGATCGGCGTGAAACGGCTGCACGATTTCAATGCACCTGGCCTGTTTGCGGTCACCCTGTTCATCCCCTTCCTGTCGGTGATCGCCACGCTGTTTATCGGCCTGCTGCCGGGCACTCCGGGTCCAAATCGCTTCGGCGACGCACCGGATATCGAGCCGGACTGACCGCCGGCAGTTGACGGCACGGCATTCGCGACGGCAATTTGCCATGCGACGCAAAGCAGGAGGCGACAATGGATTGGCAATATCTCTACATGAACTTCGACGGCCGGATCGCCCGCAAGGACTGGTGGATCGGTATCGCCATCATCTTTGTCGTATCCCTTGTCCTGAGCTTTTTGATCGGCGAGCGGGGACTGGTCCAGTTCGTCATTGCAATCATCCTGTTCATCGCCGGCCTTGCGCTGCATATCAAACGCTTCCACGACCGCGGCAAATCCGGCTGGTGGGTGCTGGTCTTTCTGATTCCGGTCATTGGCTTCATCTGGATGATTGTCGAAATGGGCATCCTTGAAGGTGACGCCGACGCCAACGAATACGGGCCGGCAACGACGTCAATGCCTGCCGGTTAGCCATGCCGGTGATTTGCTCTGAACGGGACCAGCATGCCGGCGACTGATGCTGCCGGCGTCCTTGCCGCGCTGGTGCGCGCGCCCAGCGTCACGCCCGACGTTGGCCGGGCGCTGGACATTGTCGATCAGGCCCTTGCCGTGGCCGGGTTTTCGATCGAAAGGCCGGTTTTTCATGACACCGGCACGCCGGATGTTGAAAACCTCTTCGCCGCCGCCGGCAGCGGTCCAAAACATCTCACCTTTGCCGGTCATGTCGACGTCGTTCCGCCCGGCGACGAAGCCGAATGGTCGCATCCGCCCTTTGCCGCCGAGACCGCCGACGGCGTTCTTTACGGACGCGGCGCCATCGACATGAAAAGCGGCGTTGCGGCGATGATGATTGCTGCATCGCGGTTTCTGGATCGGCGCGGCGCCGATTTCGGCGGCAGAATATCGTTTTTGATCACCGGCGACGAAGAGGGGCCGGCGATCAACGGCACGGCCAAGCTTCTCGCCTGGGCACTCTCCAGCGGCGAAAACTTCTCCGCGGCAATCGTCGGCGAGCCGGCAAGCCGGCAAATCCTCGGCGACCAGGTCAAGATCGGCCGGCGCGGCAGTTTTTCCGCCACCATCGGGATCGAGGGCCGCCAGGGCCATGCCGCTTATCCGCATCTGGCCGACAATCCGCTGCGCGGCCTGGCGACTTTTGCCGACGCGCTGCTGGCCGAGGCGCTTGACGCCGGCACCGAGCATTTTGAGCCGACCTCCCTGGAACTGGTTTCGATCGATACCGGCAATCCGGCCTGGAACGTCATTCCCGCCCGCGTCACCGTGCGCCTCAATGCCCGCTACAACGATCTGTGGACGCAAGAGAGCCTGCAGGCCGAAATCGAGCGGCGTCTTGCCGCGGCCGCGGACGACCGCCGTCACCGCCCCGACGCCGCCGAGCCGATCCGCTGGCGGCTGATCGCCGAGCCGGCTGTTTCCGACGTGTTTCTGACCCGTGACGAGGCGTTGATCGATCTGGTTCGCGGCGCCATGCAATCGGTCACCGGCATCGCCCCGGCACTGTCCACCGGCGGCGGCACCTCTGACGCCCGCTTCATCAAGGATTACTGCCCGGTGATCGAGGTCGGCGCCGTCGGTACGACCATGCACCAGATCGACGAATGCGTGCCGCTTGCCGAAGTGGATTCGTTGACGCGTATTTACGAAGCGATCCTGGACGCCTATTTCCCCGCCTGATGGGACCTTTCGCAAATCTGCCGGCCAGCCTGTCCGGCGCCTGGGACGTGATGAATGGCCGGGCCGAAGGCCTGCGCAAGCTCGACCTCAGCATTGACGGCTTCTGGCGCTCTTTCGGCGCCATTGTGCTGATCCTGCCGGTCGCGCTCATCGCCATGGCCAGCGAGCGCGTTGCCCTGCCGGCTGTCGGCCGCGAGGCCGTGGCGCTGACCGGCGGTTATGTGCTGCTGCGGCTGATTGCGGTCATTGTCGACTGGCTGGCCTTTCCGGCAATCCTGGCCCTGCTCGCCCGGCCGATGGGCATTGCGGCACGTTTCGTGCCCTATATCGTCGCCCGCAACTGGGCGGCGGTGCCGGTCGCCTTCATGTTCGCCGTCCCGCATCTTTTCCACGCGCTCGGTGTGCTGCCGACCGGCATGTTGTCGTTCATGCTGCTGGTCCTGTTCGGCATCGCCGTGTGGTTCGCCTATGTCGTGGTGCGCACGGCCATGCAGGTGCCGCCGGTCCTGGCCATCCCCATCGTCGTTCTGCGGTTTTCGGATAAAAATGCGCGTGAAATCAAGGAACTAGTAGTCGACCCGCAGCAGATAGAGCCCCTCCGCCGGTGCCACCGGGCCGCAGGCTTTGCGGTCCTTTGCTGCAAGTGCTTTTGCCAGGTTATTGGCGCTCCAACGGCCGTCGCCGACAAGGCGCAAACTGCCGGCGATGGAGCGCACCTGGCTGTGCAGGAAGGAGCGGGCGGACGCCTCGATGACGATGTCCTCGCCCTGGCGCCGCACACTCAGCCGGTCGAGCGTCTTGACCGGGCTCTTGGCCTGGCAGTTGGTGTTGCGGAAGGTGGTGAAATCGTGCGTGCCGGTGAGACGCTGCGCCGCCGCATCCATGGCTTCGGCGTCCAGCGGCGCCTTGACCCGCCAGGCGCGGCCGGCATCGACCGTCAGCGGCGGCCGCCGGTTGACGATGCGGTAAAGATAATGCCGCGCCTTGGCAGAAAACCGGGCATCGAAACCATCATCGGCAAGCTCGGTGGCGAGCACGGCGACCGGCTCGGGCTGCAGATGGAAATTCAATGCTTCGAGCACCGTGTCGGCCGGCCACTCCCTGGCGAGATCGACATGGGCGACCTGCGCCAGCGCGTGCACGCCGGCATCGGTGCGCCCGGCGCCGCCGATCGTCACCCGCTCGCCGGAAAATCCGGCAACGGCGTCCTCGATCGCCTCCTGCACCGAGCGGCCATTGGCCTGGCGTTGCCAGCCGGCGAACGGCGAGCCGTCATATTCGATGGTCAGCTTGTAGCGCGGCATTGGCGGTCTTTGTTGGCTATCCGGTGGCAGAGATCATAGAGCGATCATAGCCGGATTTCCGGCGGCTCCTGCAGGCCGTTGAGAAACGCTTGCGCGCTCATCGGCTTTTTGCCGGCGCGCTGCAGGTCCAAAAGCTGCACTGCGCCGGCGCCGCAGGCGACGGTCAGCTGGTCGTCAAGAAGGGTTCCCGGCGCGCCGGAGCGATCCGACACCACCGATCGCAGTACCTTCACGCGCTCACCCTTGCCGCCGATCACCATGTCGCACCAGGCGCCGGGTAACGGCGACAGGCCGCGAATGTGATTGTGGGTGGCCGCTGCATCCTGGCGAAAATCGATCCGCGTCTCGGCCTTGTCGATCTTGGCGGCATAAGCAACACCGTCCTCGCTTTGCGCCACGCAGTCGAGCGTGTCGTGCTCCAGCGCCGCCAGCGCCCGCACCATCAGATCGGCGCCGAGCACCGCCAGCCTGTCATGCAGCTGGCCGGCCGTGTCCTCAGGCCCGATCGCCAGCCGTTCGGCCATGCAGACGGGGCCGGTATCCAGGCCCGCCTCCATGCGCATCACCATGACGCCGGTCTCGCGGTCACCGGCCATCACCGCGCGCTGGATCGGCGCGGCGCCGCGCCAGCGCGGCAGCAACGAGGCATGCAGGTTGAGACAGCCGTGGCGCGGCGCGTCGAGCACCGCCTGCGGCAGGATCAGGCCATAGGCAACGACGACGGCGGCGTCGGCGTCAAGTGCGGCGAAGGCGGCCTGCTCAGCCTGGTCTTTGAGGCTTTTGGGCGTAACAACCGGCAGGGCGAAGGTCGCGGCCTTTTCATGCACCGGCGAGCGCCGTTCAGCCATGCCGCGCCCGGCCGGCCGCGGCGGCTGCGTGTAGACCGCAACGACATGATGGCCGCGGCCGACAATTTCGCTCAAGCTCGGTACGGCGAATTCCGGTGTGCCCATGAAGATGATGCGCAATGTCATCTTCCGCAGCCCGCCGCACGCGTCACAGCGCGACGTGTTTGCGCTTTTCGCGCTCGTCCAGCCGCGCCGCCTTGGTGAATTTCCTGATGACCAGATCGCGCTTCAGCTTTGACAGGTAATCGACGAACAGCACGCCGTTGAGATGATCGATCTCGTGCTGGATGACCGTGGCGAGCAGTTCGTCGGCCTGCAGCTCCTGCTGCTTGCCGTCATAGTCGACGTAGCGCACGCGCGCCGATGCCGGCCGCTCGATCTCGGCGAAATAGTCCGGTATCGACAGACAGCCCTCTTCGTAGGTTGAGCGATCGTCGGACAGGGTGAGGATTTCCGGATTGATCAGATAAAGCGGCTTCCTCGGGCCCTCGTCGCGTGTTGTGTCGATGGTGATGATCCGTTTCGGCACACCGACCTGGATGGCGGCGAGGCCAATTCCCGGCGCCTCATACATCGTCTCCAGCATGGCATCGAGCAGCCGGCGCAGATCGTCATCGACCTGCTCGACGGCGGCGCTCTTTTTCCGCAGGACCGGATCGGGAAGTTTGATGATATCCAAGAGTTCCATTGCGCGCGAGATAGGCGTTGGCGGCGTTTGCGTCAACGTGAGTGCCAGTACCGGGGTCGGAGCGGCCTCTACTTATGGCTCTGTGACGGCATTTGCGATGGGCGGCTGCCGAATCGGTTAGGTTGCAACAATGGAAACAACGATCGCGATAATAGCCGGACGAGACGTGACCGTGGCCGACGCCGTACTGGCTGCGTCGGGCCTGGCGCTGGTGATGCTCTTTCTGGCCGCGATCGTGCTGTTGCGCTCCGCGCGCGCCCGGCAGCGGGCCGAGGCGGCGGCCGCCTTCCGTGCTGCCGAACTGGAAAACCAGGTCGGCACATTGTTGCAGGCGCAGGCGGAAATGACCGGTCGCATGCAGACCATGGCCGAGATTTTCGGCGAACGGCAGGCCGAACTCAACAAGGCGGTCTCCGAGCGTCTCGACGGCATGGGCCACCGGCTCAACCAGTCGGTCGGCGAAGCGACGAAGCACACCCAGGACAATCTGAAAAAGCTGCATGAGCGCCTCGCCGTGCTCGATGCGGCGCAGCAGAACATCACCGATCTCGCCGGCCAGGTCACCACATTGTCCAACATTCTGGGCAACAAGCAGTCGCGCGGCGCCTTCGGCCAGGGCCGGATGGAGGCGATCGTCGCCGACGGCCTGCCCAAAGGCGCCTATTCGTTCCAGGCGGCGCTGAAATCCGGCACCCGGCCCGATTGCCTGATTTTCATGCCGAACGACGCGCCGCCGCTGGTCATCGACGCCAAATTCCCGCTGGAAGGCTATAACGCCGCCAAGGCGGCGGACTCGCCCGAAGCGCTCAAAAGCGCGCGAGCGCAGTTCCGCGGCGATCTCATCAAGCACATCAAGGACATCAAGGACCGCTATCTGATCCCCGGCGAAACCCAGGACACGGCCTTCATGTTCGTGCCCTCCGAGACCGTTTTTGCCGAGATCCACGAACATTTCGACGAAATCGTCCAGCGCGCCTACAAGGCGCGGGTCGTCATCGTCTCACCCTCGCTGCTGATGCTGTCGGTTCAGGTCATTCAGGCCGTATTGCGCGACCAGCGGCTGCGCGAGCAGGCCGGGGTGATTCAAGGTGAAGTTTTACACCTGATGGATGACATCGGCCGGCTCGATGACCGGGTCAGAAAACTGCAGACACATTTTTTGCAAGCCCAGAAGGACGTCGATCTGATCCTGACATCCGCCGACAAGGTGACCAAGCGCAGCCGGCGTATTGAAGGTCTCGGTTTCGGCGAAGGTGTTGAAGATAAAGAGGAAATCACGCCGGAACTGATCTCGGAACCGCGTCTGGCGGCGCGCAGTTAAGTTTTTATCGATCGGCTTAAACACTTTTTTAGCAATAGTTTTAGCCAATTTTCCCTTATCTAATTCAATTAATGGAAGATGTATGCTGTTATCCACATAACGAGAGGTCAAAACCGAGTATATCGTTATGAAATTGTTTGCTCACATGCTTGTCGTCAGTTCCGTCCTGTTCGGGGGCGACGTGTTCTTCAATGACGGCAACGAGACCCGCTCGCTGATGTTCGACTCCAGGGTTGCGGTAACGAGCGGCGCCCGCTTGCAGGCCTATCACATTGCGACGTTTGTCGAGCGCAAGGTCGACCTTCTGATGCCGGGCAACTGATCCAATGTCTTTCCGGACAGCTTTTCAGGGATCAAAACGGCGTCCGGCTCTTGATAGCAGCCGCCAGGGTTCCGTCATCCAGATAATCCAGTTCTCCGCCGACCGGCACGCCATGGGCGAGCCGCGTGACCTTTGCGCCCGATCCGGCGAGCCGATCGGTGATGTAATGGGCTGTCGTCTGGCCTTCCACCGTCGCATTGACCGCCAGGATGATCTCCGAGACGCCACCGCCATTTGCGCGGCCGACCAGCGTCGCGATATTGAGGTCTTCCGGCCCGATCCCGTCGAGCGGTGAAAGCGACCCGCCAAGCACGTGGTAGCGGCCGCGCGTCGCGGCAGCCCGCTCCAGCGCCCACAGATCGGCGACGTCTTCAACAACAACGATGATCGTGTCGTCGCGGCGCGGATCGGCGCAGACCGAGCACGGGTCGCGGCTATCGACATTGCCGCAGACCGAACAGAGCCGCACATTGGCGGCCGCCTCGGTCGCCGCCTTGGCGAGCGGCTCAAGAAGCGTATCCTTCTTCTTCACCAGATGCAGCGCCGCACGCCGCGCCGAACGCGGTCCGAGCCCCGGCAGGCGCGCCAGCAGCTGGATCAGCCGTTCGATTTCCGGTCCGGCTATCGATTGCGTCACGATTGCAGACTTGCCCGATTATATCGGCAGTTTCATGCCCGGCGGCAGCGGCAGGCCGGCAGTGAGTTCCTGCATCTTTTCCTGCGCCGCCGCTTCCGCCTTGCCACGGGCGTCATTGGCGGCGGCGACGATCAGGTCTTCCAGAATCTCGATTTCGTCCGCCTTGGCCAGCGAGGGATCGATCTTGATCGATTTCAGCCCGCCCTTGCCGTCGACGACGGCGCTCACCAGACCGCCGCCGGACGTGCCGGAGACCTCCATTGCCGCGACCTCGTCCTGCAGGCCCTGCATCTTCTCCTGCAACTCCTTGGCCTGTTTCATCATGCCCATCAGATCTTTCATCGATTGCTCGTCCTTGTTGTTCAGCCGGTGTTGTCGCCCGGATCGTTGTCATCGTCATCATCATCATCATTGCCGTTGGCGCCGTCCTGGCCGCGCACCGCGACGATTTCCGCGCCGGGAAACTGCTTGAGCGCGCTGGCGACAAGGGGGTCGGCTTTCGCGGTCTCGATTTGCGTCTGTTTGTCCGCCTGGCGGCGTTCGTGCACGGTCGCCGCGCCTTCGCCATCGCTGACGGCGACGATCCAGCGCTCGCCGGTCCATTCGCGCAAGATCGCCGCCAGCCGATGCGGCAGATCGGCCTCGGCGTCGGGCGTCAGCTTGATTTCGATCTGACCCGGTTCAAAGCGCACCGGCCGGATATGCCGTTCCAGCGCGAAGACCATCAGCCGGTCGCGTTTGTCCCGTGCCAGGGCAACCAGATCGTCGTAGTGCCTGAGCCGCGGCCGATCGGCGCTCTCTGGCTCAGGCTCGGCGGCGGTTTCGCTCGGCTGGTAGGCCGGCTGGGCCGCGACATTCAGATTGCCGCGCGGCCTCGCCTCGCCCGACGGTTCGGGCCGAATCGCAGCCGTCGGTCCCGCTGTTGCGGCCGGCGCCTGGGCGTTGTTCTTCCCGGCACCATCGCCGCCGCCGTCCTGCAGCATGCGGATCGCCTCGTCCGGCGTCGGCAGGCTGGCGGCGTGGCAGAGCCGGACCAGCACCATGTCGGCGGTAGCCAGTGGCCGCGCCGCCTGCGTCGTTTCCGCAAGACCCTTGAGCAGCATCTGCCAGGTCTGCGACAGCACCCGCATGGACAGCGTTTCCGCCAGCGCAATGCCCCGCGTTCGTTCCGTCTCCGACACGGCGGCCTGCGCGGCGGCGGCGGGTGCAATCTTCAGCCGCGTGACGAAATGGGTAAATTCGGCGAGATCGGCGAGCACCACCTGCGGCTCGGCGCCGGTGTCGAACTGGTCCTGCAACTCCGCCAGCGCCGCGCCCGCGTCACCGCGCATGACATGGTCGAAAAGATCGATGATCCGCGCCCGATCGGCAAGGCCGAGCATGTCGTGCACCGTACCGGCGGAGACCGCGCCGCCGCCATGGGCGATCGCCTGGTCGAGAATCGACAGCGCATCGCGCACCGAGCCCTCCGAGGCGCGGGCGATCGCCTGCAGGGCGTCCGGCTCGACCGATATGCCTTCCTTTTGCGCGATTGCGCCCAGATGGGCGATCAGCTCGTCGGCGGCGATGCGCCTCAGATCGAACCGCTGGCAGCGCGACAGAACCGTGACCGGCACCTTGCGGATTTCGGTCGTCGCGAAGATGAACTTCACATGCGCCGGCGGCTCTTCCAGGGTTTTCAAAAGCCCGTTGAAGGCGGCCTTCGACAGCATGTGCACTTCGTCGATGATATAGACCTTATAGGGCGCAGAAACCGGCACGTAACGGGCCTTATCGATGATGTCGCGCACATCGTCGATGCCGGTATGGGAGGCCGCGTCCATTTCCACCACGTCGGGATGCCGGCCTTCCATAATGGCCTGGCAATGGACGCCCATTTCGCCGAAGTCGACGGTCGGCTCACCGCTTTTATCGTCGCGCTGGAAATTCAGCCCGCGCGCCAGAATCCGCGCCGTCGTCGTCTTGCCGACGCCGCGCACGCCGGTCAGCATCCAGGCATGGGGAATGCGGCCGGCGGCGAAGGCGTTGCGCAAGGTGCGCACCATCGGCTCCTGGCCGATGAGGTCGTCAAAGCTCGCCGGGCGGTATTTGCGCGCCAGGACCTGATACGAGCCGCCCTGATCGGGGCTGTTGCCGCTTTCGCTCATGATCCCGTCATACGCCGGTCCGCCGCCAAGGTGAAGGCGCTAAACCCTCAGCCCGCTGATCCGGCGCTGAAAACCGGGGATTACCGGATACAGATGGATTGGTGGGAGACTGAGCGGCAACCCGCGCCGAAAACTCGTTAGGGCTGCTTCCTTCCGGATCTGACCCGGTTGGCGAGCGGCACGTCCGCCGCCAGCCTCCCGAGCGCTCTATATCATGACCGGGCCGGGTGCGCGCAAGCTCTTTGCGCCTGCCGCGCCGTCATTCGGCGGCAATGCTGCCTTGCGTCACCACATCGGCGACCGCGGCGACAAAACCGGCCAGATCGTCGGTGATGAAGTCGACATGGACGTCGCCGTTATGGCCTTCCGCTTCCCAGGTCTCGTGGACGACCTCACTGGCGCCCGAGGGCACGATCAGCACAGTGCGCATGCCGGCCGCCTTGGGCACCGTCAGATTGCGCGCCAGGTCCTCGAACATCGCAGCGTTCTGCGGGTTCAAGCCGAATTGGCCGATGAAGCGCTCATAGGTCTCGCGCTCGGGCTTGGGCACCAGATCGGCGTCGACAATGTCGAAAATATCCTCAAAATGCTCGGTCACGCCGAGCCGCGCGGCAACTTTTTCCGCATGCGGCCGCGAGCCGTTGGTGAAGATGAATTTGCGGCCGGGCAGGCGGGCGATTGCAACACCCAGCGCCGGATCGGGCTGCACCGGCGAATGATCGATATCGTGGACGAATTCCAGGAAATCGTCCGGATCGATGTCGTGTTCGACCATCAGGCCGCGCAAGGTCGTGCCATGCTCGCGGTAAAACGTCTTCTGGATCACCTTCGCGTCGTCGCGGCTGATATCGAGAAGTTTTTGCACATAGCTTTGGATACGCTCGTCGATCTGCGCGAACAGGTTCGAGTGGCGCGGATAGAGCGTGTTGTCGAGGTCGAAGATCCAGGCTTCGACCGGCCGGAAGGCGCGCAATTCGCCATTGACGGGAAATGTCGGGCTTGTCGCCGTGAGCGTCGTCATGGGGTCAATATAGTCCAATATCGTGATAGGGGGCGGATATATAGGTGCGCCCGGTTAAGACTTCATCGTTTTTATCATCACGGTTTGATGAGCGTGCCGGCGCCGTGGTCGGTAAAAAGTTCCAGAAGCACCGCATGCGGCGTCTTGCCGTTCAGGATGACGACGCCGGCGACGCCGCCCTCGACCGCGGCAATGCAGGTCTCTACCTTCGGGATCATGCCGCCGGAAATGGCGCCCTCGGCGATCATCGCCCGCGCTTGGCCAATGGTGAGTTCCTCAATCAGCGCGCCGCTGGCATCGAGTACGCCCGGCACATCGGTCAGGAACAACAGCCGCTCGGCCGCCAGCGCTCCGGCGATCGCCCCGGCAAAGGTGTCGGCGTTGATATTGTAGGTGGCCCCGTCGCGGCCCGGCGCGACCGGCGCGATCACCGGGATCATCGCCGACTTTGCCAACAGGTCGAGCAATCGCCGGTCGACCTGCGCCGGTTCGCCGACAAAGCCGAGATCGACGATTTTCTCGATATTGGAATCCGGATCGACGATTGTCCGCGTCGCCTTTTGCGCAAACACCATGGAGCCGTCCTTGCCACACAGGCCGATCGCCCATGCGCCCTCCGCATTGATGGTGGCGACGATCTGCTTGTTGATCGAGCCGGCTAGCACCATTTCGACGACTTCGACGGTTTTTTCGTCGGTGACCCTGAGGCCGCCTTCAAAGGTGCTTTCAATGCCGAGCTTGTCGAGCATGGCGCCGATCTGCGGTCCGCCGCCATGCACGACGACCGGATTGACGCCCGACTGCTTGAGCAACGCCACGTCGCGGGCAAAGGCCTTGGCCAGACCCGCATCGCCCATCGCATGGCCGCCATATTTGACGACGACGGATTTGCCCTCGTAGCGCTGCATGAAGGGCAGAGCTTCGGCGATCAGCCGCGCCCGGTCTTGTCCTGAGGTGGCCTGGCCGGTTGTCTCGGAAACTGTGTCGGTATCGGTCATGGCGCAAAACCTGGCGTCGGACGGGCTGTCGGGAAAAGCGGGAATATGGCCGTTCGGCAGGTGCTTGTAGCGGCTTGTGGCGTTGCGCTCAATGCGCCCAGGGCATCGGCGCGGCCGGCTAGCCGGCGGCGAATTCGCTGATCGACGACCGCAGCGCGTCAAACCCGGTTTTTTTTGTTGCCGATGTCGCCAGCACTTCCGGATAGGCCGCTGGCCGCTTTCTGATCGCTTCTCCCGTTTCCGCGACCAGCCGCTCCAGCGCGCCGGGCTTGATCTTGTCGGCCTTGGTCAGCACGATCTGGTAGGAGACGGCGGCGGTGTCGAGCAGGTCCATGACCTCTTTGTCGCCCGGCTTGATGCCATGCCGCGCATCAATCAGCACATAGACCCGGCGCAAGGTCGTGCGGCCTTTCAGATAATCGCCGATTAACCGGTGCCAGGCGGCGACCTGTGCCTTCGGCGCCTTGGCATAGCCATAGCCGGGCATATCGACGAGCACCAGCGGCGGCATCCCGCTTTCCGTATCGGGCACGAAGAAATTCAGCGCCTGGGTGCGCCCCGGCGTATTGGAGGTGCGCGCCAGGCCTTTCTGGCCGGTCAGCGCGTTGATCAGTGAGGATTTGCCGACATTGGAACGCCCGGCAAAGGCCACTTCCGGCGGGCCTTCGGGCGGCAGCGCCGCGTGGTTGGGCGATGAAAGGACGAAGCGCCACCGCCTGCCGAACGGGCCAGACATGGACGCCGCCTAATCCGCTTGCTTGCCCGGTTCGTCGGAATCCTTGTTCGCGGCGGCGGTAGCCGACCCCTTGCCGACCATGGCCAACAAATTGTCGAACAGTTCGATCTTCACGCCGTGGCGCTTCATGATCGCGCCCTGTTGCAGGATCGACAGGAAGTTGTTCCACGCCCAGTAGATCACCAGCCCGGCCGGGAACGAGGCCAGCATGAAGGTGAACATCACCGGCATCCAGTTGAAGATCATCGCCTGGGTCTTGTCCGGCGGCGTCGGGTTCATGCGCATCTGGATGAACATGGTGATACCCATGATCAGCGGCCAGACGCCGAGCATCAGCAACTGCGGCGGCGTAAAGGGCAGCAGCCCGAACAGGTTGAACACCGAAGTCGGATCGGGCGCCGAGAGGTCCTTGATCCAGCCGAAGAACGGCGCATGGCGCATTTCGATGGAGACGAACAGCACCTTGTAGAGCGCGAAGAAGACCGGGATCTGGATCATGATCGGCCAGCAGCCCGACAGCGGATTGATCTGTTCGGTCTTGTAGAGCTTCATCATCTCCTGCTGCAGGCCCATGCGGTCGTCCTTGTAGCGCTCCTGCAGCTTTTTCACCTCCGGCTGGACCTTCTTCATCTTGCTCATGGAGGCATAGGACTTGTTGGCCAGCGGGAAGAAGATGAGCTTGACGATCACGGTGACCGCCAGGATGGCGA
This sequence comes from uncultured Afifella sp., assembly GCA_945787495.1. GTDB lineage: Bacteria > Pseudomonadota > Alphaproteobacteria > Rhizobiales > Afifellaceae > CALZIL01. Next base: position 6,589 of record CALZIL010000048.1, on the reverse strand, counting down.
GGCCGAAATTGCCGAGCAGATCGAACAGCCATTTGATGACCTGGAACAATGGTTTGGTCAGGAAATAGAACCAGCCCCAGTCGATCATCAGGCTGAACCGGTCGATACCGAGCGAAGCTTCATAGGCGTTGATGACGTCGACTTCCTTGGCGCCGGCGAAAAGCTGTGTCTCGTGGCTCGCCGAGCCGTTGGCCGGGACGCTCACCGCATCGCCAAGGAAGTCGGCCTGAAAAGTCGGCTTCTCGCCGCTGGCGCCTTGCAGGAAGCGGCCCTGGAAGGACTGGCTGCCGGACGGGACCAGCGCCGCCGCCCAGTATTTGTCGGTGATGCCGATCCAGCCGTCTTCGGTACGCGCCGGGGTGATGACCGGATCGTCTTCAAGATCGTCATAGTCGACTTCCTGCAGGCCTTCCTCGCCCATGACGCCGATCAGGCCTTCATGCAGGATGAAAAAGCCGCTGATCTCGGGCAGGCCGTGGCGGTTGACCAGGCCGTAGGGAAACAGCGTCACCGCTTCGCCGGTCGAATTCGTCACGGACTGCCGGACGGTGAACATATAGTTGGAGTCGACGCTGATAACCCGCTGGAAGACCAGACCGGCGCCATTGTCCCAGCTCAGCGTGAGGGTGCCATCGGCCGAGAGCCGGCTGACATCGCCGGACCATTCGGTTTGCGCGTTCGGCACGGCCGGCCCGCCCTGCGCCGCGACCCATCCGAATTCGGCATAATAGGGATTGTCGCTGCCGAGCGGCGAAAACAGCTCGATCAGCGGGCTCTTCGGGTCGATGGTCTCGCGGTACTTGGTCAGCAGCAGGTCGTCGATGCGAGCACCGGTCAGATTGATCGAGCCTTTCAGCGACGGTGTTTCGATCGCCACGCGCTTGGCGCCGGCCAGCGCCGCCTGCCGCGATTGCATGGCCGTCGCCGGGCCGCCGGGAATGGCCGGCGGCACCTGCGTATCGGTGCCGGTGGCGGTCTGCGGCGCCTGCGCCGGCTGCGGTGTCTGGGGCGCTTGCGGCACCTGCCCTGGCTGTGGTGTCTGCGGCGCCTGGGCGACGTCAGGCCCGGTCTGCTGAACTTGTGTCTGTTCGACCCGCGCCTGTTCGGCCAGCTTGCGCTGCCTTTCGGCCTCGATCTTGGGTCCGGCGACGAAGAACTGCCAGGCCAGAAGGACCACGAATGACAGGCTGATCGCGATCAGGACGTTGCGGTTATTATCCATCAGGTCTGTCTCCGCGCCGCGCCGCGCGCGTCGTCAGCGTTGTCCATAACACGGCCGCCCGATTTGGCATCGCCGCCTGTTTCCGCCCCGCATGTCTCGACAATGGCAGTTTCAAGATCGGCGACCAGATCACCGAATGGAACCGACAAGGCGGCGCGCCGGCCAATGAGAACAAGGTCGTGACCCGCCGCCGGCGCGGTCAATCGCGCCGCTGCCTTCAGCCGCCGGCGAATGCGGTTGCGGTCGACCGCGTTGCGCGCGGTTCTGCGCGTCACGGTAAAGCCGAACCGCGCCGGGCCGGTATCCCCGCCCGTATCATCGCGCTTCCGCGATTGCAGGATGAAGGCTTTTCGCACGGCTTTGGCTCCGCGGGCCGCGGCAAGATAGTCGCGCCGCTTTTTCAGGTGTTCCATGATACCGGGCTGGCGACACGCGCCTGGCACCGGATCCGGCCGTCAGGCCGAAAGGCGCTTGCGTCCTTTTGCCCGGCGCCGGGCCAGCACCTTGCGGCCACCGACCGTGGCGGCGCGGGCACGGAATCCATGGCGACGCTTGCGAACCAGCCGGCTCGGTTGAAATGTGCGTTTCATCTGTTGTTCGCCGCCGACGCGGCCCTCGCGGTTCAAGACACGGCTTGGCGGCGAAGGCCGCTTGCGCTGCGTCGGTATTCGGGATTTGGCCGAGGCGCGGACGATCAGGACCTGCCTCGGATCAGCCGAGCGCGATATAGGGTGAAAGCCGGTGTCAAGTCAACGTGCCGGCGATGCCTTCACGGGCCGGTGATCGCCGCTCGCCGCGCCATCAATTTGCGGTGAGAGCCCGCATAGCGCCGCGCTTTTGTCCTACATAGACCGGGACCGGCGTGAGGGCGCTGTCGTGCGGGCGCTGTGCGCCTGCCCGTCAGCACCGCGCCAATGCGGACCAAAACCAAGCTGAACGGATCGGGAGATGCGCGAGCACGCGACGATACAGTCTGGGCAAAGCCAGCCGACACGGCGCGCCGTGGTTACCGGTCTTGCTGCTCTCCTCGTTGCGCCGCCGCTCATCGGCCGGGCGGTCGCGGCGCCGGACCATGCCGCTTTCGAGGCGATCCTGAACACCCATGTCGTCGCCGGCGCCGATGGTCTCAACCGGGTGCGCTATGGCGACCTGAAACGGCAGTCGCTTGCCGGCCTTGCCGCGTATCTCGCACAGATGGAGGGGGTCCGGGCATCGGCTTTGCCGGCCGGCGCCCAGATGGCGTTCTGGATCAACCTCTACAACGCCAAGACGCTTCAGATAGTCGCCGAGAATTACCCGGTGGCTTCGATCAAGGACATCAATCTTGGCGGCGGCTTTTTCGGCCGCGGGCCGTGGAAGGCGAAACTGCTCAGGCTCGAAGGCCGCGATCTGTCGCTCGATAATATCGAGCACGATATCCTGCGCGAAAAATTCAACGAGCCGCTCATCCACTATGCCCTCAATTGCGCCTCGGTCGGCTGTCCCAATCTGCAAAAGCGGGCCTATCGCGCCGCAACGCTAGAAGACCAGTTGCAGGCCGGCGCCCGCGCTTACGTCAATCATCCGCGCGGATTGTCGGTTAAGGGCGATCGCCTCACTGCATCGAAGATCTATCGCTGGTACGCGGCCGACTTTGGTGGCAGCGCCGGCCTGTCACGCCATTGGGCGGCCTATGCCGCGCCTGAACTGAAAAATCGGCTTCCGGCAGTGGGTTCGGTTGACCGATATGTTTACGACTGGAGCTTAAACGATGCAGGCTGAAACCGCCGTCCGAGACGACATGGAACCGATGACAATGGCCGATGCGCAAAACGAAAGCGAAGCGCAGAGCAAAAATTCGCTGAAACGCTCGGCCTTCGTCACCGCCTACGCGCTCGGCCTGCACGAATATATTTCGCTGCAGGCGCTCTCCGACAATCGCGAGGCGTTGCAGAATTTCGTCGCCGAGAACATGCTGCTTGCCGCGTTGACTTATATGGCCATTTACATCGTTGCCGTGGCATTGTCGTTTCCCGGCGCCAGTTTCCTGACGATTGCGTCCGGCTTCAGCTTCGGCTGGCTTCTCGCCGGCGCGCTAACGGCGGTATCGGCGACGATCGGCGCCTCCATCATCTTTCTTGCCGCGCGCACCGCCTTCGGCGACCTGTTGCAGCGAAAGGCCGGCAATCGGATCCAGAAGCTGAGCGAAGGCTTTCGGGAGGATTCGTTCAATTACCTGCTGTTCCTGCGGCTTGCCCCGATCTTTCCGTTCTGGCTGATCAACCTGGCGCCGGCATTGTTCGGCATGCGTCTTGGTCCCTATGTGCTGGCGACCTTCATCGGCATCTTGCCGGGCACTTTCGCCTATGCCTATTTCGGCCAGGGAATCAGCAGTGCAATCGACATGGAAGGATCGGTCGTATCGCCCGAATTGCTGATCGGCTTGGGCGCGCTGGGCCTTGCCTCGCTCCTTCCGGTCGTGTTGAAACGTATCCGACGATCCCGTCGGGGCGCCGACTGACTTTCCGCTATAAACGAATGCGGGGGCGACGATGAGCGATATTCTTCGACCGGACATCTGCGTCATCGGCGCCGGTTCCGCCGGGCTGACAATTGCCGCCGCCGGCGCCGCATTCGGTGCATCGGTAGTGCTTCTGGAAAAGGGCAAGATGGGCGGCGACTGCCTGAATTACGGCTGCGTGCCCTCCAAGGCCCTGATCGCCGCGGCCAAGCATGCCCACGCAATCGCCGAGGCCAAGACATTCGGTGTCAGCGCCGGCGAAATCAGTGTCGATTATAAGCGCGTCCATGACCACATCCATGAGGTCATCGCCGCCATTCATCCCAATGACTCAGAAGAACGGTTCACCGGTCTGGGCGTCAATGTCATCCGCGCTGCCGGTCGGTTTACCGACAGCCGCACGCTGGTGACCGGCGAGACCGAGATCAAGGCCAGGCGCTTCGTCATAGCGACCGGCTCCTCACCCTTGGTGCTGCCGATCCCCGGACTGGACACGGTGCCCTATTTCACCAATGAATCAATCTTTGACCTGACAAAACTGCCCGGACATCTTGTCATTATCGGCGGAGGTCCGATCGGCATGGAAATGTCCCAGGCTTTCGTTCGCCTTGGCGCCGAAGTCACCGTCCTGGAAGCCTTCACGGCGATGGGCAAGGACGATCCGGAACTGGCCGGGCGGGTCGTCGATGCTGTGCGGGCGGATGGTGTCACCATTCGCGAAGGCGCCAAGGTCACCAAGGTCGCCAAACACGGTCGCGCTGGCGTTCGTGTGACGGTCGAGACGGATTCCGGCGAGGATACGGTCGAAGCAAGCGACTTGCTGGTTGCGGTCGGCCGGGCGCCCAATGTCAGTGATCTCGGTCTTGAGGAGGCCGGCGTTGCTTGTGATCGCAGCGGAATCAAGGTGAATGCCAAACTGAGGACGACGAACCGGCGGATCTATGCCGCCGGCGATATCGCCGGCGGCTATCAGTTCACCCATTGGGCCGGATATCATGCCGGGCTTGTCATCCGGTCAATCCTGTTTCGCTTCGGCGGCAAGGTGAACAATGATCTCATTACCTGGGCGACCTATACCGATCCGGAACTGGCCCATGTCGGCCTGACGGAAGATCAGGCCCGTCAGCGCCACCGCGATATCCGGATACTGCGCTGGCCATATGCGGAAAATGACCGCGCCCAGACCGAACGCGCGACCACCGGCGAGGTCAAGGTCATCACAACGAAAAAAGGCAGGATCGTCGGCGCCGGCGTCGTTGGCCGCAATGCCGGCGAACTGATCAGCCTGTGGGCGCTTGCCACCTCACAAAAGCTTAACGTCAAGGCGCTGACCGGCACGGTTCTGCCTTATCCGACCTTGTCGGAAACGGCCAAACGCGCCGCGGTGACCTACTATACGCCGAGCCTGCAAAGCCCGTGGCTGAAGCGACTCATCCGCTTTCTCAAGCTTTTCGGCTGAGGCACGGGTGGCGACAGTTTTAACCGGCTGGTTCCGCTGGTGCATGGTCGGTAATTGCAATTTGAATCCGCCGGGTCCAGATAAACTGCATACAACAGGCTGGATTCGCCAATGGCCTCACCTCTGCAAATGAAGTCCCGCCCCACGCCGGCCGCTGCCCGTGGCAAGAAATCGAGTGTTCCGGAGGACGCCCGCCGCATCCTGCAGGAAGGCATGATGCTGGAAAAGGCGGGCCGCAATGATGAAGCGGCGCAGCGCTATTACGCCGTCCTGAAAAAGTACCCCGACCAGCCGGACGCCAATTATTTGATGGGGCTTGTCGCCGCCCGCTCCGATGATATCGATGTCGCCATCGGCTGTTTTGAAAAAGCCGTCAAAGGCCGGCCCAAGGCGCCGGATTTTCTCGTCAAGCTGGGACGTGCCTATCTCAAGGCGAACATGTATTTCGAGGCCGAGGAGCAGCTTCTAAAGGCGGTCAGGCTGGCACCGAAGGACCCGGAAGCACTGACCATTCTCGGCGATGTCTATCGGAAATCCGACAGGCCGGAGAAGGCGGAAATCATTTTCAAGCGGGCGCTGGCGATCCGCAAGGACTATCCACGCGCCTTCACCGGCCTGGCGCAGGTCAGGATGGCCCAGGGCGACCACGAAACCGCAATGGAGATGTATCGCGACGCCATCGCCCGCGGATTGCGCGTGCCCCAGTCGTGGCGCGGTTATGCCATGGGGCAGAAGTTTTCCGGTGATGTAGCTGAAATCGATACGGTCGAGGCGCTGCTCGATAAATACGATGGCAAAAGCCAGGAAAAAGCCCGCTCTGCGCTGCTTTGGGCGGCCGGAAAAATGGCCAATGATCTCGGTCAGTACGACCGTGCTTTCCGCCATTACGTCGCCGCCAAGGCAACCGATTACGCCGACTACGACTTGTCCGCCTATGCCGACAAAGTGGCGTTCATGAAGGAGTTCTTGACCGCCGAATTCTTCGCCGAACGGGCCGATTTCGGCAATGACAGCGATCGTCCGATCTTCATCTTCGGCATGCCTCGGTCCGGCACGACACTGACCGAGCAGATTATCGCCGGCCATCCCAGGGTCCATGCCGGCAGCGAGATCGTTTTTTTTAACCAGGCGACGGATGTTCTCGGCTATCGCTCCGGCAACATGGACAATTTTGCCAGGAATATCCGCGATCTCGAAGCCTAGCGGGCTGGGGCGATTGCGCAAGAATTCATCAAATATCTGAAAAAGTTCTCCGCCTCCGCGCCGCATGTCACCGACAAGATGCCGCATAATTTCGAATCTCTGTGGATGATCGCGCTGTTGTTCCCCAAGGCGACCTATATCCACTGTACGCGCAATCCGATTGACAATTGTGTCTCCATCTTCACCAATCCGTTCAACAAGGCGC
>CALZIL010000047.1 GCA_945787495.1 uncultured Afifella sp. | reverse complement strand
TGTCGAAAGCCTCCTGTCCCGCGCTACCGGCACGGCCCAGGACGCCGGCCCCGTCCCCGATGGCTCGGTGTGCACACCGGACCTCTCATCGACAGGGCACGGGCAGATTAGCATGGCGGCAAAGGGGGTGGATAAGTTTGCGTTTGTCCTCTTGGACCGGCGCTCATCAACGAAGCGCGAAGCGCCCGATTACTTCCGATTCTGGGGGCAATCCGGACGCTTAATCCAAGCCCTGGCATGCCGGCGAAGTGCCAGGAGCAGACCTTGGTGGCCTACCTTGCCCGACGTCGCTTGCCGAATACCATTGCGAGTGTCGCGGGCAGGCAGGCCCATGCGTGCTGAAGATCCTATCCGCCCTCAGTGCGGTTTTTTGGGCAAGCCATAGCGCGACCCCAGATACGATGACCCACTGCAGCACGGGTGACAGGCCTGCCTCAATGACGGCAACTGCAGCCGTTACATGCTGGATGTCTGGACGGCAGTGATTAAGCGCAAACTTTCAGCCACAGCGGTTCTAGCGGGGGAGGTGAGGAAACAGCGCATATTCTTCGCAATGTCACTTATAAGACGCTTTCAATTTAGAATAGACCCAATAATCCTAAGATAGGAACCTCCAAATGTTTGTTGGACACTATGCCGTAAGTTTAGCTCTGAAGAAATTTGAAAAGAGAATATCTCTAGGAATTCTCTTTCTTGCCGTTCAGTTCGTTGACATATTGTTTTTTCCATTTGTCATGCTCGGAATAGAGCGTGTGAATATTGTTCCAAACTTCACCCAATCGACTCATTTCGAACTGGAATACATGCCTTATACCCATAGCCTTCTCGCCTCCGCGCTTTGGGCCGGCGCGGCCTACGCGCTTTTCCGATGGGTAATCGTCAAGAAAAACTCGGTGGCGTTGGTCGTCGCGTTGGCGGTTTTCTCGCACTGGCTGCTCGATTTGATCGTTCATACTCCCGATTTGCCTCTCTGGAGTGATGCATCACCCAAACTCGGTTTCGGGCTTTGGAATAGCGCCATTGCGACATTCGCTCTTGAGGGTGCGCTTTTGCTTTCGGCGCTCTGGCTTTATCTGCGATCAACGTCGGCTACGACGGCGGTTGGAAAGTATGGAATGATCGTCTTTGTGATTTTGCTCTTGCTGGTGAATGTCGTGAATATTTTCGGCCCCTTGATGGGTGGCAGCAAGGTGGCTTTCGCACTATCGGCGCTCACGTTCTATTTCCTGTTTGCCGGGGTGGCATTTTGGCTCGATACGAGGCGATCCTAGCAGCAGGGAGTTCCACCTGAAGGGAACGCCCGCTTTTGCCCTTTGCGCCCGTGTCCGAGCCTGCGCACGCTGCATCGCGCCAGACCGCATGGCCACAAAGCTGCAGGTTCGTCAGAATCTGATTTTCGCGCAGAGTATCAGTTATTCCCGGTCCCTAGAGCGAGATGAGGTCAAATGATTCAATTTGACCTCATCTCGCTCTAGCCCAACCGGCCGGCGGCGTGGGCCAGCATGGTGTAAACCTTGCCGGTGTCTGAGGTCAGATACATCTGCGACATCAAGGGATCGCTGTCATTGGAGGCGACCTGGCTCAAGAGCTGTTCGAAGTCGTCGATATAGCGGTCGACGGCGCCCCGGAACTCGCCTTCGCGCTCGTATTTGCGGCGGATTTCGTCAAATGTCTTCTGGCCCTGCAGCGTATAGAGCCGCCGCGTGAAGACGCTGCGCTCGCCGCGCTTGTACCGGTCCCAGAGCTCGATCGAGGCTTCATGATCGATCGCCCGGGCGATGTCGACGGAGAGCGAATTCAGCGATTCGACATATTGCGAGGGCGAGCGTCCGGTCGTTTTGGCTCCGGGTGCAGATTGTACGCCTTGCTCGCCTTCGTGGCTGGCCGGCCGGCGCGCTGAGGCCTGCGGTTCGTCGTCGGTGGAGGCGCGGCGCAAAAGATCGGCGACCCAGCCGCGGCTTTCGCCGTCTCCGATGTGGCCTGCGGCGGGTTGGGCAGGGGCGGGTTGCGCCGCCGCCGAGCCAGCGGATCTGGCAGCCGGCCCCGGCTTTTCCTTTGCCGGTTGCTCAGCCTGCAGTGTTTCGGCGCGCGGCAGTTTTGCCGCCGCGGCGGGGGCTGCCTTTGCGGGGGGTGCAGCGGCAGGCTGCGGCTTGGCCACCGGTTCGGCCTGGGTTGCCGCAGGCATTTGAACTGCAGGGGCGGGCGTCACAGGCGCGGACGGCGACAGGCTCTGGTCCTGGGCATGCACGGCGACGATGGACGACAATTCGTTGATCGCCTCGATTTGCTCGGTGATGGCGTGGCGCATGGCCGCGGTTGCCTCGCGCGCCTCGTCGGGCAAGTCGAGAACGCCGCGGCGCAGGTCGGTGCGCGTCGCGTCCAGATCGCGCTGCATGCCATGCGCGGTTTCGCGCATGGCATCGGCGGTTTCGCTGAACCGGCTCGTCGCATCGCCAAGCGCGCGGCCGATTTCCGACACCAGATTGGCGGCGGCGTTGCGCACGGCCTCGTCGGTGCTCGTGGAGGCGTTCTGCAAGCGGTCTTCCAGTTCGGCGCGCGCCGCCTCGACGCCTTCAACGGTGCGCTTGCCTTCGGCGATGGCGGCAAGACGCATCGTCTCGAACTGGCCGATCGCCGAGCGCGCCGCTTCTTCCGCCTTCTCGCCAAGGCTCTGGCTGATATCGGCGACGCGTTGTTGTGCCGTCTCCACGGTCTCGGCCAGCCGGCCCGCCGCGTTGCGCGTCGATTCATCGGTAATTTCGGCGAGTGAACGCGACACTGTATCAATCTGCGACTGCGCTGCCGTCATCGTCGATTCAAGCCGTTCGGCAGCACTTTGCGTGGATGCCTCGGTGCGTTCGCTCAAGGATGCGGTTACGGAGGCAATACGGTCTTCGGCGCCGTTCAAGGTCTCCACCAGAGCCGTTGTCAGCCGCGACAGACGGTCTTCCACCGTGCCCGACTGCAGAGCGAGATTGGCGGCGACGGTTTCCAGCGCCTCGCGACGTTGGATCAGCGAGGTCTCCATTGCCGCATTGGTTTCGTCGAGCAGCGCCGTCGCGCCGGAAAGCGACTGCGACTGGCTTTCGAAATGGGTGGCCATGGACGTGACGTCGCGCAGCACATGGGTTGAGACATCGCGCAGGGTTTTGATCTGGTCGGACAGGATCGTTGTCGATGTGCCGGTATTGGTCGCCGCCAATTCCAATGCGCCTCGCAGGCCTTCGGCCTGGCCGGACAGATTGGCCTCGATCGTCGAAAGCTGCTGGCCGCCCTCGGCGACGACGCTCTGAAGCTGGTTGTTGGTCTCGTCGAGCCGGCTCAGCATGGCGTCGATATCGGTGCGCAGGCGCTCATTGGTGGTGGTGACCGACTCAACGATCGTGCTGGTCTGTTCACTCAAGGTGGACAGCAGTCCGCGGGCGCTTTCATCAAGCTGGCCGGCGGCGGCTTCACCCTGGCTGCCGATCGCTTCGACGAGGGCCTGGCCTTCGCTCTTGAGCGTATCGGCAAAATTACGGCCCTGCGTTTCAATGCCGTCGATCACCGACCGGCCGCGGGTTTCGATCGCTTCAACCAGAATACCGCTGCTGGAATCGAGAAGCCCGGCAAGCTCGCCCTGGCGCGCGGCCAGCAGCGAATTGAGCGCTTCGGCCTTCTCGCCCAGCGTGCCGCTGGTTGTGTCGAGCGCCGATTGCAGGGAATTGGCGCGTTCAGAAAAACTCTGCTCGACCGCCATCAGCTTTTCGCCAAAGCCGTGATTGACCTCCATCATCCGGCCGGCGATGGATTCGGTCAGCTCGCGGGTGCGCGAAGCCAGTGTCTCGCCAAGTTCGCCCAACCGGGCATCCAACGCGCCGGACATATCCGTTTCGCCCTGCGAGAAAGTCGATGAAAGTTCCTTGGTGCGGGCAACCAGCGTTTCGCTGATCTGGCGAGCCCGGTTGTCGAGCGCCTCATTGATGCGGCCGAGCCGGTCGTCGAGGGTGTTGGCAAGACCGTCGGCCCGTTCGCCGAAGGATTCGGTGACTTCACCGATCCGGCCGGTGACCCGGTCCTCAAACCCCGCCAGACGCACGCCGACGGCGGTCTCGATCGTGTCGGCGGATGAGGCCAGGCGTATCGCCACGTCCTCGGCGCTTTCGCGGATGCGCGTCTCAAAACCGCCGAGCCGGGCATCGATTGTTTCGCCCATCTGGCCGATGCGGGAATCGATCAGAGAGCCAAGCGCATCGCCGCGTTCGCTGAGCGCCGTGACGAGCTTGCCGCCCTGATCGCCAAGCAGGCCGGACATGCTGTCCAGATTGCTCTCAATATCGGTGCGGATGCGCTCGTTCTGCTCAGAAAGCGCTTGGGCGCTTTTCTCGCCGGCTTCCGTCAGCCGGGCCTCGGCGCCGTCAAATTGGCCCGAAACGGTATTCAACAAGGCCTCGCCCGCCTGTTTGAAGCGATCGGCGGCGGTCATCAGCAGAGAATTGCCGTGGCCGATCTGCTCATCGACCGTTTGCGACAGCGATTGGCCGGTGTCGGCAAAGCGGATTTGCGCCTCGGAAATCTTTCCTTCCACGGCATCGAGCTGCTCAACCAACGCCCGCGAAACGGTCTGGCCGGCATCGCCGAGTTGTTCAATGACCGATGTTGCGCGCGCGTCGATCGTGGAACCGACGATATCGGCGGCCTTTTCGATGCGCGCTGAAGATTCGTCCGCCCGGCTGGTGATCAATGAAGCGATCCGGTCGCCGCTGGCCGTCAGCTGCTCGGCCAGGACGCCGCCGTCTTCGGTCACGGCGGACTGGATGCGATCGCTGGCGGCGTTCAGCTTGCCAAGCAGGTCGGATGAACGCTCCGTCAGCGCCGATGACAGCGCGTCCTGGGCGTGCTCGAGCCGGCCGGCAATCTCGTCGCTGCGGCCGCTAAGCGTATCGTTGATGCCATCGCCGGTCTTCTGAATCTGCTCGATCAGCGTCTCGCCGCGGCTGGAAAACGTGTCGGCGACAGTGCCGGTCGCCTCGTTGATGCGATCGATCAGCATATCGGCCTGCTTGCCGAGCGTGATGCTGACGCGGTCGCTGGTATTGTTCAGATTGCTGAAAATGCCGTCGGTTTTGGCCGAAACCAGCCCGGCGATATTTTCGCTCGTATCGGTCAGCGCGGCTGTGATAGCGCTGCTGCGATCAGCCAGGAGATTGGAGATTCTGTCCGCGGCAGCATCGGCGGATGACAGGATATCGTTGCTGGTCTTGGCGAGATCGGATGACAGGGTCTGATGGGCCCCGTCAATGGCGCCGCGCACCCGGTCGGCGTTCTGGACGATCGCTTCGCGTTCCGTCACAAGCCCGTCGAGCAGCGAGCGGACCCGAAGTTCATTATCGGTGTAGGAGCGCTCCAGAGACGAGACTTCATTGTGGACGAGGACTTCAAGCTCGCTGGCGCGCGCCAAAGCGCGTTCAATGCCGTCGCCCATGGCCGCGACTTCGCGGCGGATCGCCTGACCGACGGTTACGACGGATTCCTTGGCGATGTTTTCCGGTTCGGCCAGACGCAGCGCAACCTCCGTCATGGTTCGAGACACCATGCGCATTTCCTGGCTGCGCCAGATCATCAGCGCCATAACCCAAAACAGGAAGACCGGAACGACGATGGCGATCGCAAGGGCGATCAGTTGCGGCGCGTCGCGCAGATCGGCCGTGGACTCGATTGCTGCAATGTCCGCGCGCCAAAGGCCGACCCCGAACATGAGACCGAGACCGATCCACACGGCCGAAAGCAGAAATGCCGTCCAGAACGGCGCCGTTGAGGGACGGCGCTGCAGCGCATAGAGCAGATTGCCGACAGAGCGGACATCGTCATTGGCGGCACGGCGGGAGCGGGACCGCTCGGCGCTCTTGCGCTCCGCCTGGTTTTCGGCCAGCCGGGTCCGCGACCGCTCAGATTTGGCCGTGTCGCCGCCCCGATCCGATTTATCGGTATCCTTTTTTTTAGCAACCGACACGGTTTCGGCACGGCTGTCAGTGTCACGCGCGACATTGCCGAAATCGATCTTCAAAGCCTCTTCGACGGCACTCAATGCCGCTTCGGTCGCATCGCTCTTTGGAAGTTTGCTCATCGTCCCTCTGCCCCGGTCCCTACGCACCACTCTTCACGGTCGCTCAGCCGTCGGCATATCGAATACGCGTTCAATAGCCCGGCAGGCAGCGACCGAATGACGAGGATGCGATCGAAGCATGCCAGGTATGTGGCATTGCCCCGTTCAGCCAAGACGTTGCGTTTCTGTCCCCGGTTACCGACTGCAGTCGGTCGCAAGATACAATTTTGAAACGTTACCGCCTTATGCTGCCTCCCCACTCTCTTGCCCAGCCTGTACTCTAATGTCAGACTGCCGCAGTGAGAAGTAAAAAAAGGGCCGAAAAGGCCCGGTTGTGGGAAAATGTTCGTTTCTGTGAACTGGGTGGCGTCATGTCTGGTAGTACGATCTCGGGGAGGTCGCGATCGCATCGCGGCCGGCCGTCGCAGGTGTTGCAGCGACCGCGCAAGCCGGACGCGACGGCGCGGCGGTATCTGACCAAGGGACTTGGTTCGGCGGGTAACAAATTGCCGCTTTTCGACGCGGACGGCCAGCGCATAAAAGCCGAAACGGTCAGGAAATGCGTTGAAAAAGGGTGGGCGGAAACCTGGTTCACAGAGCAGTTGGAGCCGGCCTGGCCGGTACACCGGCTGACCGCCGAGGGACTTGCGATCCTGACCCGTCGTGGTGAGCGGAACTGACCTGTATTGCGGCAGCCGCAATCCTGATCGCCGGTGCGCAGACATGCCCGATCCGTCAACGCCAAATCCGCCGATGCCTGATCCGGATCTTCCGGTTTTCGATGATGCGCATCTCGATCACCAGACGATGGGCGATGAAGACCTGCGCATTGAAATCCTGGCGCTGTTCGCCACAGAAGCCGAGCGCTTGCTGATCCAGGCCGAACGGGCAGAGGACGCGGCGACGCTTGGCGACCGCCTGCATGCCATCAAGGGGCTGGCGCGCAATGTCGGCGCGCTGCGGCTGAAACAAGTCGCCAGCAGCCTGGAGACCGATTGCCTTGCGGGGCCGGCCGATCTCGCGCCACTGCGCCATGCCGTGATGGAAGCCATCGACTATCTGCACAGCGCGCCTGGCTGAGCAGACCGATCCTGCTTGACTTGCAAACAGGTGGGCCTAAACCCACATCGACCTTCCCCAATCAACCTGGCTTTCATGACAAAAATCATCTTCATCGGACGCGATGGCACGCGCTACGAACTGGACGCGGAAAATGGCTCCACGGTGATGGAGACCGCGATCAAGAGCGGCGTGCCGGGGATCGAGGCGGAATGCGGCGGCGCCTGCGCCTGCGCGACTTGCCATGTCTATGTCGATGAGGCGTGGGCGGACAAAACCGGCGTGCCGGAGCCGATGGAAGAGGATATGCTCGATTTCGCCTACGATGTGCGGCCGACGTCGCGCCTGTCCTGCCAGATCAGGGTCAGTGACGACCTGGACGGATTGACGGTGAGCGTGCCGGAAAAGCAGGCCTAGACGCTCCAATCTAGATGGTTTGCCGTGCCGGATGGGGAAACGCGGCATATCGTGCCCGGCGTCGGGTCAATTGCGAAACAGTGATCTGCGGCCTATCGCGCCGGCGAAAAATTGTTGCTTTGACCGCTCCGGCATTGCCGCTAGACCAAATCGACGCTCCAAATTGACATCCTTGAACGGAACAGACTTTTTATGACCTCCGATCTTTTTGAAACCGATGTGGTCATCATCGGCGCCGGGCCGGTCGGCCTGTTCGCGGTTTTCGAACTCGGGTTGCTGGATCTGAATTGTCACCTGATCGACATTCTCGACAAGCCGGGCGGCCAGTGCGCCGAGCTCTATCCGGAAAAGCCGATCTACGACATTCCGGCCTGGCCGGTGATTTCCGGTGAGGGGCTCGTCGACAAGCTGATGGAGCAGATCAAGCCCTTCGATGCGCAATTCCATCTCGGCGAGATGGTTACGGAGCTTGAACGCACCGGCGAAAACGGCTTCATCGTGCGCACAGATGCCGGGACCGGGATCAAGGCGAAGGTGGTCGTCGTCGCTGCCGGCGGCGGCTCGTTCCAGCCCAAGCGCCCGCCGATCGCCGGCATCGAGGATTATGAGGGCAGCAGTGTCTTTTATTCGGTGCGGCGGATGGAGGATTTTCGCGGCCATAACCTGCTGATTGCCGGCGGCGGCGACAGCGCGCTGGACTGGACGCTCAATCTGCAGCCGCTGGCCAAATCCATGACGCTGGTGCACCGGCGACCGGAATTCCGCGCCGCGCCCGACAGCGTCAACAAGATGGAGGCGCTGCGCGACGCCGGCGATCTGACATTCCAGCTCGGCCAGGTGATGAGCCTGACAGGGACGGGTGGCCAGCTCGAAGCGGCGATCGTCAAGACGCCGGACGGCGAAATCGAGGTGCCATGCACGCGGCTGTTGCCGTTTTTCGGCCTGACGATGAAACTCGGGCCGGTCGCCGATTGGGGTCTCAACCTTCATGAGAACCTGATCCCGGTCGATACGGAGAAATTCCAGACCTCCGAGCCGGGCATTTTTGCCATCGGCGACATCAACACCTATCCGGGCAAGCTGAAGCTGATCCTGTCAGGCTTCCACGAAAGCGCGCTGATGGCGCAGGCGGCCAAGCGCATTGTCCATCCCGACCAGCGCATCGTCTTCCAGTACACGACATCGTCATCGAGCCTGCAGAAGAAGCTCGGTGTGAGGTGAGGCCGGTTGCCAACTGTCGCGGTCGGGCATTGCTTTTCACTACTGTTATCCTCCGGCTTGAGCGGAGGACCGGTCGGCGACCGGTTAAGTCCACCGTGACCCGATCCTCCGGTCAAGCCGGAGGATGACAGTGGAAATGGTCCGCGCCCTAGCGCAGATAGATCGGCGGGGCGGTTTCGTCGAAACGATCCTGGCGGCGGCGTTCGCGTGCCAGGATGCGCTCGGTGGTCTTTTCAAGATAGAATTTCAGGGCGTTGCAGGTTCGGTACTGCGGCGCCTTCTTGAACTCGCGGTCAACGACCTTTGCCGTTTCAAGGGCGATTGTTTTGTGCCTGTCCTCATGGCGGCGAACCTTGGCGATGTAACGCTGCCAGGCTTTCCTGAGGCGCGGGTCGCCGCGCTCCTCGCCGGCCCATTTCGGCAGGGTGATCAGCACGCTGACATCGATTCTGGCGGTATCGACGCGGCACGAGTCGGATCGCCGCTTATAAGTGACCGACCAGCCGTAGCGGATTTCGGACAGCGCCTGGGCATAAAGGCCGCGATGGCGCTGGTGCGGGCCCTTGCGGCCAATATTGCGCCAGATCTCCTGCGCGTTCTGGCCACGGACCGAATAGGTCTTGTAGCGCACGTCGCTGACAACCTCCGCCTGCGCGGCGCTTGCACAAGGCACGCCAACCAGAAGGCAGATCAGGATGATGAAATAACGCCGCACGGGAAAACTCCAATAACCACAGGACCAGCCCAGGATTGGGTCCGTAGCAACCGGCAGCGCCGTAAGGCAATCGCGAGCGGCCAAGGCGACTAACGCTTTTTATCCGGACTGATCGGACTTACCCGCTCTAGCCGCTTGCACCGGCCTTGGCGACCAGCCGGTCGAAGCGCTCGCTTTCGTCGGTGTCGAACTTGTCCTGGGCGCGGCTATGCTCGGCCTCCACAGACTTTACCGCCGCGTCGATTTTCTTTCCCAGCATCTTGCAGTCAGCTTCGGATGGCAATTCGCTCAGGCGCCGGCTCAGCGTGCCAGCATAATCCTCTGCGATCTTGATGTGAACAAGTTCATGCACGGCGGCATAGGCGGCGAAATTGTCCCAGGTGTCGGCGATATCGCCTTTGGCGTTCTTGCGCTGTCGCCATTTCGGCAAGGTGACCTTGGCCTTGACCTGGAACCGGGCTTCCTCGACGGAGCATTTGCCCGGCTGCTCCTTTAAGACGATGCGCGGGATGAGCGCGATGTCGGTGGCGGCAAGGACACGGCCTTTGCCCGGAACAAAAGGACCGTGCAAAGCCAGTTGCCGGTCGATGGCTTTCGTCGTGCGGCCGCTGACCTCGTAATAGCCGACGGAAATATCGGGCTTGGGATTGCCGGTCGCGGTGCAGCCCGCCAAGGCAACAGCCAAGCCGATCAGCACGCAGGCGATCTTCGCGCTGTGCATGGTCGGGGTGCGGGTCATGATCGGCTTTCCTGTTCTGCGGTTATCAACTGCTGCAATCATAGGTCGATATATAATCTGCGCCATCGCGCGGAATTATGGCAATACCCATTCTGGGCTTATTGCGCCGCAGCCGCGTCGATGCGGGCACGCTCATGCCAGATCAGTTCGTTTCCGGCCTCCGGCTGGCGCGGCACCAGGCGCGCCAGGACAAGCGAGACGCAGGCCATGCCGGCGCCGATCAGGAACACGGCGGCCGGCGAAACCAGCCAGATCAGGCCGAAGGCGGCCGGAATGCCGACGGCGGCCAAATGGTTGATGGTCGAGGAGACGCCAGCGGTCTGGGCGATGTCGGCCGGGTCGGCGATCTTCTGGAAATAGGTCTTCATGGAGATGGAGAAGGCGAAAAAGCCGTGGTCGATGACATAAAGGGCGGCCGCCAGCCAGGCGTTTTCCACGAAGGCATAGGTGCCGAAGACGGCGATCAGGCCGACATATTCCACGGTTAGCGCCCGGCGTTCGCCGAAGCGGGCGATAAAGCCGCCGATCCTGGCGGCGAAGGCGATGTTGAACAGGCAATTGATCAGAAAAAGCAAGGCGATCTGATGGACTTCGTAACCGAATTTCTGGACCATCATCAAGGACGCGAAGACGGTGAAGATCTGCCGCCGGGCGCCGCCCATGAAAGTCAGGGCGTAGTACAGCCAGTAGCGCCGTCGCAGCACCAGTTTCTTCAGTTGCGGCGTCGCTTCGTGAAAATGCGGGAAGGTGATCCAGACAAAGACGGCGATCGCCAGGGTCAGCGTGCCGGCGGCAAAAAACACCGTGGCGAAATCGAGATGCAGCGTCTTCCACAAAATCGCGATGAGGCCGAATGCGAGAAGCTGCGCGGCGGCCGCGACGGCGAGGATGCGGCCCATGATCCGCGGCGCCTCGGCCTTGGGCAGCCATTGCAGAGCCAGGCTCTGGGCCATGGTCTCATAATAATGGAAACCGACCGACATGATGAACGTCGTCAGATAAAGCCCGGTCGCGAAGGGAAACCAGCCTGTCACGGCAACGCCGATGCCGAGCACGGCCAGCGCCCCGAGCGCCAGCGTCCGCTCGCGCATGAGCATCAGGATGTAGATCGCCAGAAAGGCAAGAAATCCCGGAATTTCGCGGATCGATTCCTGAAAACCGACTTCGCGGCCGGTAAAACCGACATCCTCGACGGCAAAATTCTTGATCAGCGCCCACCATGTGGCGAAGGCGATCTGCATGGCAAACGCCATGACCATCAGCATGACGGCCGGTGTCCGCCAGCCAGTGGCGGCGGAAAGGTTTGGTTCGCTGCGCATGTCGTGGCGTATCAGGAGACCGATGTGCCGGCAATCGGCTTTCAGCCAATCCGGCGTCATGCAAATCTACACTCATCGCCTTCGGTCCAGATCCCCGGAAGCAGGTCAACTCATTGTCGAACAAGACGGATAACAGACTTTCCCCGTAGTTGACCGAGCAAGACGCGATTGCCGGTCATTTCAGCGTCACTCGGTTGGCGATGCTGCAGGTCGAGGCGTAGGCCGGCAGGAACTTCCAGTGTGATGCCTTTGACGGGCTTTGGCGCAAATAGCTGAACGACTAAATGGCCATCCTGCCATTCGGCATCAATCTGCACTTCGTTGCGTGCGCTCCACCACTGGCCGTAATCGCCAAGAGTGCCAAACCACGAGAATTCCCTGACGCCCGCAATAAATTCACGTTCAAACGAGAGTTTGTGGCCGAGGATATCCGGGTGGATAAGGACCACACACAGGCCGCCGTGTCGGGCAATCTTTCCGGCCAGGGTGACAGCCTGTGACAGGCGATCGCCGAGAGCAGGCAGAGCTTCATCCTCTATCGTCACCGGAAACTCGAAAATTGGAAGTTCGGTTTTCACGTCGCGATCATGGTTGAGTTGAAAAGGCAGGTGGGTAAGCGAATTGTTGGCGGTAACGGATGAGCTGAATGCGTAACCTGTGGCATCCAGAGCCTGGGGTAGCGTAAAGGGATTCAACAGGTGCCCCGGGCGGAAACTGGGCACAGACGAGACTTCGGCCAACTGCTTGAGGATAAAACGGCTGACTCTCAGTTCTCCGAGGATCGTGCCGCCATATGTCGTCGATGCGTCTTTCACAAATGGACGGTAGTCCGGGTAGCTTTCAGTTCCCTCGCCCAATGGGAAGTCCCGGAAGACCCGTGAATGGGAAACCCCGTGGCTGGCCAGTTCCATCCCCATGTCTTTGAGTTCCCTGAGCAAATCCGGTGCCGTTTCATCGAGGATGATATCGTCGTTCCAGTCCCTCAGATATTTGGTCTGGATAAAATAGGTCGCGGCAATGCCCAGGCTGCGCTCAAGGCGGGCGTAGTCGACGGCGTTGGCCAGTGAACGGGTGTAGTCGACGTCGTGACTTATGATGACGGCGAGGTCCTTGCTATCGGGCACAGGACGCAGGATCACCGCACGGTTGTCAGCTTTTCGATAGATGTCACCAAGCAGGCGCAACAACACGTCGAGCATTGGCTCGAATTCGTTGACGTAGCTGCGCGCCAAATCCTCCTCACGGTTGTTGTGGCCCTTGAGCAGCAGGGCTCCCAGGTCGATCCCCAAGGCATAGGCGTTGCCCGATCCAATCTGGCGATGAATAATGGCGGCGCTGCCATCCTCGTAGGTGGCGACCGGTGCTTGGCGAGGGCTCGTATAGGCGTAGGTGCCAATTGCCTTGCCATTGCCGGCAGCATTGCCAAGAGGCAGCCACGTTTCCCTTGGATCAGCCGCATCGATCACGCCGCTCGTCATGTTCAAGCGAAAGCGCTGCCTTGAAGGGACCGCGTCCTGAAAGCCAAAAACGTCCTGCAATCCGCCGCCCAGCACAAAGGACCCGATAAGCGTGCCGCCGTTGCGCGGGACGCCCGCAAGCGCCCGCAGCGCCTCCGGCGTCAGAACGGGCGCAGCGCCTGCCTGTAATCTGTGGTGACCGAGAACGGGATTCCGGCGGATTTCAGGCCATGCGCCAGGCCAAGCCAGGACGAGTTCTCATCGGTCAGCAGGAGCGATAGTCGGCTCCCGCCACCGCCCTCGTATTTTGTCCACGAGGTCGGCGGCCTTGCCTGGACTACACTTCTGTCCTGCGGACCTTTGACGCCTTCGAACAGAACGATATCCCGCTCTGCTGTTATTGTGGCGATGCCCACAAGGAGGCCTGCGACAAGGACTGTCGCGGCCAGGAAGTAGTAAAGCCTGCGAGTCATCGTGGGGCGCCCTGCTGAAAAATATGGCTACATGATTCTTATGCCGGTGGATGGCAAATTCGGCCGGCCAGCAACGACAACCTGCTTCCGCTCCAAATCAATCCGGGACATTTCCCAAGATGGGCCGGGCGGCCGCTTTTGGGATAAAGCCGGAGTTTACGATACGGCCTCTTCGTGAATTCTGCGGATTTGCCAGGTAACGCTCAATCAGTTTTGCCAGGGATTTTGTCCCAGCATGCAAACGCCATGACCATCAGCATGACGGCCGGTGTCCGCCAGCCAGTGGCGGCGGAAAGGTTGGGTTCGCTGCGCATGTCGTGGCGTATCAGGAGACCGATGTGCCGACAATCGGCTTTCGGCCAATCGATGGTTTTTGGCAATGGACTGCCATAATGATACCCAGGGAACGCAAGGGAACTGCCGATGACTGCTGAGGCTGTGAACAGAAAACTTACGACAATCCTTGCCGCCGATGTCGTCGGCTACAGCCAGCTTATGGCCGCTGACGAAGAAGGGACGCTCAACACGCTCCGGGCTTATCGCAAAGTCATCGACGCCCTGGTCGGCAAACACAATGGCCGCGTTTTCAACACTGCCGGTGACGCTGTGCTTGTTGAATTTGGCAGTGCCGTTGAAGCTGTCCGATGTGCTGTTTCTATCCAGGAGGATCTGGCGGTTCGCAATGCGGAGCTGAGTGAACGTCGCTGCCCGGCTGGAAGGCCTCGCCGAAATAGGTGGAATCTGCATTTCCGGAAACACCTTCGAGCAGGTGAAAAACAAGTTATCGGTCGCATTTTCGGACATCGGCCCGCAAAGCGTTAAAAACATCCCTGAGCCGGTTCCGGCCTTTCGCATTGTGCCGGGACAGGTCTCCGTCAAACCGGATCAACAGACCCAAACGCTGCAAAAGATACCGAGTGCAACTAAAATCAATAAAAGCTGGCTGCTGATTGCCGGAGCGGCCATTGTCGCAATCTTGCTCGGGGGAATACTCGTCTGGCGGGTTCTCCCGATTCGGTCCGCCTCCAGCTATCCCTTTGATGGCCGTTGGGAAGTGACGGTCCATTCCAGATCCGGCTGTCGCAATAATGACACTACGTCTTTTCCGGTCATCGTCACTCAGGGCATGATCGATGAACCGGGACAACGGAATCCGAAGAGAGGAACCATTTCTGCCGACGGTAAATTCAGGATCGAAGTGACAGGCAGGGACGGCCGTCCGAGGGCCACCCAGGAAGGTATCATCAGCGGTGAGGTTGGTGAGGGCCGGTTTCTGGGAGCGCGGCCAGGCTGTAGCGGAAGCATCACGATCAAACGGATCAATTAGAGCATCGTACTTTTACGATCCTGCAATTCGGCAGGCAAATCGCAAAGAAAAGGGCCGCCCATATCGGACGGCCCTGTCTTTCAGCATCAGGCGTGGATTACGCCTGCAAAGCCGCCTTGACCCGCTCAGGCGTGAACGGCATGTGATAGAGCCGCTTGCCGGTCAATGCGTGGAAGGCGTTGGCGATCGCGGCCGAGATGAACGGGTTGCCGATTTCGCCAAGGCCGGTCGGTTTGGTGCTCCGGTCCATGAACTCGACATGCAACTCCTCGGGCGCCTCCGACATGCGCAGCACTTCGTAGTCGTGGAAGTTCGACTGCTCGACCGCGCCGTCCTTGATGGTGGCGCGTTCCTT
>CALZIL010000046.1 GCA_945787495.1 uncultured Afifella sp. | reverse complement strand
CCGGCAAAGTTGCGGATATCGGTCGGCACGTTGCGGATCATCACGTCGTCCACCGTCAGGTCGTGTTTTGCTGGCCCGCCGGCCGGATTCCAGCCGCGCAGCACATGCGGGATGCGCGGGTCCGGGGAGTCGGTGAAATGGGAGGTGTGGGCATGGTTCATGGTCACCACGTCCGGTACCACGCCGGCCCCGGCAAAGCCGGTAAAGTCGGTGGCGATGCGGACACCGTCGGCACTTTCGATCAGGAAGGTGGAATGGCTGACATAGGTCAGGCGGACTTCGCCCTGCGTCAGCGCCGCCGGCGAAAAGGCGGCGAATTGCACCCGCGGTGAAGCTTCGGCAATCGCCAGGCAGCGGCTGACGCCAGCCAGCGCCGGTCCCGACGGCACCACCATGGCCGGCAGCACGATTGCCAAGGTAAAAATCGCCACTAACAGTCGCAGATATGTCACTGGCCCCTCCCGAATTTGCCAATGCCCCGCATTTTGGCGGGATCAGATCATTAAGATAGCGCGGGGCATCCATCTCGCCAATGCGGTCGGACGCAAAGGCCTGCCGGCAAGGCCAATAACCGCGCGTGCCGTAAGGTTAATTTTTTCTTAACGGAGCGGGAATGGGCTGCTAAGCTACAACATAAAGACGCGTATGTTCCCTTGGGGGAGTCTGAAAAATGTTGCCTGTTGGAAGGATCCGGGCGGGCGCCCGATTGATTGCAGCCTTTTCAGTCCTTGCTTTGGTCGGCACCGCGCTGGCGGGTGAAGCAACCCGCAATTACTATGGGAGCCTGAAGCCGGGCCGGCAACTTGCAAAAAATTGCTTCAACGAGTTCGGGCAATTGGTTTTGACGCCGAATAACATTGGCCTGTGTGCCGATTTGCCGGAAGCGGTGGCCCTCGGATTTGATATTACGCCGCGGCAGGAACTGGCGCGCGAGTGCTACGACCGCGACGGCAAACTTGTCATCACACCGCGCAATGTCGATCTTTGTGCCTCGCTGCCGACCGCGGCGATTATCGCCATCGCCTCGGAGCCGGCGTCCAATGACAACGACCGCCAGCCGTCGTCCAGTGACACGGCACCTGCCGGCGATACCGGTGGCACCGGCGGCACTGGCGATACCGGTGATACTGGCGATACTGGCGATACTGGCGATACTGGCGATACCGGTGATACTGGCGATACCGGTGATACCGGTGATACTGGTGATACTGGTGATACCGGTGATACTGGCGGTAAGAACAATAAGGGTCACGGCAACGGCGATGAAGGCGACCAACAAGGTGCTGATGGTTCAGACCCGGATAATCCCGGCAAGGGCGGAAAATAGCGGCCGAACGCCTTTAAACATCAGGACAGGCTGACGACGCCGCGCCTCATTTAGAACACAAAACCGCCAAAAATTGATTTGGCACAAGGCGATAGCCGAACAACTCATCTATAATTTCGAAGTTGGAAAACCTCCACTCGGGGAGGGTGAGATGAGGAAGATATTTGTTTCCAGTACCACTCTAAACGCAGCCCGTCTGATTGCGGCGGTCTCTGCACTTGCCTTTGCTGGCAGCGCGCTGGCGGCAGGGGAGGCGACCCGTGATTTCTATCGGTCCCTGGTTCCCGGCCAGCAGGTCCAGAAGCTGCCTGAGGAATGTTATGATGAGTTCGGCAAACTTTTCATAACGCCGCAAAACGTCGAAATCTGCTCAGCACTGCCCACCGCGGCCATTGGCGTCCCCCCTGGCCTCCAGGCGCGTGGCGATGAAAACGACGGTGATACAGGTGTCGACACGCCCGGCGGGCCTCCTGATGACCCCGGCGGGCCTCCCGATGATCCCGGTGAGCCGCCTGATGACCCTGGTGGGCCAGCTGACGGCAAGAGCAACAATGGCCACGGCAACAACGAGGATGGCGTTGACATGTCTAATCCGGGAAAATCTGGCAAGCACGCCAACGACAGCGACCCGGACGATGACGACGAGATGGGTCACGGCAAAGGCCCGAAGAACAAGTAAACAACAGGCCTTGAACAAGACGAATGGACGGCAAATCGCCGTCCATTCTCGTGTCCGGCC
Organism: uncultured Afifella sp.; assembly: GCA_945787495.1. GTDB lineage: Bacteria > Pseudomonadota > Alphaproteobacteria > Rhizobiales > Afifellaceae > CALZIL01. The sequence goes on along the minus strand of CALZIL010000046.1, from coordinate 11,299 downwards.
TATTGTATCTCCTTGCTGCCCGTTTTCACGGGCGACAGCGGGCGCTCGTCAGCGCCGCAGCGCGCGTGGTCCGAGCAGAACGGCATCCCAGCGCCGGCGGTCGCGGCTGTTTTGCATTTTCATGAAGGTATATCGCGTCGCCTGCCAGGGTTTGACGCGGGCGCTCAGATTGTCGAGGACAAAGTCACCGCTATCCGTTCGCATTACCAGGACCGTATGCGGGTCTTGCGGCGAGCCGACCACCGTGGCGAGGTATAGCCGGTTCGGCGCCACGCCCTGTTCGATCAACGCTTTCTGCTTGGCCAGCGCGTAGTCCTCGCAATCGCCGACGCCACGATCCGGCAGCGTCCAGTATTCGCTGCGGCCATAGACTTGCTGGTCGGTCCGCGGGGCAATACGGCGATTGAATCGCGCATTGACTGATTGCGCCATCGAAAGCATCGTTTTCCCGGCCCTGACATTGCCCTGGCCGCTATTGCTGCAGGCCCAGGCATAACGCGAGCATAGTCCGGCAAAGCCGGCTGGTGCCGATCCGCCCGAATAGCGGGTCAGGTGCGGGCCGGGAGCCGCGCGCTCCGCCATTGCGTCAAATGAGGTCAGGCCGACAAAAAGGAAAGCGGCCATTACCGTCATCGACAATCTGCCGAGGCAGCAAAGCCGGCCGCCTGCATTCAAATGCATCGTTGTTTTTCCTTGTCTTGTGGAGAAAGAATTGTAGTCGGCGAAAAGAAAGATCATGTTTGATATCGTGTGGTTATTTTATCAATTATATTGTTTTTTTATTTATACATTATTAAGATTAACAAATCATAAATACGCCGTTTCCAAGACAATAGTTTCGGTAACCGATTCGAATCCGCCCGGCAACAGACAAATGGCGCCTGTCCTTGGCCCAGGAAATAGGTCGGAGTCTGGCAGTCGGTCCTGAAGTCGGAATCCAATTCGCGGATCCGCGCGGCCTCTCGCACCTGATCACAGGGCAATATGTCCTTTTCGGGACGCATCAAGGGCGGCGGCGGGGCGGACGGTAATTTTACCGCGGAATTTCCGGGAATCGCCCAGACAGGCCGCCGACAAGGCGGCGCCAGCTAAGAACCGGTTGGTCGATGATCTATGCCGGATTGCGGGCGGTGATGACCCAGGAACTGGAATCCATCACGATGCCCTCGTCAGTGAGGTAAGGCGAGATCGCGTCGCTGAGCGCCGCCTCGATCTCCTCGCGGCGCTGTTCGGCCAAATCGCCGGCTTCGCGGAAGACCTCGCCGGCAGGGCCGAGAGCGAGCTGGAAGTCCATGGAATCTTTTGTTGTACGGCCCACCAGAACCGGTGCGTCGACACGCTTGAACTCCGGATCGACATAACCGGCGCTCTTGAGCATGCCGCTCACTGCCTCCTGGCTCGCCATGGAAAACGGTCCGGGCCCGCAGGTCCGCGCATCGTCTCCCGGCGGCGGCAGGAAACCCAGAACGACCTGCTTGGCCAGACCGAGCCACGGATTGTCGTCGGCGGTTCGCCAGACGATCATGGTCATAAGGCCGCCTGGTTTCGTCGCGGTGCGCATGTTCTTAAGGCCCCAGACCGGGTTCTCAAAAAACATTGTGCCGAAGCGCGAGAACACGAAATCATAGTCCGGCTGAAAAGCGTGGCTCTGGGCGTCGCCATCGATAAAGGCCACATTTGAAAGGCCGGACGCGGCGGCATCCCGGCGGGCAATGTCGAGAAACGCATCACAACAATCGAGGCCGACAACGCTGCCGTCCGGACCGACACGCCTGGCAAGTTGAATTGCCGTGTCGCCGAAGCCGCAGCCGACATCGAGGACATTGTCGCCTTCACTGACCGGCAGCGAGGGGAAGATCGCCGCGCTGTGATGGGTCAGCCCGTCGACCAGGATATGTTTGAAGCGGATGAATTTCGGCGCCAGGATCTCGTTCCAGAAATCGACGAATTCACGACCTGGGTCGTTCGGATCGACGGCATTGGCGACACTCATGGCGGTTCCCTCCCAGTAACCGGATATATCCCGGCAATGCCGGGAATGACCGTCCCGTATAGCACAGACGGCCATGCTGGCCTATGAGCCGCTCCGTTCGGTGGATTCCGCCCAGTATCGCCCGTCTGCCGACAGGTCGACCGTTCCGGTTTTTGGTCTGGCGGGCGATATGGCAAAACCGGCTCAAGCCGCTATGTCATAGCAGGGAGGCTTGGCCATGAATCGTTTCGTCGACATTTTGCTGTTCCGCCGCATGGTTGCGCCGGTCATTTTGCAGGTTCTGTTCTGGGCTGGTATCGGCGGCACGCTTTACGGCGCCTGGGTGCTTTTTTCGCTCGGTCACTGGGCGTGGTGGATCGCACTGATCTTTGGCAGCCTGGCAACGCGGGTGCTGTTTGAGACGGCGATCCTGGCGTTCCGCGCCTATGAGCGGCTCGGTGAAATCCGTGACGCGCTTGCCCGCTAGAGCGCTGACATTCAGGCCCAGACCGGCGGCTCCTGGCCGGCAAGGCCAGCGAGGCGATTGAGGTCCGGCACGCTGTAATGGCGGATGTCGACCAGTTTGATGGTGCCGTCGGCCTTCAGGTGGCTGATCTGGCGGCTGACAGTTTCCACCGTCATGCCGAGATAGCCGGCAATATCGGCGCGGTTTACCGGCAGCTCAAAGATGGGATCAGCCGATTGCGCTTCCTGACCGCAGCCCGCGTTGATCGACCGGCGGACCAGCAGCATGAGGAAGCTGGCGACCTTTTCTTCCGCCGACTTGCAGCCCAGAAGCAGCATCCATTCGCGCGCCGCGTCCAGTTCGTCGAGCGTTGAGAGCAGCAATTGCTGCTTCAGATCAGGATACCGGCCGACGATCGCCTCGAATGCCTTGCGGTTCAGGCAGCACAGCTCGACGTCGCTCGCCGCCTCGGCGGAAAACGCCCACGACTTGGCAAAGGCCCTGCCGACGAAATCGGAAGGAAACAGCAGGCCGACGATCTGCTGGCGGCCATCGGGCATGGTCTTGGTCAGTTTGACGATGCCGGACACGACATTGGCGACGAAGTCGACCGGCACATCTTCTGAAATGATGGTCTGAGCGGCCGCATAATGGTGCGGATTGGCGATGCGGTTCAACTCGGCGAGCGCTTCCGGGCTTGCCGCCGAACACAAGCCGCGGTGCCGGATCGTGCAGGTCTCGCAATGCGTCGGATCAACAAGTGGCGTGACAATGCCGGACATGCTCACTGTCCTGTCCCTTTTGTATTATACCAAGTCGTCGGGCCTTGTCAGGTTGACAACCGGCTCCCCAAATCAAAGGTTGATCGTGTCGGAAAGATGGTCGGCCAATCGGTCGTTCGGCAACTGCGTCAGGTCCTTGGCGATCTCCTCGTGAACGCGGTTCTTCACTGGTTTCGACAAATACGGTCTGAGATCACCGAGGGCGCGTGGCGGCGCAATCAGGATTAGCCGATCATAGGCATCGGCCATGGCTTCCTTTTCCAGCCGCTCGGCCAGACTTTGCAAAAAATGCCGTTCGTCTTCGCGCACGGCGTCGGCGCCATAGGCCATCGCATGGCGGCCTTTACCGACGGAATCGAATCCCCGCCCCGGTTTGTCGGCCATGATTTCCTGTAATTTGCGGTGTTCGCTGCGGAATACCAGTTTCGCATCTGCCACGACGCCACGTCCCGGTCCGGCATTTTTTACGATCCGCGCCCTTGCCCCGTCAGCGATCACAATCCAGGTTCGCACCGGCTTCATTGTTACTCTCCTCCGGTCACCCCATACCGGCCCCGATTACACCGTTTGGCATCGACCGGCCTTGACGACGATCAAATCCTTGTCTTCGCCACCATGCCGCCAGCCGGCATCGAACCGGCGATGTGCCGAATATTGACCTCGGTCAATGAACGCAGGCCCTATCGTGGGTAGAATTATAAATAATTGAAGCCCTCGCGCATGGACGGAAAATTCGGGCGATCGATGCCGGAAAGCCGTCCCTCAAAGAGGAGAGTGTCATGAAAGCGAGATCATTATTGCCCTCGCTGTGGCACAAGGATGAGAGCGGGGAGAGCCCGTTCCTTGCGCTGCATCACGAGATCGACCGCGTCTTCGACAACTTTCGCCGTGGCGCGCCTTGGCCGGGATTCCGCCTACCCAATGGCGGTGTCCGTTTCGCGCCGCTTATGGACGTTGTTGAGACCGACAAGGCGATCGAAATCGACGCCGAACTGCCGGGCATGACGGAAAAGGATATCGACGTCTCGGTGGTCGACAATGTCCTGACGGTGAAGGGCGAGAAGAAAGAGGAAAAGGAAGAGAAGGAAGCCGACTACCATATGGTCGAGCGTTCCTATGGCGCCTTCACCCGGTCGCTGACGTTGCCATATGAGGTCGATGCGTCGAAGGTCGACGCGAAGTTCGACAAGGGTGTTTTGAAAATCACCCTGCCGAAACCGGCGGAAGTCAAGGCGAAGACGAAGAAGATCAAGATCAAATCTGCCGCCTGACAGGCCGGATAGGGCGCGGCGGCCGATCTCCCTCTTCAGGCTTGCCGCGCCCGTCACCTAGAGCGAGATGAGGTCAAATGGTTCAATTTGACCTCATCTCGCTCTAAGACCCGCGGCGGGGGCCGATTGTAGGCACGGCGTATCTGACCGAGGTCCGAACCGCAGGCAAAGGAATCCGCCATGGGCTACAAGACAATCCTCGCTTTTCTGCCGGGCATCGACCAGGCGCCGGCGGCGCTCGATGCTGCCCGGCTTGTGGCCCGGCGCGACGGTGCCCACGTCATCGGGCTCTATGTGTTTCCGGCCATGCGCATTTATGGCGCTCTGCCGATCGACGCGCCCAATGTGACGGCGCAACTGATCGAGCAGAACCGCGCCTTTCACGAGGCCGAAAGCGGCAAGGTCAAGGCGCTGTTCGAGGCAGCCTTTGCCGACGAGGACGTGCACGCCGAATGGCGTTTTTGTGAGACCATGCGGGTCAGCCCGCTGCCCGAGATCGTCGATCAGGGCCGCGCCGCCGAACTGATCGTGACGCCACATATAGGTGACGCGGACGACGCCTTCGAAGATGGCCGCATCGCCGAACGGCTATTGTTGGAAAGCGGCCGGCCGGTGCTGATCATTCCCGCTGGCGAATTCGCTTCCATCGGCACCGACATAACGGTCGGCTGGAATGCCAGCCGCGAGGCGGCACGGGCGGTGTTCGATGCCCTGCCACTGCTCACGCAAGCCGATAACGTCCATATTGTCTGGGTTGATCCGCGCCTGCCATCGGGCCAGAGCGCGTCGCGCGCCGCCGATGACATTGCCGCCAGCCTTGCCCGGGCCGGTGTCCACTGCGAGGCGGTGGAGGCGACCGCCGCCGGCGGCGGCATCGGCGCCGAACTGCTGAACCGCGCCCGCGACTACGGCTCGGACCTGATCGTCATGGGCGGCTATGGCCGAACCCGGTTCCGCGAAATGATCTTCGGCGGTGCGACACGGCACGTGCTCGACCATATGACGGTCCCAATCCTCATGTCACACTGAGCTTTGACTGACGCCCTTTGGATCAATCAGGAGGCCCGCCAGGATGTCGCATATTGATAGTCTGATAGAGGAACTGAAGCAGGCGCGCGACGAATTGCGCCTGCAAATCCATCTCGGTTCCAAGGAACTTCAGGACGAGTGGGCCAGGCTTGAGCCGAAATGGAACGAATTCCTCAAAGAAGCCGATCTTGAGGAATCGGCGGAGCGCCTGGGCGCGGCAACGCGCACTCTCGGCGAGGAGTTGAAGCAAGCCTATGACCGGGTTCGCTCGGCGCTTTAAGCCGCGCGGCGGCAGCGATCCATGCACGCAATGGTCCTTGAGGCGCCCGGCACGCCGTTAAAACCGGTGACGCGCGATACGCCGCAGCCTGGCCCGGGCGAAGTTCTGGTGAAGGTCGTCGCCTGCGGCGTCTGCCGCACCGACCTGCATGTCGTCGACGGTGATCTGAGCGACGCGAAACTGCCGATCGTTCCAGGTCACGAAATCGTCGGGCACGTTCATGCCATCGGTGATGGCGTGGAACGTTTCGCGATCGGCGAGCGGGTCGGGATTCCCTGGCTCGGTCATACCTGCGGGCGCTGTCATTACTGCCGCAGCGATCAGGAGAATCTGTGCGATGCGCCGGGCTTTACCGGCTACCAGATCGACGGCGGTTATGCCGACTATGCGCTTGCCGACGCCCGCTACAGTTTCCCGCTGCCGCCCGATTATTCCGATGCCGAGGTCGCGCCGCTTCTTTGCGCCGGCCTGATCGGCCACCGGGCGCTGAAGATGGCCGGCGAGGGCACGCATCTGGGCCTTTACGGCTTCGGCGCCGCCGCCCATATCGTCGCACAGGTCGCCCGCCACCAGGGACGCAAGGTCTATGCCTTCACACGGCCGGGCGACAAAGCCGCGCAGGACTTCGCGCGCAGCCTTGGAGCCGTCTGGGCCGGCGGCTCCGATGAGCCTGCACCGCACGCGCTTGACGCCGCAGTCATCTTCGCGCCCGTCGGCGCACTGGTGCCGGCGGCCCTGCGCGCCACCCGCAAGGGCGGCATTGTCGTCTGCGGCGGTATCCACATGACCGACATTCCAGCCTTCCCCTATGGCATTCTGTGGGGAGAGCGCAGTGTCCGCTCGGTCGCCAATCTGACCCGCGGCGACGCGGCTGAATTCCTTGAACTGGCGCCGACGGTGCCCGTCCACGTGCATGTCGAGACGTTTGCCCTCTCGGCCGCCAACGAGGCGCTGGCCCGGCTCAGGGACGGCCGGCTGACCGGCGCGGCGGTGCTGCTGCCCGATCAAGCAGGATAATTGCGCCTAACTGCGCACCACGAATGCGGTCGCGTACATGACGACGATGCCTGAGGTGAAGCCGACAAGGCTGGCGGCCGAATACCACGGCACCGATATGTCGCGCTTGCGCCTCAAAAACACGCCGCCGACCTCGATGATGACCTGCAGGATGGCGCCGGCGCCGATGCCGAAGGCGAGCGCCGTCCAGAATGGCGAGATGGACAGCCCGCCGGTCATGGCGCCGGGGATCGCCGGCCCGCCGGCGATCACCGCCAGCCAGAAAAGCGTGACCGGCGACATCGCCTCGCGGCGGATCGGCGCCGATATCGCAACCCCTTCGGTGACGTTGTGAAGCGCGAAGCCGAGCACCAGGAACGATGCCAGAGCGATCTCGCCGACGGCGAAGGACGCGCCGATCGCCAGCCCCTCGCCGAGATTGTGCACGCCGATGCCGATGGCGATGAAATAAGCCAGCGCCACACCCTCCGGCGGCCTGCCGCCGCGCCGGCCGATCGCCAGCAGTGTCAGGCTTGTCAACAGCGCGCTCAGCCAGACAATCAGGTCGGCCTTCAGGCTGCCGGCGGCCTTTTCGGCAACCTCCAGGCCTTCGCCGACTGTATCGACCAGCAAAAACGCCAACAGGCCAATGGTCAGGGCAAGGGCAAACTGACGGCCGGATTCACCAAAACTCATCAAGGCCGGATAAAAGGCAAAGCCGATCAGCACAGGGACAACGCCGACGAACAGGCCGACCAGCGCCAGGCCGAACAGGTCGCTGATCGTCGTACCAGGCGTTGCAATGGCAACATCGATCGAGTGCTCAAAGCCCGCGCCGGTCGAGGTCAGGAACACCAGATGGTGAGCTTCGCCGGCAATCCAGGGATAAGGGATGTCGAGGCGGGCTGTTTCAAGATAACCGATCGGCCCCACCGGATCCTGGCTGAAGGTCCGGTAGGCGCCATCGACCTGCACCTGTGCGATAATCATCGGTTCCGAGCCGGCAGCGCGGACAGTAGCGTGAATACCGGTGCCGTCGAGCCGGATATGCTCGACGGTGAGGTCCTCGCCCGGTGGCGCCCCCTTGCTCAGATAGTCGAAGGGCTGGGCGGTCAAAAATACTGCGACAAGGCCGGCAATCAACGCCACCGGAAACAGCAGGCTGGCCCGGCTCAGCATCATCACACGACCTCGAACTGCGCCATCCAGCCGAGTTCGGCGAACTCTGACTGGTGCGCATGAAACATGTACAGGCCGGGCTCGTGATCGGCGAAGCTGAACTCGACTATGCCGCGCTGGCCCTGGCACTGGATGATCGTATCGACGGTCTTCAGGGTCGGCGTCAGCGTCGTGCCGTGATCGTAATAATCGAAGAAATTGGCGTGCAGGTGGAATGAATTGATGGCATCGAACTCCGTCACATTGACGAGATAGATGCGCACCGGCCGCGACCGCTCGATGCGGATCGGCTTGTCGAAATAGGCGAATGCGATTGAGTTGACCGCATAGAACTCGTTTTCGTCGTCGAAATTGGTGTCGAAGCCGTTCATCACCATGACAAATTCCTGCCACCGGGCATTCTCCGGCGTGCCCAGCAGCCGCGACCGGGCAACGGCTTCTTGGTCGGCATGCCTGGCCGAGTCCGGATCGACGATGAAGGCGCCATAAAGACCCTTGTGGATATGCCGTTTCAGCGGCAGCGAATGGCAATGATAGAGATGACAGCCGAACGGCTCGGCGGAAAATTCGTAGGTGAAGTCCTCACCGGGCCCGACCTGACCGGCACCGGGTACGCCGTCCATGCTGGCCGGATGGATGCCGTGAAAATGCATGGTGTGCGGATGACTACCGGCGTTGCTGAAGCGGATGCGGATCAGGTCTCCTTCCGTTGCGCGCAGGGTCGGGCCGGGAATGCGGCCGTTATAGACCCAGGCCGGAAACAGGATGCCCGGCGCGATCTCCACCTCCATGTCGCTGGCGACGATCTGATATTCCCGCAACCGGCGGCCATCGGCGAGCTGCGAGACCTCACCGGTGTCCCAGTCGGCCAGGATGTCATGCGGGTCAAAACCGTTGCGGTCATGATCGATTGTGCCGACGAGCCGGTTGCCGCCGCCATGAGCATGGGATGTCTGCCCATCAGCCGCCGCTGGTTTCATGATTCCCAGACCGCCAAGAGCGGCACTGCTTGAAAGGAATGACCGGCGCGAAAACATCTAATTAACCGATGCAATTGCGAATTATTATCAATTCAGATTACACCCGATGGGATCGCGGGTTCAAGGCAATAAATCGTTTCGACCGGAATTACCGCCAAACCGGACGGCAGTAACATGGCCGGTTATCGTGAATATCGCAGATAAATTGAAAATATCATATGATACAACTTGTGACTGCTTCCGCAAAAGTCCGAAAAAATAGGCTGTTGCTGCATTTTCGCCAACCGGCGCCGCCGCCCGTTAACCAAATCTTGGTCACATTTCCTAACGGAACATTCCGATTCTGATTTTAATTTGACGCTCTGAATTCAGTCCGGAGCGTAGTCAAAATGTCCAAGGCATTCCTCACAACGCGCATCACGTCGCTGCTTGTCGGCGCGATCCTCATCACCGTCGTCACGGTTCTCGGCGCCCTGTTCTGGATGGCCAACGAGCACAACAATAAGGCGGCAGCCGATTCCCAGACTATGATCTCCGGCGGTGTCGCCGCGATGCAGGAAACGCTTGAGACGGTCACCAAGGACTATTCCTGGTGGGAGGATGCCTACGACAATATCCGGGCGGAAAATGCCGAGTGGATGTATTCCAATATGGGATCCGGCGTCACCGAGGCGGATACCGCCGATATCATGGTGATCGTGCAGCCGGACTTTTCGATCCACTTTGCCTGGCAGGACGGCATGGAGGAGGAGCCTGATCCGGCGATCCTCGATCGCGCCATTGTCGATCAGATGATCGGCCTTCTTGCCGATGTTCCCACCAATGCGGTCGAGGCGCGGGTCGGCCTGTTCGATCTCGGCGACAACATCGCCATGCTGGCGGCCGCGCGGGTGGTGCCGGACGATCTTGAGAACCTCAATGCGGCCGATCTGCCGGTCAATATCATGGGGTACTTCCTGACGCCGGACCGCATTGCCGCAATTGGCGAAGGCTTTCTGATCGATGATTTGACGAGTTCCAGGAACCATGTGCAGGGCGAGCAGTTTCTCCAACTCACCGGCCTTGCCGGCCAGCATCTGGCGCACCTTCACTGGACGCCGCAGCAGCCCGGCAACGCGCTGCTGACGCGCGCGGCGCTGCCGATCGGCATCGCGCTTGCCGTTTTTGCACTTCTTGGATTCGCGGCCGCCGGCCGGGCCCGCCATGCGGCGAAAAAACTGGCCGACAGCGAGGAACAGGCCAACCACGCGGCGCGCTCCGACAGCCTGAGCGGCCTGCCGAACCGGTTGAACTTCACCGAGCGCCTTGCGTCGCGTTCGATCCAGCGAGCAGCTGAAAGCAACGAACTGGCGGTCATCTTTGCCGACGTGAACGGCTTCAAGATCGTCAATGACACGATTGGTCATGCCGGTGGCGACAGGCTGATTCAGGAGCTTGCCGACCGGCTGCGCGATGCGCTGCCCAAATACGCCTTTTTGGCCCGGGTCGGCGGCGATGAATTCAACGTTCTGGTGACCCATCGCAATGCTGCGGGGGCTGCCCAGGAGGCTGCCAGCCAGATGGTCAAGGCGCTTGATGAGGTTTTCGTCGTCAATGGCGCGAGCTTCCATGTCACCGCCGCAGTCGGATTCGCCGCGTCGGAGGACGATGACATCGTCGCCGAGGAGGTCGTGCGCCGCGCCGACGTCGCCATGTACCGCGCCAAGGAAGAAAGCGCGGTGACGCCGATTGCCTATGAACCGGCGTTCGAATCCGGCGCCGCCAAGAAAAAGCATATCGAGCAAGCCCTTCGCGCCGGCATGGAAAAAGGCGAGCTGACCGTTTTCTATCAGCCGATCATCGAGGCCGGCAGCCACGACATCACCGGCGTGGAAGCTCTGCTGCGCTGGAACTCGGCGGAGTTGGGAGCCATTTCGCCGGTGACCTTTATCCCGATCGCCGAGGAAGCCGGCCTGATCGTCGACATCGGCAAATTCGTCCTGCAGCAGGCCTGCGCCGACATGGCAAATTGGCCGGGCCTGAAGGTCAACGTCAATGTTTCGCCGGCGCAATTGCGCGATCCGATGTTCGTGGAAAACGTCATCGGCATCGTCGAACTGGCCGACATCAATCCCAAGCGGATCGAGATCGAACTGACCGAAGGCATCGTCGTCAGTCATCCCGAACTGGCGCGCCAGAAGCTGGAGCAGTTGAAGGCAGCCGGCTTCAGTATCGCCCTAGATGATTTTGGCACCGGCTTTTCCAGCATCGGCTATCTGCGCCAGCTGCCGTTCGACAAGCTGAAGATCGACCGCTGCTTCGTCTCCGATGTCGGAGAAAGCGACAAGGCCAATTCCCTGCTGCA
>CALZIL010000045.1 GCA_945787495.1 uncultured Afifella sp. | reverse complement strand
GGCCGCGACCGGCTTTCGCGCTTGTCCGTGACCGTTGCACGATAAGTCAGGGTGTCGCCGGCAAAGACCGGCCTGAGCCAGCGCAGATCGTCAAACCCCGGCGACGGGCCGAGTCTGGCGGAATCAGTGCTATCGCTTTCGCCAGCCGGCGAGGGGCCACCGGCCGGCAAGGGCCCACCGGCCGCGGCAATCAGTTTCATCATCACCGCCATTGTGTGCCAGCCCGACGCCGTCAGCGCGCCGAACAGACTGGCGGCCGCGGCCTCTTCGTCAAGATGAAAGGGCTGCGGATCATAGGCCCGGGCGAACCGTTTGATCGCCTCGGCGGTGAAGGTGTGGCTGCCGAATTCGCTGACCGCGCCGATTTCAATGTCGTCGAAGAATTTCATGACGCCGCTGCCGGGCGGCGGGCGACCATCGCCGGATTGTCAAGCGACAGGACGGTTTCTCCGGCGGCATTTGTGACAACGTGGCGAAAGCCGATGATTCCGAGATCCGGCCGGCTTTTGGAGGCGCGCAGCGCGGTGACTTCGGAAAATCCGCCAAGCCTGTCGCCGGGCCGAATCGGGCGCCGCCATTGCACCTTGTTAACGCCCGGCGAGCCGAGGAATTCAGCCTCACACAGCCAAGCCCGGCACATCATCGCCATGAAGATGGCGCAAGCATGCCAGCCCGATGCGGCGGGCACGGCGCCGCCGGCTGAGGCGTCGGAATCGACGGGCAGGGATCCGAATTCGGCAGCGAAGGCGGCGATCTCCTCAGCCGTGACATGAAAGGGCGCCAGAGCCAGTCTCTGGCCGATGGTGAAATCCTCAAAATGCAGCAAACGCGTTGTCTCCGTGGCCCGTGCAATGGCAAAACCCGACGACTGATAGGCGGGAAATGACGACAAGGGCAAGGTAGGGGCAAGGCGATGAGCGGCGATGACTGGACCAGCAATGTGGCCGGCCTCGCGCAGCTGGAGCCGGCGGCAAAAGATGTCCTCGCCGCCCTGCATCCGGTTCACCTTGCACAGGGCACGGTGCTGTTTCGGCCCGGCGACATGGCCGCCGGATTCCTTATCGTCCTGGCCGGCCGGGTTGCCGTCCATCTGACCGGCCGTAGCGGCCGCGAAATGCTGCTTTATGCGGTGACGCCCGGCGATACCTGCATCCAGACAACATTGGGTCTGCTTGGCGAACAGGCCTATGGCGGCGAGGCCTTCGCCGAAACGCCGGTCACCGCCGTGCAGATCCCGAAGGGGATTTTCGACCGGCTGATGGCGAGCTCGCAAGTCTTCAGGAGCTTCGTCTTTCGCGCTTTCGGCGCGCGGATGAGCGATGTCATCCAGCTCGTTGAAAAGGTCGCCTTCGTGCGCATCGAGGCGCGGCTGGCGGCGGCGCTTCTGGCCCGCGCCGACGCTGACGGCCAAATCGCTGCGACGCACCAGGATCTGGCGGTCGCCATCGGCTCGGCGCGCGAAGTGGTTTCGCGCCGGCTCGAAGCCTTCCAGAAGGCCGGCTATGTCGCGCTGGAACGCGGCGTGGTGAGGCTGGTCGACGCGGCCGGCCTGCGGCAACGCGCCACGATGGATGGTGACCTGGTCACAGACCCGGCGCCGGACCCGTGATCCAATGCCTGCCATCGAAAACGGCATGCACAGGAGACAAGGTCATGCTTGCGAAAAATGTCGGAACGGCGGACCGCGTCGTTCGTGTTATCATCGGGATCACGCTTCTTGTTTTTCTTTTCTGGTCGGATTCGCCGTGGCGCTGGGCCGGCCTGATCGGCATCGTGCCACTGCTCACGGCCTTTCTCGGCAGTTGCCCGCTCTATTCCGTTCTCGGACTGACCACCTGCCCGCTGGAGCACAAGAGCGCAGCCTGAATGTTTTCACCACGCCGCCGGCTAACCGGCCCGTCTAATTGGCAAGGCCGGCGATCCCGGCGGCGAGCATTGCCAGCGTCAGCGCGCCGGCGGTCAAACCCCACCAGCGCCAGCCGCGCTCGGGTGAGCCGGGCCGCGAAGCGATCCGCCACATGCTGAGATTGACCAGCGTGAAGACGGCGAGAATGACCAGGCTGGTGAAACGCGCCAGCGTCAGCAGCGGCAGAAAAAGTGCCAGGCCGGCGATGATCACTGCAACCAGAATGATTGCGGTGACCGGGGTTTGCCGCCGGGCGTCGATGCGCGCCAGGGCGCTGGGCGCCAGCCGCTTCCTGGCCATGCCGTAAAGCACGCGGCTGACCATGACGATCTGGATCAGGATGCCGTTGAGCATGGCGATGGCGGCGACCGCCGCGATGAGTGGCGAGCGGCGCCTCGCTTTGCGCCACCGCCAGGCGTTCCGGCACGGCCATGGCGATCAGTGCCAAGGCGATATAAAGCACCATGGTGATCGCCAGGGTCAGGGCGATCGCCGGGCCCAGCGTCGTCTCCGGCGTCCGCGTCTCCTCGGCCATGTTGACGATGTCCTCAAAGCCGACAAAGGCGAAAAAGGCGATGATCGCGGCGGAAAACACCGGCGACCAGCCGGCGATCCCGGCCGGCAGGCTGGCGGCGCGGGCGAGCGCCTCGCCGTCGGCCAGATAGGGCAGGCCGTAGACCGCAAGAACCGCCAGCGTGCCAACCTCCAGAATGGTGATGAGCGCGGCAAGGCCGACGCTCTGGCGCACTCCGATCCAGGCGATGATCGCCAGCGCCGTTACGACGGCGAGCGCCAGGGCCGGCGCCGGCAGCGGTACGATGACGCGCAAATAATTGGCAAAGGCCTGCGTGATGACGGCGGAGGAGACGATGCCGGAGATGACGACGCCGAGCCCGGCAAGACGGCCGGCAAAGGGGCCGAAGCCGTCGCTGGCATAAGCCGCCTCGCCGGCGGCGACAGGGTGCAGGCGGGCCAGCCGCGCATAGGAGACGGCGGTCATCGCCGCCATGATGCCGGCAGCTAAGAAGGCGAGCGGCGCATGGTCGCCGGCAAGGCCGGAAATCTCGCCGATCAGCGCAAAGATGCCGGCGCCGACGGTGACGCCGAGGCCGTAAAAGACCAGCAGCGGCAGGCCGAGCGCGCGCTTCAGTCTGGCCGGTTCGGACCCGGCGGTGGGTTCATCCATGGCATCAGCCTGACGCAATTTTGCGAGTCATGCCAAATGGTTGGTGACCGGTTACGTCGCAAACTTGAACAATATCACGTCGCCGTCCTGGACGACGTAGTCCTTGCCTTCGTCGCGCGCCTTGCCGGCGTCGCGGGCGGCTGTTTCGCCGCCGAGGCCGACATAATCATCGTATTTGATGGTCTGGGCGCGGATGAAGCCGCGCTCGAAATCGGTGTGGACGGCGCCGGCGGCCTGCGGCGCGCGGGCGCCGCGGCGCACGGTCCAGGCATGCGCCTCCTTCGGCCCGGCGGTGAAGAAGGTGACAAGATCGAGAAGGTCGTAGCCGGCGCGGATCATGCGGTTGAGGCCGGGCTCTTCAAGCCCGATCGCTTCCAGGTAATCGGCCTGTTCGTCGTCGGAAAGCTGCGCGATCTCCGCCTCGATTGAGGCGGAAATGACGACCATGCCGGCGCCTTCCGCTGCGGCCTTCTCGGCAATGCGGGCGGTGTCGGCATTGCCGGTCGCGGCATCCTCCTCGCCGACATTGCAGACATAGAGGACGGGTTTGGCGGTCAACAGGTTGAGGCCGCGCAGCACCTTGCGGTCATCTTCGGAAAGGGCGTCGCGGATGGTGCGGACCATCTTGCCGTCGTTTAGCGCGGCGAGCGCCTTTTCCATCATCGGCAGCAGGGCGAGCGCTTCCTTGTCGCGGGCCGTGGCGCGCTTGCGCAAGGGATCGATGCGGCGCTCCAGGCTTTCCAGGTCAGCGAGCATCAGTTCGGTCTCGACGGTCTCGGCATCGGCGAGCGGATCGATGCGGCCTTCGACATGGGTGACGTCGCCGTCCTCAAAACAGCGCAGCACATGGGCGATGGCCTCGACCTCGCGGATAGTGCCGAGGAACTGGTTGCCGAGCCCTTCGCCTTTTGAGGCGCCGCGCACCAGGCCGGCAATATCGACGAAGGTCAGCCGCGTCGGCACGACGCTCTTCGATCTGGCCAGTTCCGCCAGCTTGAAAAGACGCGGATCGGGCACGGCGACATCGCCGGTATTGGGCTCAATGGTGCAGAAGGGATAGTTTGCCGCCTGCGCCGCCGCCGTGCGGGTCAGCGCATTGAACAAGGTCGATTTGCCGACATTGGGCAGGCCGACAATGCCGCATTTGAAACCCATTTCGATTATCCGTTATTGCGGTTTGCGGCCGAACAGTTTTTTCAGGCCCGCCGCGAGGGCGCCGGTCGCAGGTTTTGTCGTGGGTTCCGACTTGGGGCCGATTTCGGGTTTGGCTGCCGCGCCAGCTTTGCCGGCCGACTGTTTGGCCGGCGGTTTCGGCTCGTCATCGCCGTCAAACAGGCCGGTGGCGACCAGGTCGAGATGGACCTTGTTCATGAAGCTGGAATCCCCGCCCGCCGCCAGCGCTGGCGCCCCGTCGGCGACGGCGGCGAGGACGGCGTCGCGCCAATCGTGGTCGGATTTGGCGAAATCATGCAGCACATAGGAATTGACCAGCTCCTTGCGGCCGGGATGGCCGATGCCGAGCCGCATGCGACGGAAATCCGCGCCGATATGGGCGGAAATGGAGCGGATGCCTTTGTGGCCGCCGGCGCCGCCGCCGGTCTTCATGCGGACCTTGCCCGGCGGCAGGTCGAGTTCGTCGTAGATCACCACCAGATCGGCCGGGGACAGCTTGAAGAAACGCATCGCCTCGCCGACCGAACGGCCGGATTCATTCATGAAGGTCGCCGGCTTCAAAAGGACGGTCTTTTCACCGTCCAGCCGGCCCTCGGAGATTTCGCCCTGAAAGCGGGCGCGCCAGGCGGAAAAGCCATGGCGGCGGTGAATCCCGTCCGCCGCCATGAAGCCGATATTGTGGCGGTTGCCGGCATAGCGCCGGCCGGGATTGCCGAGACCGACAATGAGCAGCATCGCGGCTCCCCCGCCATGATTGCGAAGAGATTGCGAGGACGGGGCTAGTCTTCGCGGGTCTCGCGGCCGTCTTTCTCGCGGCCGTCTTTCTCGCCGCCTTCTTCCTCGCCGTCTTCTCCTTCGCCCTCTTCGCCTTCTTCGCCGATAAGTTCAGGCTCTTCGCCTTCCTCAACCTCGCCGGTGTCCTCGGCCTCGGTCAGGACGGCGGGCGCGGCGATGGTGGCGATGGTGAAATCGCGGTCGGTGATGGTCGGTACCGCGCCTTCGGGCAACTCGACATCGGAAATATGCACGCCGTCGCCGATATCCAGACCTGTCAGATCGGCGATCAGCGCCTCGGGAATGGCGTCGGCCAGCACTTCCAGTTCAATGGTATAGCGAACGACATTAAGCACGCCGCCGCGCGCCAGGCCGGGCGACTCTTCCTCATTGATGAACTGCATCGGGATTTCCAGGGTCAGCTTGGCGCCCTTGGCGACGCGCAGGAAATCGACATGCATGGGAAAGTCGCGCACCGGGTCGAGCTGATAATCCTTGGGGATGACGCGGATCTTTTCGCCGTCCACGTCGATCATCGCCAGGGTCGTCAGAAAGCCGCCGCCATGCAGCTTCATGTAGACGTCCTTGTAGGTCAGCGAAACGGTCAGTGGCGGCTTCTTGTCGCCATAGATGACGGCCGGGACTTTGCCCTGACGGCGCACGGCACGGGCGGCCCCCTTGCCGGCCCGTTCGCGCACCTCGGCCTTGAGCTCGTAGATCTCGCTCATGGGTGCACTCCTGATATTCTCAAAAAATCGAAAGGCCGCATTTTGCGGCCGGCTCACGCGCCGCCTCCAAGGGTGTCTGGCGCGACGCCGCGCTTATAGGCGAGGGCGCCGTTAAAGGCAACATGCCTCGTCCTGCCGAGACACCAGACGCCGGAATTCCGTTGAGCCTTTGGTGGAGAATCCGGTTTGGCCGACAAGAATTTGAAAAATAACGGTTTTCGCCGTCACGAAATGTTACGTATCGAGCGGTTGCTGTCAGTCAAACAGGCTAGAAACCGATTTTTCCAGTGCCGTGCGGCTGATCGCTTCGCCGAGCAGGGTGGCGATGGAGACGACGCGGATATTGTTGGCGGCTTCGACCGCTGCCGTCGGCTCGATGGAATCGGTGATGACCAGTTCCTTCAGCCGCGAGGCGGTGACCCGGGCGACGGCGCCGCCGGACAGGACACCATGGGTGATATAGGCGGTCACCGAGGTGGCGCCCTTTTCGAGAAGCGCATCGGCGGCGTTGCACAAGGTGCCGCCGGAATCGACGATATCGTCGAACAGGATGCAATCGCGGTCTTCCACGGTGCCGATGATGTTCATGACCTCCGAATCGCCCGGCCGCTCGCGGCGCTTGTCGACAATGGCCAGCGGCACGTCGATGCGCTTGGCCATGGCGCGGGCGCGCACGACGCCGCCGACATCGGGCGAGACGACGACGACATTGCCGGTGTCGTAATGCTCCTTGATGTCGCGGGTGAAGACCGGCACGGAATAGAGATTGTCGGTGGGGATATCGAAGAAGCCCTGGATCTGGCCGGCATGCAGGTCGAGGGTGAGGACGCGGTGGGCGCCGGCCTCGGTGATCAGATTGGCGACAAGCTTGGCGGAGATCGGCGTGCGCGCCGCCGGTTTGCGGTCCTGCCGGGCGTAGCCGTAATAGGGCAGGACGGCGGTGATCCTTTTGGCCGATGAACGGCGCAGCGCATCGATCAGGATCAACAGTTCCATAATGTGGTCATTGGCTGGAAAGCTCGTCGACTGGATGACGAAGACATCCTCGCCGCGGACGTTTTCCTGAACTTCGACGAAGATTTCCTGATCGGCGAAGCGGCGCACGGCGCATTGCGCCAGCTTGATATCCAGATAGTCGGCAATGGCCTGCGCCAGGCGCTGACTGGAATTGCCTGCGACGATCTTCATGTGACGATCTTCATGCCGTATGCCCCCGCGGCGCGCGAAAGGCCCAGTGCCGGGCGCGCTTGCGACGCGGCCTTGTAGCAATGCGTTCGGCTCGCGACAACATGCCTGAGCATTCGTCCAAATCTATCATTTGTGCCGGGACGTTTTCCTAGATGCCGTTTGCCGCCTGCCAGGCGGCCAGCGCGCCGATGGTCTCGGTTGCCACCCGATCCAGCGTCGCGCCGCCGATGGCGTCCCAGGGATTGGCGGCCGTTGCCGGAACTTCAACGGAGCCGGTGATGCGGTTGAGCCGGGTGCGCTGGCCGTCAAGCACATCCCAGACATAGATCGCCCGCGTCGTGTCGGCTTCGGTCACGGCGGACAGGTAGCCCTTGACGATATAGGCGCCATTGGCATCGGCAAACGGGGCGAGCGGCACATTGCGCTGCAAGGATGCCGTGGCGATCGATGCGGCGAGGCGGTCGGCGACAGGTTGTGGCGCGCCGGTCAGCGGCGCGAAGGCGAAACGGCCAACGGCCACCGGCGTTTGGTCTGTCCGGTCGGGCGCCGTTGCAACAGGCGGGGCGGCGGCAGGGGTGCCAACCGGCAGCGGCGGGGTCGTGCCGAGGCAGGCGCTGACGGCAAGGCTAAGACAAAGCGGTATCGCGCAGCGCGAGAGCGCGCGCATCATTGCCGGCATGGGCGGTTTGGCTGGCATGGTCAGCGGATGAAAAGGTCGGCGCCGTGACGCGACAGCGGCTCGGCCGCGCTATCGGTCGTGCGGAAGCTGCGGCCCAGGCACATGGCGGTCTGCTCATCGGAATCCATGACGATCATATGGGCAAACAGCACCATGTCCGGTTCGATCGGCGCCGGATTGTCGCGATAGAACATTGGCCAGTCCATCCATGAGGGTGCATAGCGCGCACCGAGCGAATAGCCGCAGGCATTGAGGCGGTGGCGGTTGAGGCCGCGCGCCTCCATGACATGGGCATAGGCGGCAAAGACGTCGCCGAATGAATTGCCCGGTATCATCGCCTCCCGGCAGGCGGCAAGAGCCTCGCCTGCAGCATCGCGCAATTCACGCTGATAGGCACTCGGTTCGCCGACCACCACGGTCTCCATCAATGCGACATGATAGAGCCGGTAGGCGCCGGCGAATTCAAGGGTGATCTGGTCACTGTCATCGAGCGTGCGCCGGCCGGTCTTGGTGCGGCACAACAGGGCATCGGCGCCGGAGCCGATAATGAACGGATTGCCGGAATAGTCGCCGCCGCCGGCAAAGACGGCGCCCTGCATGGCGGCGAGGATAGCGCCCTCGTCGGCGCCGGCGCGAATTTCGGCAAGGCCGGCATCGAACGCGTCGTCGGCAAGTTCGCCGGCGCGTTTGACGTAAACCATTTCCGCCGCGCTCTTGAGCGCGCGCAGCGACGGCACGAGGTCGGAGGAATCCTCCAGTTCGGCGAAGGTGCGCAAGGTTTCCTCCAGCGCCCGGCCATTGGTGGCGGTCAGGCCGTGGGTGTCATATTCGACGCCGAGCCGGCTGCCCAGAAGATCAAGATTGTTGAGGACGTCGCGCAACTGGCCGGCCGGGTCGGCGTCGGGGCGGTCGATCCAGATGACGATGTCCTCGATCAGCGATGTATGGCGGGCCTGACGCAGATCGGGCGAGCGGGTCAAAAGCGTGAAATGGCCCTCACGGGTCAGAACGAGGCATTCAGCCAATACTGGCTTTCCGGCGCGAACAGCAGCATGGCATCGAGATTGCGGCGCGCCATCTCCTCCAGAGCCCGGGCCTTGCGGGCTTCGAATTCGGCAGTTTCGAAATGCAGAGCCATGGTTCAATCCTCCAGGGCAATGGCCGATAACAGGCGACCATAATCGGCCTCGCGCCGATGTGTGGCGCGCCGGTAGGAGAAACAGCGCGCTTCGTCGGCATAGGTGCAATGACCAAGGTCGTGCGCCTGACCGATGCCGGCGGCGGTCAAGCGGGCAAGGATATAGGCCGGCAGGTCAAACATGGCATGGCCGTCACGCGGTGCGGGCGCGAAGAAGCGGTCATTGTCCGGATCGGCGGCGACAAAGCGTGCGACGAATTCCGCGCCGACCTCATAGGCGGCGCCGGAAATGGTCGGGCCAAGGACGGCGGTTATGGTGGCCCGGTCGGCGCCGAGGCTTTCCATCGCGTCGAGCGTTGCGTCCACAATGCCGGACAGCGCGCCCTGCCAGCCGGCATGGGCGGCGGCGATGATGCGAGCCTTGGGGTCGGCAAACAGCACCGGACCGCAATCGGCAGTGCCGACGCCAATGGCGATGCCCGGCCGGTCGGTGACGACAGCGTCGGCCTTCGGGCCTTTGCCCGGCTGCCAGACATCGCCGACGATTACGGCGTCAGCGCTGTGGATCTGATAGGGCGTGACGAGCCTGTCCGCCGCAACACCCAGCCAGGCGGCGGCGCGGGCGCGGTTTTCCAGCACCCGGTCGCGGTCGTCAGACGAGCCGAGGCCGGTATTGAGCGAGCCGTAAAGTCCGCCGGAGACGCCGCCTTGGCGAGTGAAGAATGCATGCCGGATTCCGTCAAGGGCGGCGAGCGGCGCTGCGGTGAGCGGTTGGGGCTGATGGCGCGGGACATCCATGGCGGCGAAGTTGGCCAAGCGGGCGCGGCCTGTCAAATGGCGGCTTCAATTGTTGTCATCAATCGGCCCCGTCAAAAGGCGGCAAGGCGAGGCCGGGCGGGGTGATGGCCAGTACCTTGAAGAGGGTTCCCATGGCCTCAGGCCTGGCCAATCGTTCGACCGCCTCGCTGATCGCCCGCTGCGTTGCCGTGTCCTTGCCGGCGCCAAGCCGGCCGGCGCGATCCAAAAGGCCGGCGGCGAGCAGAAAAGCACCCTGATCCATGGGACCATGCGCGGCGGCGCCGGCTTGGCGGGTGCAACGGGCGAGGGCGGCAAAGTCGACATGGGCTGTCAGGTCGGCCTCGCCCGGCTCGGCCAGCGGATCGGCAAAATCATGGTTTTTAACCGCCTGCAGGGTGTCGCCGAACGCCGTTTTTCCATAGCCGTAATCGACGATCAGGGCAGCGCCGCCAAAGGCCGCGATACGGCTTGCAATAATATCAATGATCGCTTCGGCGGCCGGGCAGATTTCGAAGATTGCGCCTTCCGGCACGCCGACGTCGGGCCGGTCGAGGCGGCTGGGTCTGAGGCTGCTCGGGCCAAGGCCGAAAGCCAGAGTGCCGGCATCGTCCAGCCCGACAACGCGTTCGCGCCATTCGCTACCGGTGCGGATGTACTGCCGGATCGGCAAGGCGTCGAAAAATTCATTGGCGATGAAAAACAGCGGTCCGTCGGGCACGTCCTCGATCCGCTCGTGCCAGGCCACCGGGCTTTTGACGCCGGCAAGGGTTGCCTGTTGTTTGTCGCGCAGCGCCGGGCTGGTCTCGACCAGATGCACGCTGATGGCGCCGATGAATGCCGGGTCGGCGTTGGCGGCGCGCAGGATATCGGCCATCAGCGTGCCGCGTCCGGGGCCGGCCTCGGCAAGGATCGCCGGCGCCGGCGCGCCCGCCGCGCGCCAGGCATGGACCAGCCAGGCGCCGATCAACTCGCCGAACATCTGGCTGATCTCCGGCGCGGTGATGAAGTCGCCGGCGGCCCCAAGCGGATCGCGGGTGGCATAATAGCCGAGCTCGGGATCGGCGAGGCAATGGCTCATATAGTCGGCGATGCTGATCGGGCCGTTTGCGGCGATGAACGCCGTCAGCTTTTCGCCGAGCGGCGTTGCCATCAGTCGGCCGGTCCGCGCTTGCGCGCCCAGATGACGGCGGCGATCCCGATGGCGATCATTGGCAGCGACAAGATCATGCCCATGGTCAAGAAGCCGGCGATGAAGCCGATATGAGCATCGGGCTGGCGCGCGAATTCCACAACAAAACGCGCCAGGCCATAGCCGGCGACGAAGGCGCCGCCGACAACGCCGGGATTACGCAGCGCCCCGGCTTTATGGGTGAGCAGGCGCAGGACAAGAAAAAGCACGACCCCCTCCAGCGCCGCCTCATAAAGCTGGCTGGGATGGCGCGGCAACTCGGCGCCGGTGAAAAGCCATTCGCCGGTTTGAGGATTCCACTGCGGAAATTTGACCGCCCAGGGCACATCGGAAACGCGGCCGTAAAGTTCGGCATTGATGAAATTGGCGATGCGGCCGAAGAACAGGCCGAACGTCGCGGAAGCGGCGATCACGTCGAACAGCGACAGGGCCGGAATGCCGCGGCGGCGGGCGAACAACACCATGGCGATGATGGTGCCGGCCATGCCGCCGTGAAACGACATGCCACCCTCCCAGATCCGCAGGAAGGCGAGCGGATCGGCGAAATAGGTGGCCGGCTTGTAGAACAGCGCATAGCCGATGCGACCGCCGGCGATGATGCCGACCGCCGCCCACAGCAGGAAATCGTCAAGCTCGACCGGCGTCATCGGCGCCGGCCGGCCGCCCCACAGCGCCGTGTTGGATGCCAGCCGGCGGGCATAGAACCAGCCGAGCAGGATGCCGGTCAGATAGGCCAGGCCATACCAGCGGATCGCCAGCGGGCCGAGTTCAAGGGCAATCGGATCGATGTTGGGGAACGGCACAGCGAAAACGCGCATCAGGGTCTGGAAAGGTCCGGCGGACCATGCGCAACCCCCGCCCGCCGGTCAAGATAATCGATGGGTCTGCCAAGGCGGGCCCATTGTGCCCGCGCGGCTTTGCCGCTTGCGCAAAACGATTTCGCCCATATATCACCGGGATATCGAGGCCGTTTCGCTGCAATGCGAGCGCGCAAGCAGACAGGAGCAAGGGCCATGACCCAGACGTCCAACCGCATCATGGACGAATTCGCCAAGCTGATGAACGACGCGGCGGGCGCCGCGCAAGGCGTCAAGCGCGAGGTGGAAACCGCCGTTCGCAGCCAGATGGAGCGTTTTCTGGGCGATATGGACGTTGTCCAGCGCGAGGAATTCGAGGCCGTTCGCGAAATGGCGGTCAAGGCGCGCGAGGAAAACGACACTCTTCGCAAAAAGGTCGAGGCGCTGGAGGCGCAACTGGCCGGCGCCGGGCCGAAAGCCAGGAAACCGGCGGCGCGCAAGCCGGCGGCCGGCAAGGCTGCCTCTGCCAAGTCTGCGGCAAAAACCGGCTCGCCCAAAACCGCCGGCAAGGCCTGAACCGGCCGGTCCGGCTTTGGACTGTCGCTTATCTGCAACGAACCCAGTGGATAAATTGCCTGTCCGGCAACGCCGTGTGTTGCGGCGGTCCGTCTCAGCTATAGTGGTTCGACACAAGAGATTCGTTTTGTCACGAAAGCATCCTACGTGACCGCAGTCGTCGTCACTGATAGTCATCGGCAAAGCCGATTCGAAATATCTTCGGTTTTCAGTCGCGTCGCGTTCCCGCCACTCAAAGATGCGAGGGCCCGCTCATGAGCCTCATCGACCTTGAAATCGTACCGGTTGGAAATCCGGTCGACCTGATCGAACAGATCGCCGCGACGCATGACTGGTCGTTCGACCGATCCGGCGACGACGAGATCACCGTTTCCGTCGCCGGAAGCTGGTGCGACTATAATATCTCGCTGTCCTGGATGGGCGATCTTGAGGCTTTGCATCTGGCCTGCGCCTTCGATTTCAAGATCGGCGACCGGCGCAAAAGCGAAGTCATGGAATTGCTGTCGCTGGTCAACGAGCAATTGTGGCTCGGCCATTTCGATCTGTGGCGAACCGAAGGAGTCATCATGTACCGCAATGCCCTGCTGCTTACCGAAGGGGCGGAAGTCGGCACCGGCCAGCTTGAAGCGCTGCTCGGCGCGGCGGTCGATTCCTGCGAGCGCTATTACCAGGCCTTCCAGTTCGTCATCTGGGCCGGCAAGGCGCCCGACGAGGCGCTGTCGGCGGTGCTGTTTGAAACCCACGGCGAGGCCTGACCGGGGCACCATGCTATGGGTCTGGACCCTATTGCGGCGGCACCGCTTGTCCTGATCGGCGCCGGCAAAATGGGCAGCGCCATGCTGTCCGCCTGGCTGGCTAACGGGCTTGATCCGGCCGGCGTGACGATCATCGATCCGGGCCTGGACGATGCGCGCCGGCGCGATCTGGCCGGGCAGGGCGTTGGAGTTGTGGCCAAGGCGTCCGATGTGGCCCTGAAGACCCCGGCGAAAATCCTGCTGCTCGCCGTCAAGCCGCAGATCATGGAAGCCGTTCTTTCCGATGTTGCCACGCTTGCCGGGCCGGATACGGCGGTGGTGTCCATCGCCGCCGGCATCCGCATGGAGACACTGGCGCCGGCCTTTGCTGAGGGTCAGGCGCTTGTGCGGATCATGCCCAACACGCCGGCGCAGGTCGGTGCCGGCATGGCCGTCGCGCTCGCCAATGAGGCGTTGAAGGCCGATGACCGGGCGCTTGTCGATGCGCTGATGGCGGCGACCGGCGCCACCGCCTGGATCGACGACGAGGCGCTGATGGATGCGGTGACAGCGGTTTCCGGTTCCGGGCCGGCCTATGTGTTTTATCTCGCCGAATGCCTGGCGGCGGCCGGCCGGGCGGCCGGGCTTGACGATGCTCTGGCCGAACAACTTGCCCGCCAGACGGTGGCCGGCGGCGGCGCGCTGCTTGGTGCGACGAGCGAACCGGCGGCGGTACTGCGTGAAAACGTCACCTCGCCAGGCGGCACGACAGCGGCGGCATTGGCCGTGCTGATGGCCGATGACGGGCTCAGGCCGCTTTTGGAAAAAGCCGTTGCCGCCGCCAAGGCGCGGTCGATCGACCTGGATTGAGCTGCTTTTTTGGTGACCCGGCCCGGCGGCCCTTTAACAACGCGCGCATTTGCCGGCTTAACAAGACCTGCGGTTGTCCTATGATGGAAATAATTCCAACCGCACGGGGTTAAGGCGATGGTCACGCAGAAGACCCGCAATTCAATCATCGACGCCTTGCTGGCGCTTGCCGCCGAGGCGGACTGGGAGACGATCTCGCTGGAGGATCTGGCGGCGCGCGCCGGCGTCAGCCTGGCGCAATTGCGCGAGGCCTATGACGGCCGGCTTGCGGTGATTGCCGATTTTGCCCGCCGCACCGATCAGACGGTGCTTGCCGGTATCGATCCCGACATGGCCGGCGAGCCGGCGCGCGAGCGGCTGTTCGACGTGTTGTTTGCCCGGCTCGAGGCACTGGCGCCTAACCGGCAGGCGATCCGCAATCTCGGTGAAGCGACGCGACGCGATCCCCTGCTGGGGCTGGAACTGAACCGCATCGTCACCACGTCCATGGGCTGGATGCTGACCGGCGCCGGTATTTCCGCGACAGGTTCGGGCGGGCTGGTGCGGGCGCAGGGTCTGGCGCTGGTCTGGGCGCGGGTGCTCAGGACCTGGCTCGACGATGATGATCGGGGGCTGGCCCGCACCATGGCCGAACTCGACCGGCGGCTCAGGCAGAGCGAGCGCATCATTCTTGGCCTGGAGCGGCTGGCCCGTTTGATGCCCGGCCCGTTCGGCCGGCGGCGGCGCAGCCGGGAGGATGAGGATAAGGCAGCGCCCAAGGCGAAACGGAGCAACGGGGCCAGCCCCCGGCAGTCCGGCGTCTTCGGCCGTGGCGAGTAAGGCCGTGGCGGTCGATCCGGCCGTGATCGCCTTTGATGACTTCTTGAAGGTCGATATCCGCGTCGGCCGGGTCGTGGAGGCGGCGCCTTTTCCTGAGGCCCGCAAGCCGGCGATCAAGCTGATGATCGATTTCGGGCCGCAACTCGGCGTCAAGAAATCCACTGCCCAGATCACCCGGCATTACCAGCCTGACGCACTTGTCGGCCGGCAGGTCCTCGCCGTCGTCAATTTTCCGCCGCGCCAGATCGGCCCGCTGATGTCGGAAGTGCTGACGCTGGGCGTGCCGGACGAAGATGGCGAGGTGGTGCTCATCCACCCCGATCTCGCGGTGCCGGCCGGCGGCCGGATGTTCTGATTGTCAGGCGGGAATTGCCAGAACGGCGCGCAGGCCGCCAAGCGGTGAGGTGTCGAGCGCGATGTCGCCGCCGTGGTTGCGGGCAATGTCGCGGGCGATCGACAGGCCAAGACCGGTGCCGCCGTCATCGACATTGCGGGCCGTATCCAGCCGGTAGAACGGTTTGAAGACGGCCTCGCGCTCATGCTCGTCGATACCCGGTCCGTCGTCGTCGATGGCGATCGTCAGCCAATTGTCCTGGTTATTGGCGAGAA
Source organism: uncultured Afifella sp. (assembly GCA_945787495.1). Lineage (GTDB taxonomy): Bacteria > Pseudomonadota > Alphaproteobacteria > Rhizobiales > Afifellaceae > CALZIL01. Next base: position 6,903 of record CALZIL010000045.1, on the reverse strand, counting down.
TCTCGATGCGATCGCCGAATTTGCCGGCATTGCCGATCAGATTGTCAATGCAGCGGCGGAAGGCCAGCGGCCGCACCTCGATCTTCGCATCGCCCTGAAAGGCCACGGTGACCTGTTTGCCGATCCGCCGCGCCCGCTCGGCGAGCTGTTCCAAAAGCGCCGGCATGTCGACAGGTTCGCTGACTTCTTCGGCATCACCTTTGGCGAAGGCGAGATAATCTTCCAGCATTCGCGTCATTTCATCGATGTCGGTCCGCATGGCGCGGGTGTCGGGATTGTCGCCGAGCAGCGCCAGTTCCAGTTGGAAGCGGGTCAGAATCGTGCGCAGATCGTGACTGACGCCCGACAGCATGGCCGTGCGCTGCTCGATCTGCCGCTCGATGCGCCGGCGCATGTCGATGAAAGCCCGGCCGGCCTGGCGCACTTCGCGGGCGCCGCGCAGCCGGAAATTGGGCACCTGACGGCCCTTGCCGAAGCCGTCGGCGGCTTCGGCGAGCGTCAGGATCGGCTTGATCTGGTTGCGCAAAAAGGCCAGCGCAATGCCGATCAGGACCAGCGATGTGCCGATCATCCAGACCAGGAAGATATGCGAGTTGGAGGCATAGGTTTGGCTGCGTCTGGCAAAGACGCGCAACACCTTGCCGTCGAGCTTGATGCGGATTTCCACAAGATCGGAATTGCCGACCGTGTCGATCCAGAACGGCCGCTTGATCTGTCTGGTGATCTGCCGCGAAAGTGCCCGGTCCAAAAGCGAGAAAAACGGTTTGCGCCCGGTCGCCGGCAGTGGGCTGTCCGGCAGCACGGAAATCGTCAGGCCGAGGCTTTCTGCGGCGATCCGCGTCAGGTCCGAATAGCGCTCGTCCTGCGGATAGGTCTCGATCATCTCCACGATCGCGGCGATGTCCTGGGTCACGGCGGCCGACAGACGCTGGGTGACACGCTCCCAGTGGCGCTCCATGAAGACATAGGCGACGACCGACTGCAGGATGACGATAGGTGCCACGACGATCAGGATGGAGCGGGCGTAAAGACCCTTCGGCAGCCGCCGGTTGGCGGCGCTCATGAGTCGATCCAGTGGCCCGGCGAACCGGTTTAAACCCTGACCGATAGCCGAGCGCAGACGTTGCAAAGCGGGCGCGTGCCGGCGCAGGCGGTCAAGCCGCAAACGGTTGCCGATTTCGTCCATCAGGGTCATCGGGCTCTGCGATCGGTCTCAAACTGCCTGCGGCGGACTTGCCGCAAGCTGAGACTAGTCAACCAGAAGCCGATAGCCAATTCCACGCACGGTCTGCAGATGGATGGGGTTGGACGGATCGGCTTCGATCTTGCGCCTGAGGCGGTTGATCTGAACATCGACCGTGCGCTCGCTGCTGGCGCCGGTGGCGGTCAGCAGTTCGTGGCGCTGGACGGTTTCGCCGGGCCGGCCGGCAAAAATCCGCAACAGGTCGCGTTCGCGTTCCGTGACCCGTATCACTTCCTCACCGCGCTTTAGAACGCCGCGCGGAATATGGAACGTGAACGGCCCGAAACGGACAAATTCGATCTCCGGCACCGGCGGCAGGCTGCCGCGCTTGAGGATATTGTTGATCCGCAACAAAAGCTCGCGCGGCTCGAACGGTTTGGGCAGATAATCGTCGGCACCCGATTCCAGACCCACTATCCGGTCTTGCGTTTCAGAACGCGCCGTCAGCATCAGGATCGGCACATCCAGGTTCTGGCGCAGGCTCTGGGTCAGTTCAAGGCCGCTTTCGCCGGGCATCATCACATCGACAATGAGCAGGTCGAACGCCATGCCGGCAATCTGACGGCGGGCATCGGCGGCATCGGCGGCGGCGGTGACGCGGAAGCCGTGCGAGCCGAGAAAACGGGTCAGCAGGTCGCGGATACGATTGTCATCGTCGACGACCAGCAAATGCGCGGCATTGTCGTCGGGGATCACCGTTTCCTGGATGGCGCCTTGTTCACTCAACCGCCGGCTCCTTTCCCACCAGCCGCGCCACCTTGGGCTGCTCGGCCGGATCGATCATGGCAAACAGGAACCGCGACACGGTCTGCCGTGCTTCCGGATCCAGCCTCGCCAATGCGGCCCGTATGCGGCGAGACTGTGGCTCGCTGAGCCGGGCGGCGAGCGCCCGCCCTTCGGCGGTCGCATAAAGCAGTCGCTGGCGCCGATCGTGCGGCCCGGTGACCTGGTGGATGAAACCGCCTTCGATGAGCTGCTTTAAAACCCGGCCAAGGCTTTGCTTGGTGATTTTCAGAATATCCAGGAGATCGGCGACGGTGAGACCGGGATTGCGGTCGACGAAATGGATCACCCGGTGGTGGGCGCGGCCGAAACCATATTTCGCCAGAATGGCGTCGGGATCGGAGGTGAAGTCGCGATAGGCGAAGAACAAAAGCTCGATCAGGTCGACCAACGCCTCGCCGGATCGATCGCTTTGCGATGCGGCATCGCCGCTGTCATCATTATTCAGGAAATTTATGTCAGTCATGTTGACATATATATTGCAGATTGTATGGTTTGGGAAGGCTCGGGCAAACGATTGGCAGAGGATTGCGTGTTTCTCCGCTGTTCGTGCAAGGATGCGGCCGGGTGCCGGCCGACGACGTGCCGGATGACGATGGCCGAAGCTTAGTGAAGTTGCCGCCTCGCGCAAGGCGGCTGGATGGGTTGAGGACAGGACTATGGCAGGCGTCCCTTTCGATCAGATGACCGGCAAGATCTGGTATAATGGCGAAGTCGTCGACTGGGCGGATGCCACCGTCCATGCGCTGACTCATGGTCTGCATTACGCCAGTTCGGTATTTGAAGGCGAGCGCGCCTATGGCGGCGTCATCTTCAAGAGCCGCGAGCATTCTGAACGCCTGCACAAGTCGGCGGGCGTGCTGGATTTCAAAATTCCCTTTTCGGTCGACGAGATCGAGGCGGCCAAGCGCCAGGTTCTGGAGATCAACGGCTTTTCGGACGCCTATGTACGGCCCTTCGCCTGGCGCGGCAGCGAAATGATGGGCGTGTCGGCGCAGGCGAACCGCATCAACCTGGCCATCGCCGCCTGGCAATGGCCGTCCTATTTCGATCCGGAGGAGCGGTTGAAGGGCATTCGTCTCGACATTGCCGATTATCGCCGGCCCGATCCGCGCACCGCGCCGGTCCACTCCAAAGCCGCCGGGCTCTACATGATCTGCACCATCTCCAAACATGCGGCGGAAGCCAAAGGCTATGCCGACGCCATGATGCTGGACTGGCAGGGCCGGGTCGCCGAATGCACCGGCGCCAACATCTTCTTCGTCGCCGATGGCGTCATCCACACACCGATCGCCGACTGTTTCCTCGACGGCATCACGCGGCGCGTGGCGATCGCTCTGGCCAAGGCGCGCGGCTACGAAATTGTCGAACGGCGGATCATGCCGGAGGAGATGGCGGGCTTTTCAGAGTGCTTCATCACCGGCACGGCGGCGGAAGTGACGCCGGTTTCCGAAATCGGCCCCTACAGCTTCACGCCGGGCGAGATCACCAAAACCGTCATGGAAGATTACATGGTGGCGGTGCAGCCGCAGGCCGACGCGCCGGCCAGAGCGGCAGCGCAGGCGGGTGCGGAAGCGACCGCGACAGCCTAGGCCGTTAGCCCGGCTTCACGACCAGCGATCAGCCGCGTCGTCGTCGGCGTCGCGGGCATCGACCCAGTCGCCGGACGCGCCGTCCTTGTGGTGCTCTTTCTTCCAGAACGGTGCTTTGGTCTTCAGAAAATCCATCAGGAATTCTGCTGCCTCGAACGCCGCCTTGCGGTGGGCGGACGCGGTGACGACAAGGACAATCGGCTCGCCGGGCGCAATCTTGCCGGTGCGGTGAATGGCGGTCAGGCCCATCAACGGCCAGCGCTCGGCCGCCTGAGCGGCGATGCGGGCGATCTCCGCTTCGGCCATGCCGGGATAATGTTCCAGTTCCAGGGCGGCGAGCCGACCGCCTTCGTCGCGACACAGGCCGGTGAAGGTCACGAGCGCGCCGACGTCGTTGCGCCCAGCCGTCAGGCGTTGTGATTCGTGAGCGGCGTCAAAGGGCTCGGCCTGAACCCGTATATTCGGATTCCACGGCTTCATGTCGTGAATCACCCGCCGGTCATCGGTGGAAAGAAGGCGACTTCGCGGGCGCCGGCCAGTGGCGCGTCGTGGTCAACGTGGGTCTGGTCGAGAGCGGCGCGGATGACGTCCGGTTCGGCAAAGGCGGCGGCGTAGCCCTCGTCGCGGCCGGCGAGCCAGGTCATCAGGCCAGCGACGTCGGCAACGCCGTCGGGCAGCTCGATCTCCTCCTCGTCGTTGCCGACGCGTTCGCGCACCCAGGCAAAATAGCGAAGCTTCACGGGTCTCATACCAAAGGTCCTTACTATTGACTCATATGACCGGATTTATCCGGGTTTTGGTTAGGCGCGATTGGCGCGGTGGTACGTGTACCATAAGCCAATTGCAACGACATCCAGAACCCGCAGAAATCCGGCCTGCGGTGGTCCAAAATCGCCCGCCGGATGTCGTTGCGCCCCTCCGATGATGCCCCGCATCACCGTTCGGGACGCGCCTAGCCGGCGGACGATTTTGGGCCATCATATGGGTTAATAGTAAGGACCTTTGGTATCATTCCTCCAGCAGATGTTTCAGTCCGGCGCGGAAATAATCATAGCCGGTATAAAGCGTGACAATCGCCGCGACCCAGAAGAAGGTCAGGCCCATATCGATGATGAAGCCGCTCTTGGCGCCTTGCAGGGCCGGTGCGATGAGCAAGGCGGCAATGGCGACGAGTTGCAGCGCCGTCTTCCATTTGGCCAGCCAGGTCACCGGAACACTGACCTGCAATTCGGCAAGGAATTCGCGCAGGCCGGAGACCAGGATTTCGCGCATCAGCACGATGATGGCGGCCCAGATCGACCAGCCGGCGAGCATGCCGTCGGCGACCAGGACGAGAATGGCGACAGCGACCAGCAGCTTGTCGGCGATCGGGTCGAGCATGCGGCCGAGCGCCGATTGCTGATTCCAGATGCGGGCCAGATAGCCATCGAGATAATCGGTGATGCTGGCGGCGACGAAGATCACGAAGGCGATCCATGGACCCCAATTACCGCCGATGAAGAAGGTCGCGCCGACCAGCGGCGCGGCGGCGATGCGGCCATAGGTCAGCAGATTCGGCAGGCTGAACGCCGCCGACCGGCCAGGCGCGCCGCCGGACCGGGCAGAACTTTTTTGCGAACCCATCGTCATGCGGTCACCATTGCGCGCGCGGACAAATGCCGTCAATCCCGCTGATATGGGCGCTGGCTGGATTGTAACAATGCCCGCCGGCCACTCTGCGGCCTGACTGCCAAAGCCAGCCTACCGGACCAGCCTACCGGATCAGACTACCCGGCCGGTTTACGGGGCGACGAGTTCCGGTCCCAGCAACAGGGTCGGAAGGAAGGTCGACAGCCATGGGATATAGGTCACCATGATCAGGAAGACAAAGAGGATCGCCAGCCATGGCGCTGCGGCCTTGACGACCCGCATCACCGACATGCCGGCGACACCGGAGGTGACGAACAGGTTGAGACCGACCGGTGGCGTGATCATGCCGATCTCCATGTTCACCACCATGATGATGCCAAGATGGATCGGGTCGATGCCAAGCTTGATGGCAATCGGGAAGACCAAGGGCGCGACGATGACGATCAGCCCCGACGGCTCCATGAATTGACCGCCGATCAGCAGGATCACATTGACGATCACCAGGAACATGATCGCCCCGAAACCGGCCTGCAGCATCGATCCGGCGATCGCTTGCGGGATCTGCTCCTCTGTCAGAACGTGCTTTAAAATCAGCGCATTGGCGATGATAAACAACAACATGATGGTGAGCTTGCCGGCCTCAAACAGCGTCCTCTTGGTGTCCGGGTGGACGAAGGTGTAAAAGAACGCCGCGACCTTCTGGCCGACCGACATGTCGGCGCCGCGGCCCTCGGCGAACGGTCCCATGTCGCGATAGACGAAATTGGCGATGAAAAAGGCGTAGACGGCGGCGACTGCGGCCGCCTCGGTCGGGGTGAAGATACCACCATAGATGCCGCCCAGAATGATGATAATCAGGAAGAGACCCCAACCGGCGTCCCTGGCGGCTGCAAAAACCTCACTCCAGCCGGCCCAGTCCTGCGCTGGCAGGTCGCGAACCTTTGCAACGACATAAATGCCGACCATCAGCATCAAACCGGCCAGGAGGCCCGGAATGACGCCGGCCATGAACATGCGGCCGACGGAGACATCGACGGAAGCGGCATAGACGACCATGACGATGGATGGCGGGATCAGGATGCCGAGCGTGCCGGCATTGCAGATCACACCGGCGGCGAAGTCCTTGGTGTAGCCGACCTGCCGCATGCCGGCGATGACGATGGTGCCGATGGCGACGACAGTCGCCGGCGAGGACCCGGACAGCGCGGCAAACAGCATGCAGGCAAAAACGCCGGCAATGGCAAGGCCGCCCTGAAAATGACCGACACAGGCGATGGCGAAGCGGATGATGCGGCGGGCGACGCCGCCGGTCGACATGAAGGTGGACGCCAGGATGAAGAACGGAATGGCCAGCAGCGTGAAGTGCCCGGCAAAGGCGTTGAACAGGGTCTGGGCGATCGAACCGAGCGAACTGTCGGAATAGATCAGCAGGAAGATGATGGAGGACAGACCCAGGCTGACGGCGATCGGCACGCCGATCAGCAGAAAGCCGATCACCATGGCAAACAGGAATGCGACATCCATCGGTCAGTCCGCCTTGTCGGCCGCGGCGGCGACTTCTTCGACAAGCTCCTCGGCCTCGTGGCTGGCGATGAGCATCTCGCGCTGACCGGTCAGGATTTGCCAGCCGGCCTGGAAGAAACGGAACGTGATCAG
>CALZIL010000044.1 GCA_945787495.1 uncultured Afifella sp. | reverse complement strand
ACGCAGAAGCTGAAAAACGATCCCCGCACCACCAAATTCGGGTCTTTCCTGAGACGCTCAAGTCTTGACGAGTTACCGCAACTCATCAATGTCTTGCGCGGCGAGATGAGTCTGGTCGGCCCAAGACCCATCGTTAGAGCGGAGATACCGCGTTACGCAGATGCCTACATCTACTACATCGCCGTCAGGCCCGGCCTTACGGGGCTTTGGCAAATCAACGGCCGCAACGACACAAGCTATTCGGAAAGGGTGCGCCTTGACCTGCAATACGTGCAGACCGGAACACTCAGAACCGATTTGATTATTTTGATAAAAACGGTGGCTGTCGTTTTGCTCGGGCGTGGAAGCTATTGAACCAACGGCTTCGGCCCGTATTCAATCACGATAGCCAAGCTGCGATACCGGCGATCACCAATCCCCAGACCCCCAGACAGAAAAGCAGTGTGGCCCATCTGATCGCGAGAATAGAAGTGGCAGTATTCCGGCCAGAATAAAATTTTGATAAAAAGGTCTCGGTGGCGATATCTGCAGCAGCATCGCTCGCATTCTTACCTGCGACGCCGTCAGTTCTGTCAATTTTTAATAGATTCATCTCAATTCACTTTCGCCGATATCGAGCAAATTTAATCGGCGAATATTAATTATCTATCATGCCTCATGATTTAGAACCCACTGATGTGATAAGAATTTGTTAACATTGTGAGTGAATCTGGGTTTCTATACATATCTAAGGGTGAATTTTTTGTCCCCGTCGGGCCCATTTGCAACCGCTAGGATGCGCTTATGCTGCAGTCGTGCATAAGTCTTTGCGTTTAGCTGAATATCGCAATAAATATTGCGCTGATTGATATGTGCCCGATTTACCTGCAATCTATCGGCAGATGGACCGACAGTCGGCGCACTCGCCTTTACGATTCACGCCTCCTTGTCGCACGAGGTCAAGCGGCCGGCGCGTAGCGACAGGGTGCCGGTCCGTTCACTGGATGCCGGCCTCTCCTGATCGCCGTAACCGCAAAGGCTTTTAGACCCCAATGAAGGTTGCAATCGTACACTACTGGCTAAAGGACATGCGCGGCGGCGAGAAGGTTGTAGAAGCTTTGTGCAATCTGTTCCCGTCGGCCGATATCTTCACGTTATTTTATGACGAAAACAGCGTAACGGAAAAACTGCGGGCGCATTCCGTCCAAACGTCCGCCCTCAACCGCATTCCTGGCATAAAAAAATGGTACAAGTCATTGCTACCATTGATGCCGTTCGCCTTAGAACATTTTGACATGTCCCCATATGATCTGGTGATTTCAAGCGAGTCGGGGCCGGCGAAAGGAATCATTCCGCGGCCGGATGCGTTGCACATCTGCTACTGCCATTCTCCGATGCGCTATATTTGGGACCACTACCACCAATATAGCGCGAGCGCCAATCGGCTGACGCGTGCAGCCATGCCCATCTTCGCCCCAATGCTCCGGCAATGGGACGTCACGACAGCATCGCGCGTTGACAAGTTCATAGCCAATTCCAGGCATGTCGCCAATCGGATCAAACGCTATTACCATCGCAGCGCGACGATCATATACCCACCGGTCTCAGTCAACGATTTCGCGCCGACATCTGACATTGGCGATTTTTACCTGTGTGCAGGTCACCTTGTGCCATATAAGCGGATCAATCTCGCCGTGCAGGCATTCACGGAAATGAAAAAGAAGCTGGTGGTGATTGGCGGTGGTGAAGAGCTTGCGCGGCTTCGGGTGATGAGCGGGCCGACAATCACCCTGATGGACCGCCAGACTTTTCCGGTACTAAAGGATCACATGGCGCGGTGCCGCGCACTCATTTTTCCAGGTGAGGAAGATTTCGGCATGACACCGGTAGAGGTAATGGCAAGTGGCCGGCCCGTTATTGCTTTCGGGCGAGGTGGCGCTCTGGAAACCGTCGTTCCCGAAGCAACTGGCCTATTGTTCGATCAGCAGTCCGTCGCCGACATCGTTGAAGCAGTTCATCGTTTTGAGGCGATGGAAGAGTCGTTCAATTCCGAAACGATCCGTGAGCGCGCTTTGCTGTTCAGCGATGTTGTATTCCAGGAGCGCATGAATAGCTTTGTCGAGGAGGCGTTGGAGGACCATAATCGGGAAATCGGTGCGCGCACCGGATATTTTGGACGCGGCACAGAGAACTGACACAGATCTCCGACATTCTCTTTTAGTGTGAGGGTTTTCCGGCGGAAATCGCATCCATATGTGAGGCTTTCAAGCGATCACGGATAATAGGCAGTTGGGGGTGAACTGTTCCGGCCCTAGGGATTCGAAACCCCTGGCTATCGCCGTTTGGTCCCAGCGAAACTTAATACTATTTCTCAAGATATCAGTTGAGGACCGGGTCATAGGAGTCGAAGATCTGGTTCGATAACCAGTTGTTGCGCATGAACTGCCAGACGTTCCCGATGAGTTTAGTTCCGGCGGTACGATAGGGCGCTAGCGTAGTCAGACGCGGCGGGAAGTCTACAAAGTCGTTTCACCAGCACCAAAAGTTGGGCTACGATTGCGCCGGCGGGCCGATTAATGCGGGTTGCAAGCCGCCAAGCGGTCCGGAACCGTGGGGAAAGTGATGAATAAACCCGGATCAAGAGCGCACCTTGCCGCGATCAGTGCACAAATCAGTTTGGCGGAAACAAAAATTTCTGCGCCACGGCTCATCGGCAAAGGCATCAATCCCGATTGGCATTAGAGTGCCTGGATCGACTAACTCATGAAGATCGCTTTCGTCAGCCAGCCGGTGGACCTTGTCATTCCGCCGCACCAAAATTCGCTTGGCATCTGGACGTTCCAGGTCGCGCGGCGACTGGCAAAGGACCATGACGTTACGGTTTTTCTGCGGCGCACCAGATCACAGAATAGGACCGACGAAGCTAACAACATAGGGTTCCGCTTCGTTCGCACGATACCTCTGCGGTCTTGGAAGCTCATGAACTTTCCGCCCTTCACTTCGCGCAAGCATCCGCTCCATGCCGCCGTTTTTCACAGCGCCGACTACGCTCTGCAAGTGGCTAAGGATATCAGGCGCGGCGGTTTCGATATCATCCATATTCAGAACATCCCGCATTTCGCGCCGATCATTCGCGCTTTCAATCCGGCCGCGAAGATCGTGCTTCATATGCACTGCGAGTGGCTTTCGCAGCTTGATCGGGAGTTGATGGAACAACGGCTGTGTAGCGTCGATCTGGTCCTCGGTTGCGGTCATCATATAACCAGCAAGGTGCGCGAGCGGTTTCCCCATTCCGCCGATCGTTGCCACACCGTCTACAATGGCGTGGATGCCAAAGCTTTTACCGCTGGCGATCGTAGCCGCTCAAAGAGCGAGAACACGGAGAGCATCCTTTTCGTCGGACGGATTACGCCCGAAAAGGGCATTCACGTTCTGGTGGATGCTTTTGCCATTGTTCGCCGGGCATTTCCGCAGGCGAACCTAAAGCTGATCGGGCCGTTCGCGACGACCCCAAAAGACTTTATCGTCACGCTGAGCGAAGACGAAGACGTTACCAAGCTCGCCGCGTTCTACCAGGGCGCCTATCTCGATCAGCTGAAAGCCCGCATGCCCGCGGATATCGCGGACAGCGTGATTTTTTCGGACGGGATGCCTCATGCTATGCTGGCCCGCGAATACGCACAGGCCGACGTTCTTGTGAACCCGTCATTCTCTGAGTCATTCGGCATGAGCCTGATTGAGGCGATGGCATGCGAACGGCCGGTGGTTGCCTCGCGTGTCGGCGGCATGATCGAGATCGTCGACGAAGGTGTCACCGGCTTTCTCGTTGAGCCTGGCAAGGCGGAGCAGTTGGCGGCGGCAATTATTCGGGTGCTTGCCAACCGTGAGAGCAGCAAGGCGATGGGCAAAGCAGGACGGCTTCGCGCAAAAGCCCTTTTTTCTTGGGACCGGATCACGGTTCAACTTGCCACCCAATATAGGCAGTTGTTAAAAGGTGCCGCTTAGTGATGTTACTTACCGGCCACCTCCGTGACGCCTACAGGCGCCGGCTGATGCAGCGAGCTACTGAACTGGCGCCCGATGATCTGATGAGGCCCACGATCGTGTTTGCGCCTCATCCCGACGATGAAACGCTCGGCTGCGGCGGCATCATTGCCAAGAAAAGGCAAGCAGGCGCGAATGTGACGGTCGTCTTCATGACCGATGGCAGTGGCTCGCACGGACAATTCATGCCTCCGCAAGAGCTTGCGGCGATGCGGCGACGGGAGGCACTTGCTGCCTGCCGCGAACTGGATGTGCCGGAGGACGACATCGCGTTCCTTGACTTTCCCGATGGCGCCTTGCGCCAACATGAGGCAGCAGCAGCTGAACAGATAAGCGGGCTTCTTCGCGAGAACCGACCGAAGGAGATTTATTTTCCCTTCTGGGCTGATGGCCCTGCCGATCACGTCGCCACCTACCGTGCCGTCCGTCGGGCCCTCGCTGCTGACGTAAATTCCGCCGTACTCAATGCCTATCCGGTATGGTTCTGGCGGCATTGGCCATGGACTCGCCAACCAATGAGAGCGGACAGAATGGCGCTATCAGTCCTCGCCGGCACACTGAAAGCCATGTGTGGCATAAGGCTACTCGGCACATTCTCCCATGTCGTCGACATAAGCGGTCAATTGGATCAGAAACGGTCGGCATTGGCAGCTCATCGCTCGCAGATGGAACGCTTGCTGGGACGAGTGGATTGGCCAATCCTGGAAGATGTATCGGGTGGTGACTTCCTTGCCTGCTTCCTGCAGCCTTTTGAGGTGTTTCAGCGACGGGAGCCTGCTGGAGGGAAGGTGGATTGACGTTGCGTTCATCCGATCGCCGGACGCTGTTGCTCGCCATTGGTGTGCTGTTCGTGATGACGATGGCCCTGGCAGCCGGAACAGGATTGTTTGCATGGCGGCACGCCTTGGCCCCGACCGTTGTCGTTATCGCTGACGTGCCCTTCGATGAACGGATGATCGACCGGACTGCCGGCGATATCAAACTAGTGGGAGATATCGACGGTGACGCCTTACCGGATCTCATCGTCGGCGGCATGCCGGACGAGCCATTGACGTGGTACCGCTATCCGGACTGGACAAGAACCATCATCGCCATTGCGGCAACCCAGTTCACGACTGATGGCTCGCTGGGCGATGTAGACGGCGATGGCGATCTCGACATTGTAGTACCCGACGGCAACTCTGACGACAATTTGATCTGGTTCGAAAATCCACGTTCTGGGCGAGATCCGGCAAACGGCAGCCCGTGGAGACGGCATGTCATCGGCAGCATCGGCAGTTGGGGCAAGGACGTGGAGTTGGCCGACTTCGACAGTGACGGCCGGCTGGACGTTGCAACGCGCAGTCCCAAGCGCGCAATGATCTTTTTCCAGAGCAGTCCAACATCCTGGCAGCGGACTGAATTCGGCGAACTGAACCTCGGCAGCGAGGGGATGACCGGCGGCGATATAGATGGCGACGGCCAGACGGATCTGGTTTTGCGCGGTGTCTGGCTCCGAAATCCCGGCGCGGCCAGCGCGCGGAGCATATCCAACTGGATCCAGTATGCGATCGGAGATGCGCCTGCCGAGTTCAAGGCCTTGATCACCGACCTGAACGGCGATGGCATAGCTGACGTGCTTTATTCAAGCTCCGAGGGAACGGCTGATATTGTTTGGTGGACTCCGGCCGACGGAGATCCCACCGGTGCATGGAAGTCGCACACGATTCTTGCGGACATGGAAAAGGTTCACACATTGGAGGCGGCCGACATGGATCTCGATGGCGACATCGACGTAGTGCTCGGTCAAATGCACACGTCGGCAAAGGGCGAAATCATGATATTGCACAATGTTGGCGGTGATGGCGCACGATGGACGAAGCAGGTCGTCGGCAGAGGTGGACTTCACAACGGCGTCGTCGACGATATCGGCAATGATGGCGACTACGATATCTATGGAGCGAACTGGACGGGCAACCCGCCGCTGCGGATATGGGAGAACCACCTGGAAACAAAAGGTCCGCTGGAGCGCTGGACGTATCGGCAGATTACCAACAGGCACACGAGAACTTTTGGCCTCGATTTCGGCGATATGGATAGCGACGGCCGTGCCGATATTGTTTCCGGCGAGTTTTGGTACCGCAATCCGGGCGGCGATCTACTCGGCGAGTGGGCACAGGCTGCGTTTCCGACGGGGATGCATGTGTTTCTCGTCACCGATGCTGATGATGATGGCCGCGCCGACGCCATTGCCCAGAAAGACGAGGGTGAAATCGGCATTTACTGGGTGAAGCATCAATCCGGCAACACCGGCTGGGATACCGTGCGGATTGGCGGCGTCCCGCGAGCCAGCCACGCGCTAGGAGCGCAGGGTTACGCCCGCGTCTCCATGCTGGACGGTAAGGGGTCGGCAATTCTAATTTCAAGCGGTGACGGTATTTACACCTTCCGCGTGCCGCCCAATCCGCAAGGCGGAAACTGGCCGCGCACCCGTATCAGCCCGCGCCCTTCCGATGAGGGGCTTGCAGTGGGCGACATCGACGGTGATGGGTTGCCGGACGTCGCCGCCACCACGGGAAACGCCAAGGGTGTCGAGTGGTATCAGAACCCCGGTGACGGATCAGCGGATTGGCCGGCATACACGATCGGCAGTTTCGCTGACGCCGTATTTCCCGACAGGGTCGGATTGGGCGATCTGAACGGCGATGGCCGTCTCGATATAGTGGCTACCGAAGAAAATGGCGGCGAAAACGACGCGGAGACATATTGGTGGGCACAGCCGCCAGATGCCTACAGTGTGCCCTGGCAGGCCCACCGGATAACCTCATGGGCGACGACAAACAGCCTCAACGTTGCCGACATGGATGGCGACGGGGTGCTGGATGTCGTTTTGGCGGAGCATCGCGGGCAAATGCGACTCAGCGTCTGGCGCAACGACGGTCGCGGCCAATTCACGGAAAGCCGGATTGGCGCCGGAATGGAAAGCCATCTCGGTGGCCGCGCCGTGGATCTCGATGGAGACGGCGATTTGGACATCGTCAGCATAGCATGGGACGACTTTGCCAAAGTGCATCTATGGCGCAACGAGGCAGCGCGGGCGGGCCGATCGACGGGGTTCCAGTAAACGGGAATGCAGTGCTTCACCGATCATTTTCGTCGCGATCGCCCTCAGGGAAAGGTTGTCGGCGGTGTCAACGAGGACGGGATCAAACGTCAGGGCGTCGACGTGGAAAAGGTCATTGGGATCGACCACGGCGCATTGCGGATACGGCCGCTTGTCGGGGCGGGCTGGGGACGTTGCGGTCTGGTTTACGGGCAATATGAGCGGGAATCCGGCCTGACATTCGCCGTGTGTGCGCTGAACGGACACAACACTTCGCAAGCTGAACACCTTGGTCAAAGCCTGGTACGAAGATTGGGTCGCTGGGCAAAGGGCAGCGAAGCCCATAGCATGATGCACAACCTGTTTGCCTGGTTGCGCCACGGCAACAAGAGGCAGCTGGCGCGCGAGATCAGGCGATGGATTTGGTTGAATCGACAAGCACCTCAAAACCCGTTGGAACTGGATGAAAATTTGATGCTTGGCTGGTTCGACGGTCCGGTTCCTCTCGATTATCGTGGCGCAGGTAATTGTTTCGTCATGCATGCAAGCGGCCCAGAAAACGGCGAATTGTGGATGAATGCGTGCAAAGCGCCGTTGCCCGCGCTTCGCTCCGTGCAAAACCTGCCGATCTATTACATCGTTGTTTTACGCGAGTGCGGTGCCGCATATTACGCGGCCTCGATGCCGCAGGCTCGTGGCCTTCCAGGTTTCCCCATGATGCGGCCGCTTGCCATTGACGCCGTTTGCGAGGCAAATCCGGTTTATCCGGGTCTATACCAAAGTGTGCTTGGTCAGATCGGCTTCCGCGTTGACACTCGTGTCTACAGGACGCAAGTCGCGCGCCTGCCGGAGCTTGCACAATGGTTCGGCACCGCTCACGCGGCCGCAATGCTGCAAGGACGTGGCCAAATCGCCGATGTTTCTGCCGAGGTCGGAGGGGACTGGACAGTCTACGATGGATCATTGCTGCCTGAAATGAATGGCGAACAAACTGCCGCCGCAGAAAATTTGGTGATGCTTGATCCGGGCGTAGCTACCGGGCTGCTTCATGCCGTTGTTGGCCTAGAGCCGGGCAGCCCGGCTGCCGGCCTTGCATGGCGATTTCAGGATTGCCGCAATCATTGGCGTCTCGTTTTCAGTCGCAATGCCTGTCGCCTCATGCTCGTTTACCAGGGCCGGTCGCATGAGGTGGCGGTAGAATCCAAGCTATCATCCTCCGCCGCAAAGAACAATTCGGTTCAAATCCTGGACGATGGCCTAACTCTGCAGTTCAGTCTGAATGGCCAGCTGCTTTTTGGCGGCAGCATCGCAGACGACCGCCTAGCCGAATCGACAGGCGTCGGCCTTATCGCTGGCGAGACGGTGGCCGAAGAGTTCTGCATCAGTCATTTCGAAGCGCATCCGCGCGAATTGCCAATACCACCAGCTTTGGATCTGCCATCGCCATGGTGCAAGAATGGAGACAGTCCGGCTGTCGCAGACGGATTTGTAGCACCTGCCGGACCGCTGGAAGCACGGAAGACGAACCTTGGAAATCGCTCATGGCGTCGCCAAATTGGCGATGGTTTTTTCGACCTGACCGGTCAGGGCAGCGTCAGGGTGCGAGCCGGCGTAGACAAACCCAATCCAGGACGCACGGTCTATTTGGTCGATTGGAATCAACCTGAATTTGCTGATGTCGCTGTGACCTTGACGCCGCCCGGCAAAAGGCGGGGCGAAGGCGAGAGGTGCCGCTCCGGTCTCGCCTTTTGGCAGGATGAGGACAATCACATTCTAATTAATACCTGGCTCGACGACGGTTATGGCGGCGCTTCAATTTCTTCCTTCTTCCGCCTCAACGGCGTTGAGGAACTTTACGACGCTGTGTGGACCAATGTTGGCGACCGTGTGGTGTGGGGACAACAATTCCGAATGCGCGTTGCCTTCGACGGTATGTGCTATCTCGTTTCGGTCAACGACGAGCCTGTGTTATTCCGCGCCCTCTCCGACGTACGTCCGGAGACCGTGCCTCTCAAAATTAGAGGTGTCGGGTTGCTTGCTAATTGGGAATGGGGCAACGACACCGGCACAGTGTTCGAGGATTTCAAGGCACTGGCGAGGAGCTCAACGCCATGATTTTAGGGCTCAGACCTTAAAACTTCACAATTTGGACAACCGATCGAATCGTGGGAATTTGCGCCCATATGCTTAGAACGAGACTTGGCCGGCGCCTGCACCGACGTTGGGTGCGCGACAGGGACGTGGCCATCGCCGACGGCGTTGGTCGTGGCCTGATGTTTAACGCAGCGCGTGGTAATTCCGACTATGCCTTTGGGACGAACGAAATGCCGGTGCAACAGGAACTGAAACGTCTCCTCGGTCCGGGAACCGTGTTTTTTGATATCGGCGCCAATAAGGGGTTTTTCACGATTATCGGGGCGCATCTGGTCGGCACTTCCGGACGGATCCTGGCATTCGAGCCGGTTCCGGAAAATGTATCCTGCATTCGTCACAACGCCGCGCTCAACCGATTTGACCAGATCGAAGTGATGGCTACCGCCATCTCCGATGTCATCGGCATGGCCGAACTGCAATTGGCGGAACACGCGGGAGGTGCTGCCCTTTCCACTGCTGCGGCGCCGCCTGACATGACCGGTCTGATGACGGTCCCCGTCATCACGATCGACTCCCTCGTGGCGCGGCGCGCCACACCGGTCCCAAACGTCGTGAAGATCGACGTCGAGGGCGCCGAAATCAATGTCATGCGCGGTATGCGCCAGACGCTGCAGCAATCGCGGCCAGCGGTAATTTATGAAATCGACGATGATGATCGAGCAATATTTGAAGAGAAACAATTAGCGTGTGGCGCGTACATAACGAGTATGGGCTATGAGGTCCGAAGATTGGACGACAGTTATCCGGAAAACGACTGGTATGTCGCCCATTTTTCTGCAACGCCGAAATAAAAACACCGGCAGTTCAGCAAAGATCATTCGATTGGCTTCTTCAGCGAAAGGTCGTTCATCAGGCTCCGCAGATAGGGCAGAAAACCAAGACCGCCGATCATCACCACGGCATAGGTCGTGCCGAAAATGGCCAGGCCCAATATGAGCCGGATCAGGCTCGTCTCTGGCGCGAAATAATATAGGCAAAGCCAAGACAGCGCGGCCGCGATTCCGGCACCCAGAAATGGCCGCCAGACGGTTTTAGCGACGTCAAGCAACGCCAGGTTTGTGCCGGCAAAGGCAAAAAGAAGAGTCGGAACCGCTAGGGCGATGACGGCAAGCGAATAGGCCAGCGCAACCCCTTCTGCTCCAAACGGCAGACCTACGACAAATGATCCGATGATGAATGGCGTCTCAATCAGCGACCACTTGAACATCCGGCTAGTATTACCTTGCGAGATATAGACCCAATTTTTTGTCTCCAGGATCGGCTGCACCAGAAGCGAGATTGCAAGCAAGCGGAAGATTGGTATCGCCGGCTGCCATTGATTCCCCAGAAGCAGAAGGACGGTGTCCTTGGAAAAAACAATAAGGACCACGCCGATTGGCGCCATCAGAAAACTTAGTGCCCCTAGAGCATTCAAATACATAGTCTTCCATCGAATTGGATCGTCCTGCAGCCTACTCATCGTCGGAACGATCACACCCGAAAGCGGATCAGTCAGTTGTGAGATTGGAAGGATAAGAAGTTGATATGCCCTGTTGTAAAAGCCCAGTGTCGTGACACCCCACATCCATCCGACGAGCAAGTCGTCGAGTTGCCGGCTGGAATATTTCAGAAAGATGACGGCCGTTAGATTTCCGCCGAATGCCAGCGACTGGCGAAGCTCCTTGAACGGGACCGTGAAGGCCGGCCTCCAACCGCATACGATCCAGAAAAAAATGAGGCTCACGGATGCCATAGTGATATGCATGGCGACCAGCGCCCAGTAGCTGGCGCCGAGAAAGGCGGCGACGATACCGACCAGGCATCCGGCAAAAACCGAGCCAATCTCGATGCTGCGAATTGCGATCCAATGCATTTGCCGCACCATCAGCGCTCTGTGCTGAATGAAGGCGAGGTTGAGAACCACCGTCAGGGACAACCATATGGTCACGCCGACAAGACGGTTGTCGGAGTAAAGCCAAGCGATGAACGGCGTCAGCGCCGAAATGACAAATACCGAGACGACTCCGAGCCCCAGGTTGATCCAGAACAGCCCGCTGACCTCCCTGGCGGTCAGGTCTTTCTTGTTGATCGTCGCGGTCGGCAGGCCGCTATCCGCGAATATTGCTACCAGGCCTGTGACGACCAGGCCAATGGCAACAATACCAAAATCCTCGGGGGTTAGTATGCGGGCCAGCACCGCTGTTGTCGCGACCATGACAATGGTTCGCAAAATCTTTGTCGAAAAGGCGACGATACCATTTCGGACGACAAGCCCGCGCAAGTCGCTCATTAAATGGTCGGTAGTCAAATAACGATCTGGGCTTCGCTCGCTCATTTCGCTGCAGTTTCATCATCTGAACGTAAATCAAGAAACAAAAAACCTGCTCCATCGACACTAAGGTTGAATTCAGCCGCTGTGCCGGAAAACCCACCATAATGCCGCTTGCTCCGAACATTAATCCCCGAAAAAATCGTTATGGAAAAGAAAATTAGCATGTTGCATTGACCCAACCCCATGAGCGGTACCAGGGTCTAATGGAGAGTTTGGCGTTTTCGGCGTCCATTGCTTGACGATTGACAGGATAGGCTCCAGGCCGTGCCGGCGGCATACGCTTCGATTGTTTGAAAGTGGTCAATTGGTTCTATCTCCTCAAGACGGGAACTTTTCCGCTGAAATTTACTTTGGCGTTGATATGCCGCAATATTGCTGCCAATCTGATAAAAAGCCGTTGGTTCGAGCCTTACATTGACCGCCGGAGCAGGCTGAAGGGAAGCGTCCTGGCATTCAGCCATGTTCTTAAAGGCAAATCGAGCCGGAATTCATTTTGAAGCTGTAAGCCGGAAGTGTGATTGAGTCGGTGATGTCATGAGTTCAGCAACGTGTTGTGTGGCTTTTCAAAAACTGTATCTGCAAAGTAGATCCGCTGCCATTCGCCTTAATCGGAATTTGTTTCTTAAACCGAGACGGCGACGGCCGCTTCAAGCCGTTATCACTGTCATTGCGTTCGCTGCAATGATCGCATTCTTCGGTCCTTCAAAAGCATTTGCGGATGAGTACAAACTCGGCCCGCAGGATAAGCTGCGAATTCAGGTGTTTGAGTGGCGCAACTCCGTTTACGAAGTCATTGATTGGCCAGCACTCACCGGAGAATTCACAGTCGGCTCCGGCGGGATGCTTTCGTTGCCGCTTATCGGCCAAATTCCTGCGGCAGGCCTGACGACGAGAGAACTCAGCGAAGCGATGGCCGGTCAGATGAAAGCGCGCATTGGCATGGCCGCGGCGCCGGTGGTTGGCGTGGAAGTTGTCCAGTATCGTCCATTCTACATCGTCGGTGATGTGAACAAACCTGGCGAATATCCATATCGTCCGGACCTAACGGTGTTGCAGGCTTTCAGTATCGCTGGCGGATTGCTGCGTCCGCAGAACAGCGGATTTCCTAGACTTGGTCGGGAAGTGATCGTTACCGAAGGCGAAATCCAGACGCTTGCAGCCGAAATCAATTCGGCGCGGGCGCGTAGAGCCCGACTGGAAGCGGAGCTTGAAAATGCAGAAAAGATCCGCTTTCCACCGATTCTGGAACAGCAAAAGAGCGACTTGGCGATAGCGTTGCTCATGGAGCAGGAGCAGCTGATTTTTGAAGGCCGCCAGAAGTCGATGCAGGCTGAAATCGAGGCACACGAGAATCTCAAAGATTTTTTCGAGAAGGAGATTGTGTCATTGGGCGGGCAACTTGACGTGCAGCTCAAGCAGATTGAACTGATGCGCGAGGAATTGGATAGTGTTACCTCACTTGTCAAAAAAGGTCTGGCGGCATCGAATCGTGCGCGCGCCCAGCAGCGTCTGATTGCCGAACTGGAAGGCGACCGTTTGAGGCTGGAGACAAATCTTCTTCGAGCCCGGCAGGAAACGAGCCGCACGGAAATAGCCCTCCTGCAAACTCGCAACAAGAGAGCCAACGAGGTCACGGCATCGTTGCGTGAAACCGAAGCTAAACTGCAGAACGCCATTTCGAAATACGAAACGGCCAGGGATCTACTCTCCGAGACGCGACGCATTGCACCCCAAGTCCTTGTGAACCGGAGGCGATCCGCCGAGCTTCAGCCGGTCTTCTCGATCATCACTCGATCGAACGGGAACTCGCAGGAAGTCATGGCGTCGGAGACGTCGGCCGTCCAACCGGGTGACATTGTCAGGGTCGTGTTACCAGTCTCCCGGAACGAAGATCTTGATCTTGTCCTTAAATCGACAGCCGCTCGCTAGGATCCGGCGAA
>CALZIL010000043.1 GCA_945787495.1 uncultured Afifella sp. | reverse complement strand
AGCGGCAATCAAGGTGGCGACGGTCAGCCGTCGATCAATCATTGAAAGCATTGTCCTGTTACCCCGTGCGGGAGGTCGCGCGGCTTATAGCATGCAATTTGGCTGGCGCGAACCACCTTCGCCATAACTCCCCATGTTCCACCTATGCTATTACTCCGTGGCATTTTCAGGGCGCTTTTCGCCGCTTTCACTGCCGGCCGAAGGTTCGGTGAGCCAGGCGATCACCATGCCAACCACGCCGGCGACGATCCAGACATCGGCCAGGTTGAAAACATACCATTCGAACGCGCCGGCATGGAACAGGAAGAAATCGGCGACAGCGCCGAATATGATCCTGTCGATGACATTGGCCAGGGCGCCGCCGGCGATCAGGCCAAGCGAGAGCGCCGGCAGAAGCCGTTCTGATTTCCACATCCACCAGGAAAACAGCGCCGTGCCGGCCAGGCCGAGCGCGATCAGGAACAAGCGTCCGGCATCACCGTACTGGGTGAACAGGCCATAGCTGACGCCGCGATTCCAGACCATCACGAGATCGAAAAACGGCGTGACGGGCACCCGGCCTTTCTCTTCGATGGCAAAGGGGCCGAGCATCCATGCCTTGTGCGCCTGGTCTATTCCCAATCCGGCCAGAGCGGCGGCCAGACCCCACCAGCGCGGACTGACAATCATGGCGATTACTCCGCCGCCTGGCGGGCGGCTTCGAATTCGCGCATGGCGGCGGCGTCGCGCGGCGAGATGTCGGGATAATCAGGATCGGAGCCAACCTCAGGCAATATCTTCCAGGAGCGGGCGCATTTGGTGCCTGTGGCCTTGCCCGGAACGACGGCAACGCCGGTCACTTCGGCCAGCCGGAAGGCATTGGCCGGCCCCTCGCCGCTGACAAGTTCGGCCTGGCTGGTGATGGCGATCTCGGCCAGATCGACGCCTCGCATGAGCTGATGCAACGCCTCGTCGGCGATGAAAACCCGCGGCGCGGCCTCCAGCGAGGAGCCGATACGCTTTTCGCGGCGCTCGATCTCCAGCGCGCCGGTGATGACAGAGCGGACCTGGCGGATCTGTTTCCACTTGGCCTCCAGCGCCGTATCGCGCCATTCGCCCGGCACGTCGGGGAAAAGCTCAAGATGGACGCAGGGTCGATGACGGTCAGCGCCGCCTTGCGGGTCATCGAGGAGGCCGGATCGCAATACAGCGCGTCCTTGCGCATGTCGAAATAGAATGCCGATAGATCGACGGTCATGAAATTGAACAGAGCGGAGAAAATGCGCTTGTAGTCAAACTCGCCATAAGCCTTGTGGATGACGCCGTCGAGCCGCGCCAGCTCCGACAGTATCAGCCGTTCCAGTTCCGGCATGTCGGCGGGCGGGACATCGTCCTCGGTCCGGTGATGAGCAAGCGAGCCAAGCATCCAGCGGATGGTATTCCTGAGCTTGCGGTAGGCGTCGATATTGGTTTTCAGGATTTCCGGGCCGATGCGCAGATCTTCCATGTAATCCGATGACACGACCCAGAGCCGCAGAATGTCGGCGCCCGACTGCTTGATGATATCCTGCGGAAAGATCTGATTGCCCAGCGATTTCGACATTTTGCGGCCGTCCTCGGCCATGACGAATCCGTGGGTGAGCACGGCGTCATAGGGCGCGCGGGCGCGCGTGCCGCAGCTTTCCAGCAGCGAGGAATGGAACCAGCCGCGATGCTGGTCGGAGCCTTCCAGATAAAGGTCGGCCGGCCATATCAGGTCCGTCCGCTGCTCCAGGCAGAAGGCGTGGGTGGAGCCGGAATCGAACCAGACGTCGAGGATGTCGTCGACCTTCTCCCACTCGTCGGCATTGTGATCGTTGCCCAGGAAGCGCTCCTTGGCGCCGTCGGCGAACCAGGCGTCGGCGCCCTCGGCGCGAAAGGCCTCGCCGATACGGGCATTGACCGCCTCGTCGTTGAGCAGCTCGCCGGTCTCATGGTGGACGAAGGCGACGATCGGCACGCCCCAGGCGCGCTGGCGCGACAGCACCCAGTCGGGGCGGTTTTCGATCATGCCGCGCAGGCGCTTCTGGCCGGCGGCCGGTACGAAGCGGGTGTCGTCGATGGCTTTCAGGGCGCGGGTCCGCAAGGTGTCGCCTTCGCCGTCAAGGTCGTCGTCCATATGGACGAACCATTGCGGCGTGTTGCGGAAGATGACCGGCTTTTTCGACCGCCAGGAATGCGGATATTGGTGCTTGAGCCGGGCGCGGGCGAACAGCATGCCGGCAGCAATAAGCGCGTCGATGACCACCTGGTTGGCGTCGCCCTTCTTGCCCTTGTCGTCGATGACGCGCTTGCCTTCAAAGCCCGGCGCGTCGGCGGTGAAGGCGCCGTTTTCGTCGACCGTATAGGGTATCGCGGCCGAGATGCCGCGCGCCTCAAGCTCGCGCCGTTTCTCCGTCCATATGTCAAAGTCCTCGCGGCCATGGCCGGGCGCGGTGTGGACGAAACCGGTGCCGTCTTCTTCCGTGACGTGTTCGCCTTCCAGCAGCGGGATGAGGAAACCGTAGCCACCGGCCAGGCCCTTGAGCGGATGGGCGCAGGTAATTCCGAAGAGATCGGCGCTAGTGACATTCCAGGTTCGCCGATACTGCAATTTTGCCTTGGTAAATGCCTCGTCTGCGAGTGCATCGGCAAAAATCAGTTTTTCCCCGGGCTGTGGACCGAAATCGTTCTCGGCAGCCGTTATTTCGTAAAGGCCGTACTTGATGCGCGAGGAATAACAAATCGCGCGATTGCCGGGGATCGTCCACGGCGTTGTCGTCCAGATTACAACATGGCTGGAATCCAGATCGGCCAGTTTCGCGGCACCCGCCTCCGGACCATCCAGATGCTCTGTGCCTTCCGGGCGAAAGGTCGTATCTGCCCCAATGGCCTCAATGACCGGAAACTTCACCCAGACCGTGTCACTCTCATAATCGTCATATTCGACCTCCGCCTCGGCCAGCGCGGTCTTTTCCACCACCGACCACATGACCGGCTTGGAGCCACGATAGAGCTGGCCGGACATGGCGAATTTCATCAGTTCCTCGGCGATGATCGCCTCGGCGTCAAAGCTCATGGTCTTATAGGGATCCTTGAAGTCGCCGATGACGCCGAGACGCTTGAACTCCTCGGTCTGGACGCCGATCCAGTGGGCGGCGAATTGCCGGCATTCGTCGCGGAATTCGTTGACCGGCACATCGTCCTTGTTCTTGCCCTTGGCGCGATATTCTTCCTCGATCTTCCACTCGATCGGCAGGCCATGGCAGTCCCAGCCGGGGACGTAATTGGCGTCAAAGCCGGCCATCTGCATAGAGCGGTTGACGACGTCCTTGAGGATCTTGTTGAGCGCCGTGCCGATATGGATGTGGCCGTTGGCATAGGGCGGGCCGTCGTGGAGGACGTATTTCTCCTTGCCCTTTGCCGCCTCGCGCTGGCGGGCATAAAGGTCCATGTCGTCCCAGCGGGCGATGATTTCCGGCTCCTTTTTGGGCAGGCCGGCGCGCATTGGAAAATCTGTCTTTGGCAGAAACAGGGTCTGGGAATAATCGCGGCCGGCTTTTTCAGCGCCACCTTTTTCAGCACCGCTTTTTTCAGGAGAAGGGGCCTTTGTCTCGCTCATGGGTTCGGCTCGACACTTTCAAATCAATTTTCAGCTTGCTGGAACATCGCCGCTCTTAACGAAGCGGAGCGCGCCTGAAAACCCTCAGTCTGCAGCGTTGAGCTTTTTGAAGATGACGCGGCGCATGACCGCAGTTGCAACGCCGGGCGCCAGGCGGGCAAGAGCGGCGAGTGCGCGCGGACCGGCGCCGGGCACGAATTCGCCGGATCGCCGTGACGCCGCGGCAAGAATCGCTTTCGCCGCGGCGTCCGGCGCCATGCGGCGTTTACGGCCTGGTCCGGGCGGCGCATGACGTTCGGCATGGCCGGTGTCCAGCGCGCCGGGAAGCACCGTCAGCACGCGGATCCGCTGCTTCGCCAGCGGCCGCCTCAGGCTTTTGGCGAAGACGGCAATGCCGTGCTTGGAGGCAACGTAGCTCGCCGCGCCGGGATAACTGAGGAACCGGGAGAGCGAGGAAACAAAGACCAACGCACCGCCGGGGGAAATCGCGTCACGGCGCAGCAGCGCGGCGGTCAGGGCCATCGGCGCTGTCAGATTGATGGCGATGACGGCGCCCTGTTTGGCGATGGGAACCGCCTCGAACGGTCCGGTGGCGTTGATCCCGGCGTTCATGACGACGAGGTCATAGGGACCGCGCCCGGCAAGATCGTCGCCAAGACCGTCCAGCGCGGCGGTGTCGGCGAGATCGGCGGCGAGTACATTGACGCCGTAGCCAAGCGCTGCAAGACCCGCTTCATCGCGATCGAGCGCGACCAACGATCCGCCACTTTCCAAAACCGCTTCGCCCAGCGCCCGGCCGAGACCAGCGGCGGCGCCTGTTACCAGGGCTCTCATCGGCCACCTGCCAGCATCCGCACCGCCCGCATGCGCAGGACCGCGCCGTGGCCCGTCTTTTGCGGTGAACGGCCGGCGGCGATCTGGCGCAGCATTGCGGCGGCGGCATCATCGGCGCTCAAAAACAGCGCGCGAAGCCGGCCGGGGTCATGGCCGGCGCGGTCATGCATCGCCGTTTGCGTCGGGCCGGGATGCAGGATCTGGACGCCGATCCGGCCCCGCCATTCGGAGCGCAGCGCCCGGGCAAAACCGGCCAGCGCGCCCTTGGTCGCGGCATAAACGGGAAATCCGGATGCGCCCTTATGGGCCGCGGAGCCAACAAACACGACCGCACCGCTTGCTCTGGCCAGATGCGGCGCCAGTGCATGGGTGATGGTGATGGGCGCAAGGCAGTTGGTGGCGACGGTGCCCGCGATGCTTGCCGCATCCTCGTCAGCAACCGGCCGGCAGTGCCCGATTCCGGCAATGTGGATAATGAGATCGAGACCGTCCCAGCCGCGCGCGGCGATCAGTTCAACCAGCTGCGGGCCGGTATCACCGGCCGAAACGTCCAGCGACTGGTAGCCGATTTGCGGAAAATCCGGCGGCAGTTCGGAAGCGGCGCGGCGGCCGATCGCCATCAGATCGGCGCCCTGGGTGTCGAGTTGCCGGACCAAAGCCAGGCCAATGCCGGAGGATGCGCCGGTCACGATGACGCGTTTTTGGCTGAACTTGTCGCGATTCGGCGCGGTCAAAGAGCCAGATTGCGCGTTTCGGCCAGCACGGCGGGCCAGAGTTCCACAAGCTTGCGATCGATCGGTGTTGGCGGCGTTTTGGCGAGAAGCACGCGTGCCGCCGCGCTGTCACGGTCCATCTGGGCGATTAACGCCTGTGGCGAAGCAAAGGCCTCTTCGGGCCGAATCCAGCCGACCAGCGAAACCAGCGCCGTCTCGCCGTAAAGATCGCCGTCAAAATCGAACAAAAAGCTCTCCAGAAGCGGGCGGCCATTGTCGAAGGTAGGGCGGTGGCCGAAATTGGCAACACCATCATGGACTTCGCCGCTAACCTCGCCATTGGCGCGGGCAAAGCGCACCGCGTAGATGCCGTGACGCAACGTGGTATCGGGCAACAGTGCCATATTGGCCGTCGGATAACCCAGATCGCGGCCGCGCTTGTCGCCTTGGACGACTGTGCTGCTCACCGACCACGACCAGCCGAGAAGCGAATTGGCATGATCGATGTCGCCTTCGCCAAGCGCCTGGCGAATGCGGCTGGAGGAAACGGCACCGCCCTCATCGCCATGTTCGGCGACGACGGTAACGCCAAAACCATGCATCAGGCCGGATTCCTGCAGGAAGTTTGGCGTACCGCGGCGATTGTGGCCGAAATGAAAATCATAGCCGGTGACGACATGCCGGGCTGCGAGCTTTTCCAACAAGATTTTGGTGACGAAATCCTCCGCCTCCATGCCGGCAAGATCGCGGTCGAAAGTCATGACCAGCGTACCGTTGAGGTCAAGCGCGGCGATCAGCGACGCCTTGAGTGTTGCCGGCGTCAGCCGGAACACGGGCTTTGCCGGCGCAAAAAAGGTGCGCGGATGCGGCTCGAAGGTCATCACGATACAGAGAACGCCGAGATGTTCGGCTTCAGCCTCCGCCGCTTTCAACACGGCCTGATGGCCGCTGTGGACGCCGTCGAAATTGCCGATCGCCACGACGGCGCCGCGCCATGCTGGCGGCATCGCATCAAAGTGGGCAATGTGCTGTGTTTCGACGGACAATTGCATGAATGGCAGACGCCAGCGTCCCTTTATGAACAGGTTATGATGGGGCGGCGACGGTGCCCGCCCGCCGGGAGGGCGTCAAGGCGCGGCGCCGTCTGTTTCTGTTCAGGCCCATTTCAGTTTTGGAATGATTGCGGCCGCCGCCAGTCCGTCCTGGCGCAGCCGCGTGGCGACGATGGCCGGGTCGGGGTCGTCAACGGGGCCGAAATCGGCGGCATGGATGCCGCCGGTGACGAACAGCGCATCAAGGCCATAATCGCAGGCGCCCTTGATATCGGTATAAAGCCCGTCGCCGATGGTCAGGACGGACGCCTTGTCCGGCTCGCCTAGCGCACTCAAGGCGGCGTCGTAGATCGGCGAAAACGGCTTGCCGGCCAGTACGGTTTTGCCGCCGAGTTCGGCATAAAGCCGGGCCAGCGCGCCGGCGCACCAGATCAACTGGTTGCCGCGTTCCACGACGATATCGGGATTGGCGCAGACCAGTGTCAGGCCGCGTGCGGCAAGTCCGGCAAAACGCTGCCGGTAATCCTCCGGCGATTCGGTCGTATCGTCGAAAAGGCCGGTGCAGCTGATCAGCTCGGCCTCCTCGTCATGATCGACAAGCGCAATGTCGAGGCCATCATAAAAGCCCAGATCGCGTCCAGGTCCGATATGCAGGACGTTGGCGCCGGGCGCCGAAGCGACCGCCGAGCGTGTAACATCGCCAGAAGTAATCACCATGTCATAGGCGGCGCGCGGCACGTTCAGGTCATCAAGCTGGTGTTCCACCAGCGCCGCCGGCCGCGGCGCATTGGTGATCAGAACGACCGGGCCATGGTTTTTGCGAAACGCGCAAAGCGCCTCAAGGGCTTGCGGGAAGGCCCTGACTCCATTGTGGACGACACCCCAGACATCGCATAAAAGCGCGCCATAGCGGCCCGCCAGGTCGCTAAGCCCGCCGATCTGTTTTATCTGATGTTGCTTCCTGGCCGGAGATCTTGCCGTCATGGCGCCGCGCCTAGCCCGCCAGACGAGCCGGGTCAATCGCTGGGTTCCAGAAACGAAAACACTATCTATGCGGCATCAGAGCGATGCTGCGAATACGCCGCAGCCCTGTTCATGAAGGAAAGTTCATTTCGCTTGATTGCGATCACCACCTATATCATCCAACGAATCCCATGCTGGAGATCCTGTTTCGATGACACTCCCGATCAAACGTTCCGCCGTTCTCATTGCCCCCCTTCTTATTATCCTTGGAGTTGGAATGACCACCGCGACCGCTCTTGCCCAGACCAAGCCGCCCGCAAAAGCAGGTGACGCTGCAATGCAGGACATTCCGCGCCTTGCGCCGAACGCCGAACAATTCACCCTTGATAACGGGCTTGAGGTCATCGTCATTACCGACCGGCGGGCGCCGGTGGCCACGCATATGCTGTGGTACCGGGTCGGCTCGGCTGACGAGACCGGTGGCCAGTCCGGCATCGCGCATTTTTTTGAACACCTGATGTTCAAGGGGACGAAGGATCATCCCAACGGCGAGTTTTCCAGTATCGTTTCATCGATCGGCGGTGAGGAGAACGCCTTCACCACCCCCGATTACACCGGCTATTTCCAGCGTGTCGCCAAGGAAAACCTTGGCCAGATGATGGATCTGGAAGCGGACCGGATGACCAATCTGGTGCTGACTGACGACGTGGTGGCGCCGGAACGCGACGTGGTGCTGGAGGAGCGCCGGTCGCGGATCGAAAACAATCCCGGCGCGCTTCTGGGCGAAGCTCTGTCGGCAAGCCTTTACCGCAACCATCCCTATGGCCGGCCGGTGATCGGCTGGGAACACGAAATCAAGGCGCTCAACCGTAAGACGGCTCTGGACTTCTACAAGCGCTATTACACCCCCAACAATGCCGTACTGGTTGTTGCCGGCGACGTTTCGGTGGATGAGGTCCGCAAGCTCGCCGAGGAGACCTATGGCGCGATTCCGGCGCGGCCGGAAGCGGTGCGCGCGCCGCGCCCGGCCGAACCGCCTTCGGTCGGGCCGCGGACGGTGACGGTGCGCGACGAAAAAGTCCGCGAACCGAGCCTGCAGCGCGCCTATCTGGTGCCCTCTGCGGCGACCGGCGAACCGGGTGAAGCCGACGCACTGGATGTCCTTTCCGACATTCTCGGCGGCGGCGCGACCAGCCGCTTCTACGACAAGCTTGTGCGCGGCGGCGATGTCGCGACCCAAGCCGGCGCCTATTATCAGTCGCGCGGCATCGACGATACGCGGTTCGTCATCTATGGCGTGCCAAAACCGGGCAAGAGCCTGCGCGACCTGGAAGCGGAGATGGAGGCGGTGATCGCCGACATCCGTGAAAACGGCGTGAGCGAAGAGGAACTGAACCGGGCCAAGCAGTCGGTCGTGGCGCAGGCGATCTATTCGCAGGACAGCCAGCAGGCAATGGCCCGTATCGTCGGATCAGCGCTGATGACTGGCCGAACGCTGGAAGACGTGCAGACCTGGCCGGAACGCATCCAGAGCGTCACCTTGGAAGCCGTGCAGGAAGCGGCAAAAAAATATCTCGATGTTGACCGCTCGGTAACAGGCTATCTGGAGCTCAAGACCGATCCGGCCAATAAGGAGGGGAAAAGCTGATGCCGATTGCCTCGCCCCTGAAATCGACTTTGTTCGGAGCCGTCATGACCGTTGCCGCTCTCGTTCCGCATGGCGCGGAAGCCGTGAACATCAAGGAAGTCGTCAGCCCGGGCGGCATCAAGGCCTGGCTGGTTGAGGACTATACGGTACCGATCGTCACCATGAACGTCGCCTTCCGTGGCGGGGCAGCGCAGGAAGACGACGACAGAGCGGGGCTCGCCAATCTGATGTCCGGACTGCTTGATGAAGGCGCCGGCGAGCTTGATTCCAAGACGTTTCAGACACGGCTGCAGGATCTCAACGTCAATCTGTCCTTCGACGCCGGCAAGGATGCCTTCTACGGCAATCTGCGGACACTTTCGACCAATCAGGATAATGCCTTCGAGCTGTTTCGCATCGCCCTCAACGAACCGCGTTTCGATGACGAACCGGTGGAGCGAATCCGCGGACAGGTGCTCTCCAGTCTGAAACGGTCCGAGACAAATCCGCAGGAGATTGCCGGTAAGGCCTGGGCTGCGGCGCTGTTCGGCAGTCATCCTTACGGCCGGCCGACAGACGGCACAGTCAAGACCGTTGAAGGCATAAGCGTCGATGACCTGAAAGCCTTTCACAACCGGATTATCGCCCGCGACAATTTACATATCGCCGTCGTCGGCGCTATTGACGCGGCAAGGCTGGAAACGGTTCTCGACACGATTTTCGGTAGCTTGCCGGAAAAGGCGCAACTGAAAGCGATCACCGACATCCTGCCGCGCGATGGCGCCAGCGATCACGTTGCGCTTTCAGTGCCGCAGACGATCATCCGCGTCGGCGGGCGCGGCCTGAAGCGCAACGATCCCGATTTCATCCCGGCCTATGTCGCCAATCATATTCTCGGCGGCGGCTCGTTTTCGTCGCGGCTTTACTCCGAAATCCGCGAAAAACGCGGGCTGGCTTATTCGGTCGGCACCGGCCTGGCCGCCTATGATCATGCCGGCGCCTATGTCGGCGCCGCGGCAACACGTGCCGATCAGGCGCAAACCGCCATCGACATCATGACCGGCCAGATCAAGGACTTCGCCGAGAGCGGACCGACGCAGGCCGAACTGGAAAAGGCCAAGTCCTATCTGATCGGCAATTATGCCCTCCGGTTCGATGCATCGCAGAAGATCGCCCGGCAACTCATCGGCATCCAGCTCGACAAGCTTGGGATCGATTATATCGACCGACGCAACGACCTGATCCGGGCAGTGACAAGCGAAGACGTCATGCGGGCGGCCAAACGCGTCTTCGGCGGTCCAGTCTCCATTATTACCGTCGGTCCTTCGGAAAGCTGATCATGCTGGTTCTGCTGCCTGCATTGTGTCGGTCTGGACCGTGTCGGCAACGATGCGGCCATCGATCAGACGCACGCGCCGGTCCATGCGTTCGGCCATGTCGAGATCGTGGGTGACGGCAACAACGGCGCGGTCGTCGCGTCCGGCGATGTCGGAGAGAATCTGGAACACTTGCTCGCTTGACTTTGAATCGAGGCTGCCCGTCGGCTCGTCGGCCAAAAGCACCGGCGGATCATTGGCGAGCGCGCGAGCGACGGCGACGCGCTGGCGCTGGCCGCCAGACAATTGGTCAGGACGTTTGTGCATGTGATCGGCGAGACCGAGCGCTTCCAGCAGATATTCAGCTCGCTCACGCATCGCCGCCCCTTTGAATCGGCCGAGTTGGCGCATCGGCACCATGGTGTTGCCGAGAAGCGTGAATTCCTCAAGCAGGAAGTGAAACTGGAAGACGAAACCCAGCGTACCGAGGCGGACAGCGGCACGCTCGGCCTCGTCCATGTCATGGGTCGGCCGGCCGTTGATGAAAACCTCGCCCGTGGTCGGCAGGTCGAGCAGTCCAAGCAGATAGAGCAGTGACGACTTGCCGGAGCCGGACGGCCCGGTAATGGCCATGAAGTCACCGGGAAATATTGCCAGATCGATGTCCTTGACCAGCGTCACCGGCACGGTTTCGGGCAGTATGCGAGTGACGTTGCGGGCTTCAATAGCCGGCTGCTTGCCATTTATCACGGCGGCGGTCATGTCGCGCCCCGGATGATGTCGACCGGGTTGAGCCGCGCGGCGGCGCGGGCCGGCATGAAGGCGGCAATGCCGGCAGAGGCGAGCGCAAAGGCGATGGCGATGGCATAGTGAACCGGCTCATAGGCGATCGGAAGATGGGTGATTTCCGCCGGCCCGCCCTTGATCTCGAACTTGATCGAGGCCAGCAGCCAGCACAGCGAATAGCCAAGGACCGAACCGGCGAGCGAGCCGAGAACGCCGATCGACAGACCTTCGAGCACGAAAATCTGCATGACGGTATGCTGTCGGAAGCCAAGCGACTTCAAGATCGCAATGTCGCGGGCCTTTTCGTGAACGATGGTCGAGACGATGTTGAAGATGCCGAAGCCGGCAACCAGCAGGATCGCGCCGACGACCGTATACATGATCGTGTTGCGGATCTTGAAGGCTTCCAGCAGGCCTTCATTGGCCTCTTCCCAGGCAACGGATTTGTAGCCGGTCTCCGCCTCGATGCGGGCAGCGACGATATCGGCAGTGTTGACGTCGTTCAGACGAACCTTGATCTGGTTGATCGCGTTGGGCCGTTCAAGCAGGATCTGCGCGGATTTAAGATTGACGAAACCGACGCCATTGTCGGACACGCTGATGCCGGTGTGGAAGAGCCCGACGATCTTGAACTGTTTGAGGACACCGGATGCCGAGGTGACGGAAAATGTGTCGCCGAGCTCTGCGCCGAGATTGTCGGCAAGCGTGTCGCCAATGACGATGCCATTGGCGGTCGCAGTGAGCGCCTCAAAGGAGCCCTGGCGGATATCGTCCTCGATGGAGGAGACGGCAAGCTCGGCCTTTGGATCAATGCCGGTCAACGCGATGCCCTGTTCCTTGCCGGAATAGCGGATGACGCCCTGGCCCGACAGCGAGGCTGAAAAGGTGCCGGGAACCCAGACGCGCAAGCCGGCGGTGACAGCGGTCGGATTGAGGATGCCGCGCCGGTCGTCCCTTGGCTGAAGGCCGGAGATCGCGACGGCATCATAGATGCGTGTCGCCGGCTGGCGCGGCGGGATGCGCACCTCGTCGGTGATCAGCACATGCGGCAGCGCGTCGATCAGGGTTGCAACGAAGTCGTCCTGTGAGCCCTGCATCAGACCGGCCATGGCGATGGAGAAGCCGACGCCGAGCATGACACCGATGATCGAAACAATGGTCTGGCGCAGGCGGCCGCGGATGTGGGTCCAGGCGATATCGAAAAGCAATGTCACGGTCCGGCATCTCCAGCGACGGCGACGCGCTGGCCGGCCTTCAGATCATCGGTGTTCGCCGCGACGATGCGATCGCTCTGCGAAAGACCAGACAGAACCTCGACCTTGTCGATCCCGACAATGCCGGTTTCGATCTGGCGGGCGGCAATCCGGCCGGCTTCGACAATCAGGACCGAGCCGCCATTGACGGCGGCGCGCG
Organism: uncultured Afifella sp.; assembly: GCA_945787495.1. Classification (GTDB taxonomy): domain Bacteria; phylum Pseudomonadota; class Alphaproteobacteria; order Rhizobiales; family Afifellaceae; genus CALZIL01. The sequence continues at coordinate 2,386 of CALZIL010000043.1, read as the reverse complement.
GGACAAGCAGCGTTTCGGCGACGGTGCGGACGACGATATTGACCTCCACTGACATGCCGATGAACAGCGGCGTATTGCCCGGCAGGGCATGGCGCACCCGGTAAGTCTTGGTGACCGGGTCGCCCTTCAAAGTGATCGATTTGACGGTTGCATCGAGCGCCTTGCCGGGAAAGGCGTCGGCCTTCACGGCAACCTTTTGATCGACTTCGATGCGCGGAATGTCCTCCTCATTGACCTCCGAGACGATGATCAGCGGTCGCGGCTGGCCGATCCAGAACAGGACCTGACCCGGCTCTGCAACCTCGCCGACCGAAGCATCTTCGCGCAGAACCGTGCCGTCGATCGGCGCCAGAATGAGGAAGTCGGCCAGACGGCCGGCCTGAGCGGCAAGGTCGGCCTCGCCCTGGGCGAGATCGGCGGCGGCCTTGTCATAGGCCGCCTGACTGACAACGCGCCGGTCAAGCAGCGCAGCATAACGCTCAAGCTCCTTGCGGCTTTGGTCGACGCGCGCCTTGATCGCCTGGAAGACAGCACGCGCCTCGGTGTCGTCGAGCCTGGCAATGACGTCGCCGCGCTCGACCATCTTGCCTTCACAATTGCAGCGCTCGATGATCCGCGCCCGCACAATGCTGGTCACCGCCGCCCATGTTTCCGGCTCCACGACACCGGTGGCATAGACCACTTCGGCGGCCGAGCCGCGAACCGGCGAGACCAGATCGACGGCTGGCGGCCGTTGCCAAAAGGCATAAAAGCCGCCGGCAATGATCGATAATGCAAGTAAGCTCAGGAGAAACCGCTTCATCAGACCGTCACCGTGCAACCCCACCTGTGCGCTGCCGTGTCCGTGCTGCGGCAGCGATCCATTGTCATATAGGGTATCGCGATCGGCTCTGTTTGACTGGAATCAATCGCCAACTCAATGATCGGGCGAACTGATCTGTTCGCCGGCAATGCGGCGCGCAGGTAATGACGCCTTATCAAGCAGTTGTGAGACAGTGTGACGTGCGCGGCGCGATGTCGCACTCTAGCCTGCAATTCTGGAAATCAACTACCCAAAGGGAGCGATCCATAATGCGTATTGCCAAAATTCTCGCCGCCGCAACTGTCTTCGCCGGCCTTACAGCTGCCGCCGGTATCGTTGCAACAACCGCCAACAGTCAGATGGCGCCGTTCGGTGGCGACGAAGACATTGCCTATTCGCAGGCGGTGTGGGCCGCCATGACCGACGCCAAGCTCGTCGGCGCCAAGGCCATCGGATCGCGGCCCTATGAAGGCACCGAACCGCATGGTTTCATCCTTGAGACGCTCTATGACGAAGTCACGGTCAACGGTCACACCGGCCTGATCATCGTCAAGCGCAATTATGGCCCGAAAGGCGCGACGGTCGACGAGGTCGCCAGCGATCCGGCCAAGCATCTTGGCGCCTTTACGGTGATGTTCAAGCGTGAAGCGGGCTACGACGCCGACAACAAGGACTGGTTCTGGGCCAAGTATCTGCCCGATGGTTCGCTCGACAAGAACCCCAAGGGCATGCAGCTTGCCGGTCGTGTCGCCAAGGGCGCCGATGCCGGTTGCATCGCCTGCCATACCGGTGCTGATGGCGGCGACTACATGTTCCTGAAGAACGAAATGTAGGAATTCCTCTGTCCAATGTCGCAAACTCAAGGCGCATCTTCGGATGCGCCTTTTTCTTCTGAGCAGCCCGCCCGTTAAGTTCTTAATCCAGAAGGGCTTGCAGCCAAGCTTTCCAGCGTCCACGATAGCGCTGTATGAAAACGATAGACAGAAACCGCGACGTGGCTGGATTCATATTTACCACCCGTCCGCTGATGCGGGCCGGGTTTATTTTTGCAGCCGCCATCGTCCTGACGATGGCCGGCGCGGTTCCCTCTATTGCCCAAACATCGACGCCGGTACTGACCGCCGATGAGGCCTTGGCGAAACTCGACCAGCTCAACGACGAAGTGGCGAAAGTCTGGGCAAGCAGCCCGTTGGCATTCCGCAACTTGATGTTGGTCAACGGCGCGGAGGGTTTCGGCGATTATAATCCGCGTGACGGCAATACGTTCAAAGCCGGCGAGACCCTCATGGTCTATGTCGAACCGGTCGGATTCACCTACGCGCAGGAAAACGACCGCTACGCGTTCGCCCTTTCCGCCGATCTGTCGATCGAAAGCGACGCCGGCCATATCATCGCGGAAGGGGCCGATCTTTTTCTGATTGATGACAGTTCGCGCGTCCAGATCCGCGAATTTTATATGGTGCTCTCCGTCAAGGTCCCGGAGATCAAAACAGGCGGCTATAAAGCGATCTACCAGGTCAAGGACATGAACTCCGGCAAGACCGGATCGTTCTCCGTTCCTTTTGCGATCGGCGAGTAGAACGC
>CALZIL010000042.1 GCA_945787495.1 uncultured Afifella sp. | reverse complement strand
TTCGCCGTAAAACTTCGTAATCGCCGCCGTCAAGGTCGTCTTGCCGTGGTCAACATGGCCAATCGTGCCAATGTTCGCATGCGGCTTCGTGCGTTCAAATTTTTCCTTGGACATCAGCTCTCTCCGTCCGCTTTCTAAACCAGCCTGCTAAGTCAGGCATATTTCGACTGGATCTCCTGCGCAACTGCACTGGGCACCTGCGCATAGTGATCGAATTGCATGGTGTACTGGGCCCGGCCCTGGCTCATGGAGCGCAGCGAATTGACATAGCCAAACATGTTGGCGAGCGGCACCATGGCATTGACGACAGTGGCATTACCACGCATCTCCTGGCCCTGGACCTGGCCGCGCCGTGAATTCAGATCGCCGATGACCGAACCCGTATAATCATCCGGCGTCACCACTTCCACTTTCATGATCGGCTCAAGCAGCACCGGACGCGCTTTTTGTGCGCCTTCGCGAAACGCCGCGCGCGCCGCGATCTCGAACGCCATGACCGAAGAATCGACCTCGTGATAGGCGCCGTCCAGCAGCGTCGCCTTCAGATCAAGCATCGGGAACCCGGCGACAACGCCATTGTTCAGGACGCTCTCAATGCCCTTCTGGACACCGGGGATATATTCCTTCGGCACATTGCCACCGACGATCTTGGCGTCAAACTCAAAACCGGAACCTGCTTCCTGCGGTTCAAACAGCAGCTTGACCCGGGCAAACTGGCCCGAACCGCCCGTCTGCTTCTTGTGCGTGTAGTCGATTTCCGCCGCCTGGGTGATGGTTTCGCGATACGCCACCTGCGGCTGGCCGATATTGGCCTCGACCTTGAACTCGCGCTTCATCCGGTCGACGATGATGTCGAGGTGCAACTCGCCCATGCCCGCAATGATCGTCTGGCCCGATTCTTCGTCGGTCTTGACGCGGAACGAGGGATCTTCCTGGGCCAGCCTGTTGAGCGCCAGGCCCATTTTTTCCTGGTCGGCCTTGGTGTTGGGCTCAATGGCGATCTCGATAACCGGATCGGGGAATTCCATACGCTCCAGAATGACCGGATTCGAAGCATCGCTGAGCGTATCGCCGGTCGTCGTATCCTTCAGGCCGACAAGGGCGACGATGTCGCCGGCATAGGCCTCCTTGATTTCCTCACGATTATTGGAGTGCATAAGCAGCATCCGGCCGATGCGCTCGCGTTTCTCCTTCACCGTGTTCATCAGCGAAACGCCTGATTCCAGTTTGCCGGAATAGATCCGCGCAAAGGTCAGCGAGCCGACGAACGGATCGTTCATGACCTTGAAGGCCAGCATCGATAGCGCTTCGTCATCGGACGACTTGCGCGTCATCTCATCGCCGCTCTTGGGATCGCTGCCGCGAACGGGCTCGGCAGGAAATCGACGACGGCGTCCAGAAGCGGCTGTACGCCCTTGTTCTTGAAAGCCGAACCGCACAGGACCGGGAAGAATCTTACCTCGCAGGTGCCCTTGCGGATCAGCGCGCGCAGCGCGTCGCCTTCCGGCATATTGCCTTCAAGATAGGCTTCCATTGCCGCATCATCGACCTCGACAGCGGCCTCGATCATCTTTTCGCGCCATTCCTCGGCGGTTCCCTGGAGATCGGCCGGAATGTCGACAACATCCCATTGCGCGCCAAGAGTCTCGTCGCGCCAGGCCAGGGCCTTCATCTCGATAAGATCGACCACCCCGCTAAAATCGTTTTCCGCGCCGATTGGCAACTGGACCACGACAGGGATCGCGCCAAGCCGGCTTTCGACCATTTCCACGGACTTGAAAAAATCCGCCCCGATCTTGTCCATCTTGTTGACGAAGATCATGCGCGGAACATTGTATTTGTCCGCCTGGCGCCACACCGTCTCCGTCTGCGGCTCCACGCCGGCATTGGCGTCCAGCAGCGCGATCGCCCCGTCCAGCACACGCAAGGAGCGTTCCACCTCGATGGTGAAATCGACGTGGCCCGGCGTGTCGATGATATTCAGGCGGCGCTTGCGGCCGTCGCGGGCCTCCCAGAACGTCGTGGTCGCAGCAGAGGTGATGGTGATGCCACGCTCCTGCTCCTGCTCCATCCAGTCCATCGTCGCGGCGCCGTCATGGACTTCGCCCAGCTTGTGGCTCTTGCCGGTGTAATAGAGAACGCGTTCCGTCGTTGTCGTTTTCCCGGCATCGATGTGGGCCATGATGCCAAAATTACGGTAATCCTCGATCTTGTATTCGCGGGCCATCGGATCTGTCTCGTCGGCTTCCAGTTACCAGCGATAATGCGAGAACGCGCGGTTGGCTTCCGCCATCTTGTGCGTGTCTTCGCGCTTCTTGACGGCATTGCCGCGATTGTTGGAGGCGTCCATCAACTCGCCGGAAAGCCGCTCGATCATGGTCCGCTCGTTGCGGGCGCGGGCGGCACTGATCAGCCAGCGGATCGCCAGCGCCTGACGGCGGTCGACGCGCACCTCCACCGGCACCTGGTAGGTGGCGCCGCCAACCCGGCGGGACCGCACTTCCAGCTGCGGCATGACATTGTCCAGAGCCTGATGGAATACGGCGACCGGCTCCTGCCGAACCTTCTGCTCGATAGCATCGAGCGCACCGTAGACGATGGCTTCGGCCTCCGACTTCTTGCCGTCATACATGACGGAATTCATGAATTTCGAAATCACCGTATCCCCGAATTTCGGATCCGGAATGATTTCCCGCTTCTCGGCACGATGGCGTCGCGACATGGCGTTTCTTTCTTGGCTCTCATCTGCCCCGGATCACCAACTTGCCGTATCCGGGTCGTCTTCAACTGCGTTCGGTTCCTGCCCGGATTATTTCGGCCGCTTGGCCCCATATTTGGATCGGCGCTGTCTGCGGTCGGAGACGCCCTGGGTGTCCAGAACGCCGCGAAGAATATGGTAGCGCACGCCCGGAAGATCCTTCACACGGCCGCCGCGCAACATGACCACGGAGTGTTCCTGAAGGTTGTGGCCCTCGCCCGGAATGTAGCCGATCACTTCAAAGCCGTTTGTCAGGCGCACCTTTGCGACCTTGCGAAGCGCCGAATTCGGCTTCTTCGGCGTCGTCGTATAGACACGCGTGCACACGCCGCGCTTTTGAGGATTGGCCTCCAGCGCGGGCACCTTGTTGCGCCGCGGCTTGTCCTGACGCGGCTTGCGGATCAGCTGTTGGATCGTCGGCATATCTGCCCTTCCAGCTCTCGTTCTTCGGCGTCGCGCCGGCGATCCCGGCAAGCGGCCAAAATGCGCCAGACCGCTATACCGCAGCCCGGCAAAAACAGAGGATCACGGACCATTCCGCGATCATGTCGCTCAGTGTTTCAACATCAAACCCAGGCAGCGTCTAAACCATCTGGTTCCGCACTCAGGACGCACGAAACCGGGCGTGGCTTACCGCCTGCCCGCGGGTGTCGGTGATCTAGACGGTGGGCCGGGGGGCGTCAACCCCGAATTGGAAAAAATTGCTGCGACGCAAAAGGCTTATCGCCGGTTCCCCGATGCAGCATCAGCCCAGATAATAGGGCAAAGCCATCAGCGTCGTCGTGCCGGTGGTCAGGAGAACGAAGAGCGCTGAGCGCCACATAACAGTGATTATCATGGTTCTATCCCCGAAGGTTCTGTCAATAAGACGCTTCGGGCGCCCAATTGGTTCCGGTTTTCGATGAATTCAACAAACACAGCCCGGATGAACCGACGCTGAATGCTCCCTCGCCGGCCAGATAGCCACGGTCACCGGCCGTTGCAAGCCCTGGCGCCGCAACAATTTTCGATAGAACCGCTGTGTTGCCAGACAACAACACGGCACGTGGCATGCCAAGCCGTCAGACTCATAAATCCGAAGAAAAAAGCCGCCGGGACAATCCGGCGGCTTTCCTTGTTACCTGGCCTCAGTTCATGTGGCCAACATCATTCTGCGGCGTCAGCCTCCTCGCCGGACAGATCGGCCAGAGCCGCCCGAGCCGCATCAGCGGCGCGTTTGCGCTCATCTTCAAGGATAAGGTCATCACGCTTATTCGCCACATGGCGCAACCGGTTGACCATGCCGCCGGTACCGGCCGGAATCAGACGGCCGACAATGACGTTTTCCTTCAGGCCTTCCAGCGTGTCGGTCTTGCCGTTGACGGCCGCTTCCGTCAGCACGCGCGTCGTTTCCTGGAACGAGGCCGCCGAAATGAACGACCGTGTCTGCAAGCTCGCCTTGGTTATGCCGAGAAGCACCGGCGACGCCGTCGCTTGCTTCTTGCCATCTTCCTTGAGCCGCTCATTGGCCTCATCAAACTCGAGGCGATCGACCTGTTCAGCGTGCAGGAAGTCGGAATCGCCCTGGTCGTCGATTTCCACCTTCTGCAGCATCTGCCGGACAATCACCTCGATATGTTTGTCGTTGATGAACACGCCCTGCAGCCGGTAGACTTCCTGGATCTCATTGACCAGATAGGCGGCGAGTTCCTCAACGCCCTTGATCGCCAGGATGTCATGCGGCGCCGGCAGCCCGTCGAGAATGTAATCGCCCTTCTCGATGACATCGCCTTCCTGAAGGTGGAACGGCCGGCCCTTCGGAATGAGGAATTCCGAATTCTCGCCGCCCTCTTCAAGCGATTCGATGACGATGCGCCGCTTGTTCTTGTAATCGCGGCCGAACTTCACCGTCCCGGACATATCGGCGATGACGGCATGGTCTTTCGGCCGCCGCGCCTCGAAGAGTTCGGCGACCCGCGGCAGACCACCGGTGATGTCGCGCGTCTTGGCGCTTTCCATCGGGATACGCGCCAGAACGTCACCCGCCTGGATATCTGTGTTCGGCTCGACCGACAGGATGGAGTCCACCGAAAGCAGATAACGGGCCTCGCCACGCTCCATTTTCAGAACTTCGCCCTTCTTGTCCTTGATAACAATCGCCGGCTTGAGGTCGGCACCGCGCGGATTGGCCCGCCAGTCGATCACCATACGCTTGGTGATGCCCGTCGATTCGTCGGTCGTTTCCGTCACCGAAGCGCCCTCAACGAGATCCTCGAATTCAACGATGCCGCTGACTTCCGTCAAGACCGGCCGGGTATAGGGATCCCATTCGGCGATACGTTGCCCGCGCTTGATCTTGTCGCCGTCATCGACAAACAGCCGCGCGCCGTAGGTCGCCCTGTGACTGGACCGCTCGTCGCCGTTGTCATCGACGATGACGATCTGCATGTTGCGGCCCATGGCGATGTCCTTGCCGTCCGAATCACGAACGATTGAACGGTTGCGGATTTCAACCTTGCCGTCGAAGTTCGATTCCAGGAACGACTGGTCGACAACCTGCGCCGTGCCGCCAATGTGGAACGTCCGCATCGTCAGCTGCGTGCCCGGCTCGCCGATCGACTGCGCCGCGATGACGCCGACGGCCTCACCCATATTGACCGGCGTGCCGCGGGCGAGATCGCGCCCGTAGCAGCGCCCGCACACGCCGTGTTTCGTCTCACAGGTCAGCACCGAGCGGATCTTGATCACCTGGACCTTGGCCGCCTCGATGGCCTCAACGTCCTGTTCCTCCATCAACGTGCCGGACTTGACGATGACCTCGCCGCTGGCCGGATCCTTGATGTCCTCGGCCGCCGTACGGCCAAGAACGCGGACACCGAGCGAGGCGATGACATGGCCGGCATCGATGACCGCCTCCATCGTTAGGCCGTTCGTGGAGCCGCAATCGACCTCGGTGATGATGCAGTCCTGGGCGACATCGACGAGACGGCGGGTCAGGTAGCCGGAATTGGCGGTTTTCAGCGCCGTATCCGCCAGACCCTTGCGTGCCCCGTGGGTGGAGTTGAAGTATTCCAGAACCGACAGGCCTTCCTTGAAGTTGGAAATGATCGGGCTCTCGATGATCTCGCCCGACGGCTTGGCCATCAGCCCGCGCATGCCGGCCAGCTGCTTCATCTGGGCGGGCGAGCCGCGTGCACCCGAATGCGACATCATATAGATCGAGTTGACCGGTTTCTGGCGCCCGCTCTCTTCGTCGAATTCGACCGCCTGGATCTTCTTCATCATCTCGTCGGCAACGCGATCGGTCGCCTTGGCCCAGGCATCGACCACCTTGTTGTATTTCTCGCCCTGGGTGATCAGACCGTCATTGTACTGCTGTTCGTATTCGCCGGCGAGCGCCCGCGTTTCTTCCACCAGGCCGGTCTTGGCTTCCGGGATGACCATGTCGTCCTTGCCGAACGAAATGCCCGCTTTCGCGGCCTGGGTGAAGCCGAGCTGCATGATCCGGTCGCAGAACACCACCGTCTCCTTCTGGCCGGTATGGCGATAGACCATATCGATCATCCGGCTGATTTCCTTCTTGGTCATCAGCCGGTTGCAGATGTCGAACGGCACCGCCGCGTGCTTCGGCAGCAATTCGCCGATCAGCATGCGGCCAGGCGTCGTGTCGTAGATTTCGGACGTCTGGTTGCCGTCTTCATCGACGCTTTTGAACCGCCCCTTGATCATGCTGTGCAGCGATACGAAACCGGCTTCCAGCGCATGGTGCAGCTCTGAAATCGACCCGAACGCCATGCCCTCGCCGGGCTCGTTCTCCTGCATGACCGACAGGTAGTAGAGACCAAGGACAATATCCTGCGACGGCACGATGATCGGCTGACCATTGGCCGGATGCAGGATGTTGTTTGTCGACATCATCAGGACGCGGGCTTCCAGCTGCGCTTCCAGCGACAAGGGAACGTGGACCGCCATCTGGTCACCGTCGAAATCGGCATTGAAAGCGGCACAAACCAGCGGATGCAGCTGGATCGCCTTGCCCTCGATGAGCACCGGTTCAAACGCCTGGATACCGAGACGGTGCAGGGTCGGCGCGCGATTGAGCAGGACCGGATGTTCGCGGATGACCTCGTCGAGGATATCCCAGACCTCCGGCTTCTCCTTCTCAACCAGCTTTTTCGCCTGCTTGACCGTTGACGAATAGCCCTTGGCGTCGAGCCGCGAATAAATGAACGGCTTGAACAGCTCCAGCGCCATTTTCTTTGGCAGGCCGCACTGATGCAGCAGCAATTCCGGGCCGACGACGATGACCGAGCGGCCGGAATAGTCGACGCGCTTGCCAAGCAGGTTCTGGCGGAACCGGCCCTGCTTGCCCTTGAGCATGTCGGACAGCGATTTCAGCGGCCGCTTGTTGGTGCCGGTAATAACGCGCCCGCGCCGGCCATTGTCGAACAGGGCGTCAACGGATTCCTGCAGCATCCGCTTTTCGTTACGGATGATGATGTCCGGCGCCCTGAGATCGATCAGCCGTTTCAGGCGGTTGTTGCGGTTGATGACCCTGCGGTAAAGATCGTTGAGATCGGACGTCGCAAAACGACCGCCGTCAAGCGGAACCAATGGCCGCAGATCCGGCGGAATGACCGGCACGACGGTCAGGATCATCCATTCCGGCCGGTTGCCGGAATGAATGAAGGCTTCAATCAGCTTGAGCCGTTTGGCGAGCTTTTTCGGCTTCAATTCGGATTTGGATTCAGCAATCTCCTGGCGGAGCTTGACCGTCTCCGCTTCCATATCGATCGCGATCAGCATTTCACGCACGGCTTCCGCGCCGATCATCGCGGTGAAGGAATCGGCCCCGTACTGGTCCTGAGCCTCAATAAACTCGTCTTCGCTCAACAGCTGCTTTTCAGCCAGCGGCGTGATGCCCGGTTCGACGACGATGTAGTTCTCAAAATAAAGGACCCGTTCAATGTCCTTCAGCGTCATGTCGAGCATCAGGCCGATACGCGAGGGCAGCGACTTTAAAAACCAGATATGGGCAACCGGCGCGGCCAACTCGATATGGCCCATCCGCTCCCGGCGCACACGCGCCAGGGTGACCTCGACGCCGCACTTTTCGCAGATGATGCCCTTGAACTTCATCCGCTTGTATTTGCCGCAAAGGCACTCATAGTCCTTGATCGGACCGAAAATACGTGCGCAGAACAGCCCGTCGCGCTCCGGCTTGAATGTCCGGTAGTTGATCGTTTCCGGCTTCTTGATCTCACCGAACGACCAGGAATGAATCTTCTCCGGGCTGGCCAGCGAAATGCGGATTTGATCGAAGGTCTGCGCCTGGACCTGCGGATTGAAGATGTTCATGACCTCTTGGTTCATGCGGTCATTCTCCTTCGCCATATGCTGCGTCCTCGCCGGACGCTTCGCCGCGCAACCGGGCGCGGCATGTCTGATTTCGAGGCAGTCCGGTCACCGGTCTTATTCGGCGGCGTCCTGTTGTTCATAATCGTCCGCAATCAGCGGTTCGTCCTTCTCGGTGTTTTCCAGTTCGACATTGAGACCGAGCGACCGCATTTCCTTGACCAGGACATTGAAGCTTTCCGGGATGCCAGCCTCAAACGTGTCGTCGCCTCGCACGATCGCTTCGTAAACCTTGGTCCGGCCGGCCACGTCGTCCGACTTCACGGTCAGCATTTCCTGCAGCGTATAGGCGGCGCCATAGGCTTCCAGTGCCCAGACCTCCATTTCGCCGAAACGCTGACCGCCGAACTGCGCCTTGCCGCCAAGCGGCTGCTGGGTGACCAGCGAATACGGCCCGATCGACCGGGCGTGGATCTTGTCGTCCACCAGATGGTGCAGTTTCAGCATGTAGATGTAGCCGACCGTCACGTTCCGATCGAACATCTCTCCGGTGCGACCGTCGTAAAGCTGCGACTGGCCGGAATGATCAAGCCCTGCCTTGTCAAGCAGTTCAACGATGTTCTCCTCCTTGGCGCCGTCGAAGACGGGCGTCGCGATCGGCACGCCGGCCGAAAGCTGTTCGCCCAGACGCACGACCGAGTCATCGTCGAATTTGGAGACCGGCTCGTTCTTGTCATTGTCGTCGTAAAGATCGGACAAAATGCCCTTGAGCGGCTTCAGGTCGCCTGATTGCCTGTAGTTTTCAACAAGCGCGCCAACCTTCATGCCGAGCCCAGCGCAGGCCCATCCCAGATGGGTTTCCAGGATCTGACCGACATTCATCCGGCTCGGAACGCCGAGCGGATTGAGCACGATGTCAACATGCGTGCCATCGTCAAGGAACGGCATGTCTTCCACCGGAACGATTTTCGACACCACGCCCTTGTTGCCGTGGCGGCCGGCCATCTTGTCGCCTGGCTGAATCTTGCGCTTCACCGCCACGAAGACCTTGACCATCTTCATCACGCCGGGCGGCAGTTCGTCGCCGCGCTGCAGCTTCTCCACCTTGTCGATGAAGCGGCTTTCAAGGCGCTTTCGGCTTTCTTCGTATTGCATCCTGAGAGCTTCGATCGCCGTCATCCGCTTGTCCTCGGCGACGGCGAACTGCCACCACTGGGAGCGCGGCTGGTCTTCAAGCACCTCGTCATTGATGACCGAGTTCTTCTTGAAGCCCTTCGGTCCGGCCGTGCCCTTTTTGCCCTTGAGCATTTCTGCCAGCCGGCCGTAGATGTTGCGGTCGAGGATCGACTGTTCGTCGTCGCGATCCTTGGCGAGACGTTCTATCTCCTCGCGCTCGATCGCCATTGCGCGCTCATCCTTCTCAACGCCATGGCGGTTGAAGACGCGGACTTCCACGACCGTGCCATAGGCGCCCGGCGACATGCGCAGCGAAGTGTCGCGAACATCGGACGCCTTCTCGCCGAAGATCGCGCGCAGGAGCTTTTCCTCCGGCGTCATCGGGCTCTCGCCCTTCGGCGTGATCTTGCCGACCAGGATGTCGCCCGGCAGCACTTCGGCGCCGACATAGACGATGCCGGCCTCGTCGAGGTTCTTCAGCGCCTCTTCGGAGACATTCGGAATGTCGCGAGTGATTTCTTCAGGACCCAGCTTGGTGTCCCGCGCCATCACCTCGAACTCCTCAATATGGATGGAAGTGAAAACGTCGTCGCGGACGATCCGCTCCGACAAAAGGATGGAGTCCTCGAAATTGTAGCCGTTCCACGGCATGAAGGCGACAAGGACATTACGACCCAGCGCCAGATCGCCGTGATCCGTGGACGGACCGTCGGCGATCACCTCGCTTTTCTCCACAAGGTCACCGACCTTCACCAGCGGACGCTGCGTGATGCAGGTGTTCTGGTTGGAGCGCTGGAACTTCTGCAGCCGGTAGATATCGACGCCGGAAATGGAGGCTTCCAGCTCTTCGGTCGCCCGGATGACGATACGCGTGGCATCGACCTGATCGACGACGCCGCCGCGCCGCGCACCGATCGCCGCGCCGGAATCGCGCGCCACGATCGGCTCCATCCCCGTACCCACCAGCGGCGCTTCCGCCCGCACCAGCGGCACGGCCTGTCGCTGCATGTTGGAGCCCATCAGGGCGCGGTTGGCGTCATCGTTTTCAAGGAACGGAATCAGCGCCGCGGCCACCGAAACAAGCTGCTTGGGCGACACATCCATCAGATCGACCTTGTCGCGCGACACCATCATGACGTCGCCGGAATGACGGCATGTCACCAGTTCGTTGATGAAGCCGCCCTTTTCATTCAGCGGCGCATTGGCCTGGGCGACGAAATATTTCGATTCCTCCATCGCCGAGAGATAGACCACGTCGTCGGACACCTTGCCGTCGATGATCTTGCGGTACGGGCTTTCAATGAAGCCGTATTTGTTGACCCGCGCGAATGTCGCCAGCGAATTGATGAGGCCGATATTGGGGCCTTCCGGCGTCTCGATGGGGCAAATGCGCCCGTAATGGGTCGGATGCACGTCGCGCACTTCAAAGCCCGCCCGCTCACGCGTCAGACCGCCCGGGCCGAGCGCCGAAAGCCGCCGCTTGTGGGTGATTTCCGACAGCGGATTGGTCTGGTCCATGAACTGCGAGAGCTGCGATGAACCGAAGAACTCGCGAACCGCGGCGGCGGCCGGCTTGGCGTTGATCAGATCCTGCGGCATGACGGTGTCGATCTCCACCGACGACATGCGCTCCTTGATCGCCCGCTCCATCCTGAGCAGGCCGACCCGATACTGGTTTTCCATCAATTCGCCGACCGAGCGCACCCGACGGTTGCCGAGATTGTCGATGTCGTCGATATCGCCGCGGCCATCGCGCAGATCGACCAGCGTCTTGATGACGGCAAGAATGTCTTCCTTGCGCAAGGTGCGCACGGTGTCTTCGGCATCGAGATCGAGCCGCATGTTCATCTTGACGCGGCCGACGGCGGAAAGATCGTAGCGCTCTGAATCGAAAAACAGCGAGTTGAACATGGCCTCGGCCGTCTCGATCGTCGGCGGCTCGCCCGGTCGCATGACGCGATAGACGTCGAACAGCGCTTCTTCGCGGTTCTCGTTCTTGTCGGCCGAAAGTGTGTTGCGGATATAGCCGCCGACATTGATATGATCGATCTCAAGCAGTGACAGCTCATCGCGGCCAAGTTCGGAAAGCTGCTCGAGCATCTCTTCGGAGACTTCGTCACCTGCCTCGGCAAAGATCTCACCGGTTTCGGCATTGAAGATGTCTTCGGCCAGATAACGACCGATCAGCGCGGCATCGGTGACCTTCAGCGTATCGACCTTTTTGTCGCTGAGTTGCTTGGTCAGCCGCGCGGTGATCTTCTTACCCGCCTCGATGACGACCTTGCCGGATTTGGCATCGACCATGTCTTCCGCGGCCTTTGAACCTTTCAGGCGTTCAGCATCGAATGGCAGTGTCCAGCCATCGTCTTTTCGGGTCGCGGTGACACGATCGTAAAAAGTGTCGAGAACCTCATCGGTGTCCATGCCGAGCGCCATCAGAAGCGATGTCGCCGGGATTTTCCGGCGCCGATCGATCCGCGCATGGATGATGTCCTTGGCGTCAAACTCGATATCCAGCCAGGACCCGCGATAGGGAATGATGCGGGCGGCGAACAGCAGCTTGCCGGACGAGTGGGTCTTACCCTTGTCGTGATCGAAGAAGACACCCGGCGAGCGGTGCATCTGCGAGACGATCACCCGTTCGGTACCATTGATGATGAAGGTGCCGTTATTGGTCATCAACGGCATGTCGCCCATATAGACTTCCTGCTCCTTGATGTCCTTGACCGACTTGGCGGCGGTTTCTTCATCGATATCGAAAACGATGAGCCGAAGCGTGACCTTGAGCGGCGCCGCATAGGTCATGTCGCGCTGGCGGCATTCCTCGGTGTCGAATTTCGGCGGCTCGAATTCGTATGAGACGAATTCCAGCATCGCGGTACCGGAAAAATCGGAGATCGGAAAAACCGACTTGAAAACGGCCTGAAGACCTTCGTTTCCGCGGCCACCCTCAGGCTCTTCAACCATCAGGAACTGATCGTAGGAGGACTTCTGCACCTCAATCAGGTTCGGCATTTCCGCCGCTTCGGTAATGTGGCCGAAATATTTGCGGATTCGCCGGCGGCCTGAAAAGCCCGCCGTTTTCGTGGCTTTGCTCGACTTCGCCATGAATTATCCTCGCCAGTGTGAATACATGCCAGCCGCAATCGCGGTTTCGATTGTCGGCTGTCCGCAAAGAGGCACTTGCGCCACCGATCCACCGGGATCGGGGTGCGTCTTTGCGGGCAGCCTGCCGGTCAACAGCCGGCAGCAGGGGTCCCGGCGCCAAAGCGCCCGGACCAGAAGCAATAAACGCGCTACTTCAGCTCCACGGTCGCGCCGGCTTCCTCAAGCTTGGTCTTGAGTTCCTCAGCTTCGGCCTTGGAGACAGCTTCCTTGACGGCTTTCGGTGTGGCCTCCACCAGGTCCTTGGCTTCCTTCAGCCCCAGACCGGTCACGGCACGCACTTCCTTGATAACGTTGATTTTCTTGTCACCGAACGAAGTCAGGACGACATCGAACTCGTCCTTTTCTTCCGCTGCAGCCTCACCACCCGCACCGGCCACGGCCGCTGCGGCGGCAACCGGAGCAGCGGCGGAAACGCCCCACTTCTCTTCCAGCATTTTGGAGAGTTCCGCCGCCTCAAGCACTGTCAGGCTGGAGAGGTTTTCTGCGATTTTTTCTAAGTCAGCCATAATCTTACTTCCTGTCAGTTCGAACCATTTCGATCATTCCAAAGGTCGGCCTCAGGCCGCTTCGTCTTTCGCACCATAGGCGCTGAACACCCGGGCAAGTTGGCCCGCCGGCGCCTGCAGGACGCCAGCAATGCGCGTTGCCGGCGTATTGATCATGCCGACAAGCTTGGCCCGCAATTCATCCAGCGACGGCAGTTTGGCGAGTGCCTCCACGCCGTTCTTGTCCAGGTTCGTTGCACCCATTGTGCCGCCCAGGATCACGAAACTTTCGTGGCCCTTTGCAAAGTCGGCGGCAACCTTGGGAGCGGCGATCGGGTCATCGGAATAGGCGATGACCGTCGGACCCTGGAAAAGGTCGCTGATGTTTTCGGCGTCCGTGTCTTTCAGTGCGAGTTTGACGAGGCGGTTCTTGGCAACCTTAAGGCTGGCCCCCGCTTCCTTCATGCGCGACCTGAGGTCGGTCATCTGGGAAACGTTCAGGCCGGAATAGTGGGCCACAACCACAACGCCAGCGTCCGAAAACACGCCGTTGAGATTTGAGACCATTTCGCGTTTTTGCGCTCTATCCACTGCCTCTGTCCTCATCTGGCCATCGGGCGCGCATATGGCGCCCTGCCGGCCGTTTCGCCTGTGCCGCCCGGACCTTTACGGAAGCCAGGCAGCGGTGAACGCCTGTCCCCCGTAACGCGGTCAACAAGACCGGTTCCGGGCCTTCGCTCCCCTGACGGGGATACGAAGGACAAGAGGTTCGAACCGACATCCGGCGGCAAGCCGCCCTTGTTGCGGTTCCTGACCCCATCTCATGCAGGCCCTTTCGGCTTAAGAGCGAAAAGCTTGACGCCTCGCGCTCACCTGCAATCTCGGACAGGACTACGGGCCTGTTTTAAAAGGCCCGCCCCGGTGCATTTCTCATCCACCGGGAGTTTCGCCCGGATCGCTCCGGACGAAATTCATTGCAATCTCAACCGGCCGAAAGGGTGGCCGGATCGATCTTCACGCCCGGCCCCTGCGTGGAGGCGACCGAAACGCGTTTCAAATAGGTTCCCTTGGCGCCGGTCGGCTTGGCACGATTGACCGCGTCGGCGAAGGCTCGGATGTTTTCCGCAAGCGCTTCTTCAGAAAACGACGCCTTGCCGACGCCGGCTTGAATGATGCCGGCTTTCTCGACCCGGAATTCGACCGAACCGCCCTTGGCGTCGTTCACCGCCTGCGCGACATCCATTGTCACCGAGCCGACTTTCGGGTTCGGCATCATGCCGCGCGGCCCAAGCACTTTGCCGAGACGACCGACCAGCGGCATCATGTCCGGTGTCGCGATCACACGGTCGAAGTTGATCTGGCCGCCCTGGACCTGTTCGACCAGCTCTTCGGCGCCCACCACGTCGGCACCGGCTGCCGTGGCTTCATCGGCCTTCTCGCCACGCGCGAACACGGCAACGCGCTGAGCACGACCCGATCCGTTTGGCAAGCTGACCACACCACGCACCATTTGATCGGAATGCCGCGGATCAACGCCAAGATTCATTGCCACCTCGACAGTTTCGTCGAATTTCGCCTTGGCGCCTTCCTTGACCAGCTTTACCGCTTCATCAAGCGGATAAAACTTTGTGCGATCAATGCCTTCTCTGGCTGTCCGTAATCGTTTTCCAAGCTTTGCCATGACCGTTACCCCGTCACCTCAAAGCCCATGGAACGGGCCGATCCCTCAACCATGCGCATCGCTGCTTCAATATCCGCGGCGTTCAGGTCCGTCATCTTCTGCTCGGCGATTTCACGAACCTGCTTGCGCGTCACCCTGCCGGTGATTTCCCGGCCCGGCTCTTGCGATCCCTTTGGCAGTTTCGCCGCCTTCTTCAAAAAAAACGACACCGGCGGCGTTTTCATTTCGAACGTGACGTGATCACCACCGGGATAGGCGCACCCTTCTCCATCTCCTGCGAGGCTGCGTTGAACGCCTTGCAGAATTCCATGATGTTCAAGCCGCGCTGGCCAAGTGCAGGACCAATCGGTGGCGACGGATTTGCCGCCCCGGCCGGCACTTGCAGCTTCAGATAGCCTGCAATCTTTTTTGCCATTTCTTAGCTCCGTTTTGAACCGGGCCGCGCGCGGTCCGGTATTTCGGGTGCGTGGTGCGGGCTTGCTCGGATGCATGGCATACATCCTCGCCCTTCCACACGGGTGCCGGTCAGGTCAGAGTTTCTCCACCTGGCCGTATTCAAGCTCTACCGGGGTCGCCCGGCCGAAGATCGAGACGGCAACTTTGAGCCGTGCCCGCTCTTCATCCACGTCTTCAACATTGCCCTCAAATGAGGCAAACGGCCCATCGGCGACACGGATCCGCTCGCCGATCTCGAAACTGATCGACGGCTTCGGCCGCTCAACGCCTTCCTGGACCTGCGCCATGATCCGCTCCGCTTCCGCGTCGGGGATCGGCATCGGCTTGGCGTCTGTTCCCAGAAACCCCGTCACTTTCGGGGTATTCTTGATCAGGTGAAACGCCTCGTCGGTCATGTCCATGCGCACCAGCACATAACCGGGAAAGAACTTGCGCTCCGCATCGACCTTTCGGCCGCGGCGCATCTCGACGACCTTTTCGGTCGGCACGAGTATCTCATCGATCAAATGATCAAGGCCCGCCGACACCGCCTGTTCGCGGATGGAATCGGCAACCTTTTTCTCAAAGTTCGAATAAGCGTGGACGATATACCAGCGCTTCGCCATCTAGATCCCGTATCCCTGCCTCAGCCGGCCGCGCCGAGAAGCAAGCCAACGCCCCAGCTCATGATCTGGTCAGCGACGAAAAAAAAGATCGCCGCAAGGAAGACCATCACGAAGACCATTACGGTCGTTACAGCGGTTTCGCGCCGCGTCGGCCAGGTGACCTTCGAGACCTCGGAGCGAACCTGCTGAAGAAACTGAAACGGGTTTGTTTTCGCCATACCGCCGAACTTAAAGGCGCGCAATCCCCAGAATCGCGCGCCCTTGAGCCTCCTAATTATGCAACTTTTCCTTCCAACGCAAGACCTTGCGCCGATAAAATGATGAATCTGGCAGGGGCGGAGGGGCTCGAACCCCCGACAACCGGTTTTGGAGACCGGTGCTCTACCAGCTGAGCTACACCCCTAAAACAACGCTCGCGCCTATTAGGTTAAGCCCATTGCCAATGCAAGAGCCGCCAATGGTGCGCCGTGCCGGCTGCGCAGCAATGCTCTGTCGGTCTTGTTCGCCGCCCTGGCCGTTCTCAATCCATCTATTCAATAATGCTTGCAACGATGCCGGCGCCGACGGTCCGGCCGCCTTCACGGATGGCGAAGCGCAGCTTTTCCTCCATGGCGATCGGCACGATCAGTTCGACCTCCATCGTCACATTGTCGCCCGGCATCACCATT
>CALZIL010000041.1 GCA_945787495.1 uncultured Afifella sp. | reverse complement strand
AGAGAATCTGCATATAAGAAACGCATGCGGCGTGAACATCGATATCCGGGATATATTTGTATCTGTGTGGCTCCGGTTGCCCAAAATATAGACGTTGGCTATCTTTATAGCCTGCCCCCCCGATGAGCGGGTTTAAGCCGATATGCTGGCTGTCCGTTCTGCAATCATGAAAAAAACGTGCTAATTTGTCCTTTTTCAGATTGGATTGTATGCCGGAATACCATTCTGCAAAGCCATCAACATCAGAGATTGATGCTTGAATTGAGAAGGTAACGCTTCGACCTGAGGCGACAAATGCACTGAACAGATATTGCCCCCGATAGATATTACTGCCCACTTTTCCTAATTCGCTACAGAAGAAATCGGCCTCATAAAGTTTCGAATCAACAGCGCCAAAACTTCTCAATTGCGCCTCTTAAGTTTTCACGAGATTAAATCCGTATGATACAGGCGACATTTTCGATCTAACTACACCCGCTCGTTGACCCACACGTGTCGCACTTCAGACACGTGCCATTCCTGACCATGGTGAAGTTGCCGCATTCGCCGCAGGATTCGCCCTCATAGCCCTTCATCCGCGCCGCCGCGATCTGTTCGGCCTTGGCGTCGCGGTCGCCGGCATCGGCGGTCTGCACCACCGCCGGCGCCTCGGCCTTTTCCTGGTCCTTGCCTTCGGCTGGGGCCGGCGCATTGGCGGCATAGCCCGCCGGTTCGGCCGCCACCTCGTGCTCGACCGCCGGTTCGTGCTGGATCGCCGCCGCGCTCTCCGCGCCGCCGCCGGATTTGGCCGCGCCGATGGCGGTGACGTTGGACGTATCGACAGAGGTCGGCCCGCGCCCGGGTCCGTTCTCGTTAAACATCGGCAACATCGGTTCGGCCCGCATCAGGCCGCGCGAGACCATCGTCGGCTTGTCGCCCTCCACGCCGCGGCCAAGCGTCGTCGCGCCGAGATCTTCGGGCGAGACATGCGCCAGGTCGTGGCGGTCGAGATAGGAGATGGCCAGTTCCCGGAAGACATAATCGAGGATCGAGGTGGCGTTCTTGATCGCCGCGTTGCCCTGCACCATGCCGGCCGGTTCAAAGCGCGTGAAGGTGAAGGCCTCGACATATTCCTCCAGCGGCACGCCATATTGCAGGCCGAGCGAGATGGCGATGGCGAAATTGTTCATCATCGCCCGGAAGGCGGCGCCCTCCTTGTGCATGTCCATGAAGATCTCGCCGATCCGGCCGTCGTCATATTCGCCGGTCCGCAGATAGACCTTGTGGCCGCCGACAATGGCCTTTTGCGTATAGCCCTTGCGCCGGTCCGGCAGCTTTTCGCGCTCCCGCACCGCCCGTTCGACGATGCGTTCCACGATCTTTTCCGCCACTTTCGGCACCGCCGCCGCGGCCGGCATCGCGGCGATCGCGTCGACGGCATCCGCCGCCTCGTCTTCATCGCCGTCCTCGTCGGCGAGAAGCTGGGCGTTCAGCGGCTGCGACAGTTTCGAACCGTCGCGATAAAGCGCATTGGCTTTCAGCGCCTTTTTCCACGAGCGCTCATAGGCCGCCTTGCAGTCGGCGACCGTGGCCTCGTTCGGCATGTTGATGGTTTTGGAAATGGCGCCGGAAATGAACGGCTGCGCCGCCGCCATCATGTCGATATGCGAATTGACCGACAGATAGCGCTTGCCGAGCCGGCCGCACGGATTGGCGCAATCGAACACCGGCAGGTGCTCGTCCTTCAGGTGCGGCGCGCCTTCCAGCGTCATCGCCCCGCAGCCGCCAGCATGTCGAAATTGAAGTCGGCGAGCTGCACCTCATCAAAGCCGAGCACGTCCTTGCAGAATTCCTCGCCGAGCGTGAACTTGTTGACCGCGAACTTGATGTCGAAGGCCGCGGCAAGGCCGGCCTCCAGTTCCGCGATCTTGTCGTCCGTGAAGCCTTTTTCCCTGAGCGCCTCGTGGTTGATGCCCGGCGCCTCGGCAAGCGTGCCGTGGCCGACCGCATGGGCGATGATTTCGGCGATCTGGGCCTCGTCATAGCCGAGCGTTTCAAGCGCTTCGGGCACCGCCCGGTTGATGATCTTGAAATAGCCGCCGCCGGCGAGCTTCTTGAATTTCACCAGCGCGAAATCCGGCTCGATACCGGTGGTGTCGCAATCCATGACCAGGCCGATCGTGCCGGTCGGCGCAATGACGCTCGCCTGGGCGTTGCGGTAGCCATGGGACTCGCCAAGCGCCACGGCATTCGACCATGCCGCGACAGCGCGCGCAATCAGGTTGCGGTCGGGACAGGCGTCATGATCGAGCGGCACGGGCAGGGTGCTCAGCCCTTCATAGCCCTCGGCCAGGCCCTCGGCCGCGCGCTTGTGGTTGCGCATCACCTTGAGCATGGCCTCAGCATTGCGCTCATAGTCCGGGAAGGCGCCGAGCTCCTTCGCCATTTCCGCGCTGGTGGCATAGGAAACGCCGGTCATGATCGCCGTAATGGCGCCGCAGATCGCCCGGCTTTCGGCTGAATCATAGGGAATGCCGGAGGTCATCAGCAGCCCGCCAATATTGGCATAGCCCAGACCCAGCGTGCGGTACTTGTAGGAGAGCTTGGCGATTTCCTTGGACGGGAACTGCGCCATCAAGACGGAGATTTCCAGCACCACTGTCCACAGCCGCACGGCATGTTCGAAGGAGGCCGTATCGAAGCGCTTCTGCGCCGGCCTTCGGGCAGGTGTGCCAGTCATTGATCGTCGTGTGATACTGGATGCCGGGATCGGCCGAGGCCCAGGCGGCATAGCCGACCTGCTCCCACAGCTCCCGCGCCTTGATGCTCTTGACCGGCTTTTTGGCGATCCGGCCGATCAGATCCCAGTCGCCGTCATCCTCCACGGTTTTCAGGAAGTCGTCGGTCACCCGCACCGAATTGTTGGAGTTCTGGCCCGACACCGTCAGATAGGCTTCTGAATCCCAGTCCGTGTCATAGGTGGTGAACTCGATCTGGGTATAGCCCTGCCGTGCGAACTGGATGACGCGCTGGATATAGTTCTCCGGCACCTGGCTTTTCTTGGCGGCCCGCACCTCGCGCTTCAGCGCCGGATTCTTGTTGGCATCGAAGCAGTCGCCGTCCGGCCCCTCGCAATTGACACAGGCCTTCATGATGGCACCCAGATGCCGGGAGACGATCTTGGAACCGGTGACGAGGGCGGCGACCTTCTGCTCTTCCTTCACCTTCCAGTTGATGTAGTCCTCAATGTCCGGGTGATCGATGTCGACGACGACCATCTTGGCCGCCCGCCGTGTCGTGCCACCGGACTTGATGGCGCCGGCGGCGCGGTCGCCGATCTTCAAAAAACTCATCAGGCCCGACGACTTGCCGCCGCCCGACAGCCTCTCGCCTTCGCCGCGCAGCCGCGAGAAGTTGGAGCCGGTGCCTGAGCCGTATTTGAACAGCCGCGCTTCGCGCACCCACAGATCCATGATGCCGCCGTCATTGACGAGATCGTCGCCGACTGACTGGATGAAGCAGGCATGCGGTTGCGGATGTTCGTAGGAGGTCTTCGAGCGGGTCAGCTTGCCGGTCTGGAAATCGACGTAATAGTGACCCTGGCTCGGGCCATCGATGCCATAGGCCCAGTAGAGGCCGGTGTTGAACCATTGCGGCGAATTGGGTGCCGCCTTCTGCGTCGCCAGCATGAACCGCATTTCGTCGAAAAACGCCTGGGCATCGAGTTCTGAGTCGAAATAGCCGCCCTTCCAGCCCCAATAGGTCCAGGTGCCGGCAAGCCGGTCGAAGACCTGACGCGAATCGGTTTCCGGACCGGTGCGCGCGTCTTTGGGAAGCGCCGTCAGAGCGTCCCTGTCGGCTTCCGACCGCCACAGCCAGGACGGAACGGAATTCTCCTCGATCCTTTTCAGGCGCGCCGGAACGCCGGCCTTGCGAAAATATTTCTGCGCAATGATGTCGGCCGCGACCTGGCTCCAGGCAGCGGGGACCTGAATGTCCTCAAGCCGGAAGACAACGGATCCGTCAGGATTGCGGATCTCGCTGGTCGTCGTGCGGAATTCGATCGCGTCATAGGGCGAAACGCCCGCTTTGGTGTAATGGCGCTCAATGCGCATAGTGCCCCGCTCCTGTCTCGTCCCTGCCGCACGCCTGGGCGTCGGCAAAATGATTTACGGCCGGTCAGCCCCGATCCGGCCAAAACGAAGGGCGGTCTCTTGCGATCCGCCCATTTTATCCGACAGGTCCGCCGCGTGACAGCCGATTTACGGAAATGTCCGAAGCCGGAATCTCCGAAGATGGGCCGCCTGGATCCGTCTTCAACGCATTTGCTACACCCATCCCTGCGGCACTGACTATCTTTATATAGTGTAAACCACAGGTTAAGACTACTACATATTGTGTCATTCGCGTGTCGACACGAAAAACTAGCTCGTTGCCGGCCGGTCTGGCCGCGCACCGTTTGCCATCGAGGCGTGGATTGCTGAAACACTGCTGAACTGATGCTGTTTCCGCCGCCTAGCGGAAATCCCACAAGGCAGCGACGACAGATTCGAAGGCTACTCAAACCCAATTCCACCCGTCAAGCGTTGAACTAGGGATCGTATGTGTTTTTTTGTGCGGACCTATATCTGGTAGGTGATTTTGAGGATTGCGGGGAAAAGCGGCAGCTTTTCGACGACGGCGCTGATACGGCGCTGATTCGCCGTGATTCGGATTTTGAAGGACTTTGCGCGGCCGGCAAAACGACCCTATAAGACGGCAGGACACCGGCGCGCGCCGGCCTTGATATTCCAGATGCAGGCGAGCGAGGCCGATGGCGCCGACAATCCATATTTTGAACGGACCGAACCTCAATCTCCTCGGCCAGCGCGAACCCGGCATCTATGGCGGCCAGTCGCTCGCCGACATTGAAGGGCTGGCCGGTGAACGGGCGAAGGTGCGCAGCTTCGAAATGGTCTTCCGGCAGTCAAATCACGAAGGCCAACTCGTCGACTGGATTCACGAGGCCGGTGATTCGGCCGGCATCATCCTGAACGCCGGCGCCTATACCCACACGTCGATCGCACTGCATGACGCCATAAGGGCGATCGCTGCGCCGGTCATTGAGGTGCATTTGTCGAACGTCTTTGCGCGCGAGCCGTTTCGCCACCACTCGGCATTGTCGCCGGTCGTCCACGGCGTGATCTGCGGCTTTGGCGCCAATTCCTATTGCCTGGCGATCGATGCGCTCGCCGACCTGTCGGCCCCATAAATCGGCGTCATAAAAACGGAAGCGGACCATGGCCGTGAAAAAAAGAACGATCGACAAGGACCTCATCCGCGATCTCGCCGCGCTTTTGAAGGAAGTCGACCTTGCCGAGATCGAGGTCGAGCAGGACGATTTTCGTATTCGCGTCTCCCGCACGACCACTGGCGTGCCGGCGGCCCCTGTTGCCGTCAGTAGCGCGCCGGCCCCCGCTGTATCGGGAGAGCCGGACTCAACAGCCGCATCACCGCAAATGGCTGCCGATCTGACCCAGCATCTGGGCGCCGTGCCCTCTCCGATGGTCGGCACTGTCTATCTGGCACCCGAGCCGGGTGCCCGCGCCTTCATCCAGATTGGCGACAAGGTCAGAAAAGGTCAGACGATCCTGATCGTGGAAGCCATGAAGCACATGAACGAGGTGGCCGCCCCGCATGGCGGGACGGTGACGGAAATCCTCGTTGAAGATGGCCAGCCGGTGGAATTCGGCGAACCGCTGATGATCATCGAGTAGATAACGACGCTAAAAAGCGGGATCGCGGCCATGTTTTCCAAGGTGCTGATCGCCAATCGCGGGGAAATCGCCTTGCGCATCCTGCGGGCGTGCAAGGAACTTGGTGTCGATACCGTCGCGGTCCATTCGGCCGCCGACGCCGACGCCATGCATGTCCGTCTTGCCGATGAAAGCGTCTGTATTGGTCCCGCGGCGGCGGCGCAAAGCTATCTGAACATTCCCAGCATCGTTTCGGCCTGTGAGATCACCGGCGCCGATGCGGTTCATCCCGGTTACGGCTTTTTGTCGGAAAATGCCCGTTTTGCCGACATCCTGGGCGCCCATGGCATCGCCTTCATCGGACCTTCCGCCGAACATATCCGTCTCATGGGCGACAAGATAACCGCCAAGGAGACGGTCAAGAAGCTCGGCATTCCAGTCGTGCCGGGATCCGATGGCGCCGTGACAGCCGACGAAGCCGCCGGCATCGCCGCCCAGATTGGCTATCCGGTTCTGGTCAAGGCGGCGGCGGGCGGTGGCGGCCGCGGCATGAAGGTCGCGCAAACGCCCGGCGATCTCGCCAACGCCCTGTCGACGGCGCGGGCCGAGGCCAAGGCGGCATTCGGCGACGACGCCATGTATATCGAGAAATATCTGGCCCATCCGCGCCACATCGAGATCCAGGTCCTGGGCGACGGGCAGGGCCATGCGATCCATCTGGGCGAGCGCGATTGCTCGCTGCAGCGCCGCCACCAGAAGGTCTGGGAAGAGGCGCCTTCGCCGGCGCTCAATGACGAGGAGCGCACAAGGATCGGCAATATCGTCGCCAAGGCCGTTGCCGATCTCGGCTATTCCGGCGCCGGCACGGTCGAGTTTCTATACGAGAACGGCGAATTCTATTTCATCGAGATGAACACCCGCCTGCAGGTCGAGCACCCGGTGACCGAAGCCATCACCGACATCGATCTCGTCGTTGAGCAATTGCGCGTTGCCTCCGGTTCGCCGCTGTCCATCTCTCAGGACGACGTCACATTTGCCGGCCACGCCATCGAATGCCGCATCAATGCGGAAAATCCGGCCACCTTTGCACCGTCACCAGGCCGTATCACCTATTTTCATACGCCCGGCGGTCTTGGCGTCCGGGTCGATTCCGGTGTCTATCAGGGCTACACGATCCCGCCACATTACGACAGTCTGATCGGCAAGCTGATCGTCCATGGCCGTACGCGTGTGGAATGTATGATGCGCCTGCGCCGTGCTCTCGACGAATTCGTCGTCGATGGTATCGAAACGACGATCCCGCTGTTCCGGGATTTGGTCGCCGATCCCGATATCGCCAACGGCATGTATGATATCCGCTGGCTGGAGGATTTTCTGGCGAAGAAAAAAGCGGAATAGGGCCATGCTGTCACGCCGCGCCTTCCTGCGCGCATTTCTCGGACTGATGGCCGCCGGTGCATCCGGCGTGTCCTATGCCGTCGGCATCGAGCCGAGGTTCCGCCTCAAGGTCGCGGATTATCGCCTGATGTCCAGATCATGGGCCGGCGTTGAGCCGATGAGGATCGCGATTCTGGCCGACATTCATGCCTGCCGGCCGTGGATGCCGGTCGAGCGGATTGTCGAAATCGTCAACCGCACGAACGCGCTGAAGCCCGATGTCGTGCTGCTGCTTGGCGACTTCACAGCTGGCCTGCGGCGGTTCCGCACCAGCCGAGTTCGCGCCGATGAATGGGGTCCGGTTCTGGGCACTCTGCAAGCGCCGCTCGGCGTTCATTCGGTTCTTGGCAATCACGACTGGTGGACCGATGTCGAGACGATTCGCGATGCCCTGGTCGCGGCGAATATCCAGGTCCTTGAAAACCAGGCCGTCAGGCTGAACCACAAGGGCGCACCGGTGTGGCTTGCCGGTCTTGGCGATCAACTGGCCATTCCGCTGCGCGGCGGTGGCTTTAGGGGCGTCGATGATCTCGACAAGACGACAGCAGCCCTCACCGATGACGCACCGGCCATCCTGATGGTCCATGAGCCGGACATCTTTCCGGAAGTTTCTGAGCGGTTTGCTGTAACCTTTGCCGGCCACACCCATGGCGGCCAGATCTATCTGCCGGTGCTTGGCCGGCCGATCGTGCCGTCAAGATTTGGCGAACGCTACGCCTATGGCCATATTGAGGAAACCGGCCGGCAGATGGTCGTCTCTGGCGGCCTTGGCTGTTCGATCGCGCCGATCCGCTTCCGCGTCCCGCCGGAGATCGTTCTGGCGACGCTGCAAGGTCCGGAAGGCGGCGCGCAAATGGTATGATGCCGGTCGTATCCTATTCGGCAGCGAATGTACCTTGGTATAAGATCCATTTTGGAGTTGACCCGTGCACGGGACCGAACCCGTCATCACTCCGGAAATCCTGCTTCAGGCCTATGCCTGCGGTATCTTTCCGATGGCCGATGCGGCCGACGACCCGGATCTTTACTGGGTCGAACCGGCAAACCGCGGCATCCTTCCGCTGGACGGATTCCATGTCTCCAAGCGGTTGGCGCGGACGGTGCGGGCCGACAAATTCGAAATCCGGGTCGATACCGATTTTGAGGCTGTGATTTCCGGCTGTGCGGTCAGCCGCTCGCGCCACGATTCAACCTGGATCAACGACGAAATCCGCCGGCTCTATACGGCACTGTTCAATTCCGGTGATGTCCACACGGTCGAGGTCTGGCGCGATGACCGGCTGGTCGGCGGCCTTTATGGCGTTCATCTCGCCAGCGCTTTCTTCGGCGAGAGCATGTTTTCCGCCCAGACCGATGCCTCCAAGGTCGCGCTGGTGCATCTGGTGGCGCGGCTCAAGCGCAATGGCTTTCAGCTTCTCGATACCCAGTTTCTGACCGATCATCTGGCCCGCTTCGGCGCCATTGAGGTGCCGCGCGAGCGCTATCTGAAGCTGCTTGCGCAAGCGCTCCGGCAGCCCGCCGACTTCTATTGTCCAGAAGAGGGCGCCGCTTCGCCGCCGCTGTCGGGCGCGGCGGTGATCTCGGTCTTGCAGTCGACGAGCCAGACGTCATAGACGGGATGCTCGATGGCGCTAAGGCCGGGACTTGCAGCAAACATCCAGCCGGTGAAAAGCCGCCGGATTTCGTTGCGCAGCGTGATCTCGTCGACTTCCACGAATCCGGTCGTCTGCGCCGGCTCCGTCGGCGGCCTTGTGTTGCAGGCCCGCGGCGTGACCTGAAGCGCGCCGAATTGCACCGTCTCGTCGATCAGCACGTCGAATGTGATGATTCGCCCGGTGATCTTGTCGAGGCCGGAAAAAACCGCGACCGGATTGCCGATCGGCGCGGCCAGGGCCGTCCCGGTCAGCACGATACTGGCCCCGATATTGGCAATGAATTTCAGGACGCTCCGCATCGACAATACCTGATTGCAAGGCCGGCGGCCGTTATGAAGAGAGCTTCGCGGCAAAACGAAGGCGAACATAATCGGCAAACCATTGGCCGGTATGATCACGCAGGGATGGTTCAACCGCGCTGATCACCCGGTCGAGCGCTTCCTCGCGCCTTTCGCCGAACTGGTCGAAGAATGGCGCCCGCATGATCTCCAGCCAGCCGCGCGCGCCGGTCGGCAACGGCGTCGGCCGGGCAAAACGCACGATCTTGTCGACCGAGAAACCTGCCGCTTCCAGCATGCCGGAATACTGATCTTCGGTGGGAAAGAACCACGGTTCGTCCACGGCGGCATCGCCGCCCATCATTTCACCGATCGCCCGGATGGCGGCGCAAAATGCGGCAACATTGCCGAAACCGCCGAACTCGGCGACAAACCGGCCGCCCGGCTTCAAGGCGCGGGCGACGCCGGCGATCACCGCTTGCGGCTGCGTCATCCAATGCAGGGCCGCATTGGAAAAGACGGCGTCGAATTCCTTCTCAAAGGTCAGCGCGTGGCCATCGATCAGCCGGGCGTCGATGCCTTTTTCGCGGGCCGCCTGGATGAAGTCCTCGCTGGCGTCGGCGCCGATGACAGTGGCGCCGGTCCCGATCAGCTTGATGGTCAGGGCGCCATCGCCGCAGCCCAGATCGAGAATCCGTTCTCCCGGCTTGGGGTCGAGCCATTCCATGACGCCAGCGCCGAGTTCTGAGACAAACCGGACATTTTCTTCATAAGTATCCGATGACCAGCGCTGTGTCGCGCCGGTCCGGTTTTGGCCCGAACTCATCTTTTCACGGCGACCAGGCGTCGTAATCGCCGGTCACGTCCGGACGGCGTTCGCGCGTTAGTGCCGACCCCTTTGGCCGATATGCGGCAGCCGTGCCGGTCAGGTTCGGCTGGTGCGGCTTCTGCCAGTTCTTGGGCGTGTAGCTTTCGTCCGTCGGCGGGATGTCGGTGCGGTAATGCATCCAGCCATGCCAACCGGGCGGGATGCGCGACGCATCGGCCTCGCCATTATAGATCACCCAGCGGCGCTGGCCGTTGCGTTGCCGGTAATAGCGATTGCCGAAAGAATCCTCGCCGATCATCTCGCCCTTGCGCCAGGTGTGAAAGCGCGTGCCGAGGGTTTGACCGCTCCACCAGGTGAAAACCTGCAACAGGAATGCCTTCATCGCACCGATCGCTCTGTGTCCTACCGCCGCAATAGCCCGCGCAGCCGGCGAAGAAAAGCCCTCGCCTTAGCACATGACCTGTTCGGCGCACTTTGCCGCAGCTTCCTGGATCATGGTCTGCAATCGGTCGAAGCCGATGGCGCCCGGAACCATCTCGCCGCCCACGACATAGGACGGTGTGCCGGAAATGCCGAGCGCCTGGGCGATCTGCCGGACCTCCTGGATGTTTTCCGTCACCGAGCCATCATCGGCCGCTTTCTTCAAAGCGTCTTCATCAAGGCCCAGTTCTTTGGCGATCGATATCGCTTTTTGCAGATTGGCCTGCCCGCTACGAGCCAGAAGTTCGCGATGATAGTCCATATAGAGGTCAGGTTTGAGATCCTTGACGGCTATGGAAATGCGCGCCGCTTCCATCGATCCTTCAGACAGGATCGGAAATTCCTTCATCACCACGCGCAGATCCGGGTTGCTCTCCACCAGCGCCAGCATGTCGTTGAGCGCCCGCTTGCAGTAGCCGCAATTGTAATCGAAGAACTCGACCAACGTGACGCGGCCGTCCGGATTGCCCAAAACCGCCTGATGATCTGAATTGAGGATCGTGTCCTTCATTTCGGTGATCTTGCCGGCCTGCTCGGCAGCCTTTGCCTCGCGCCGCTGCGTTTCAAGCGCAATGAGGGCCTTTTCGACCACTTCGGGATTTTGCAGGATGTAGTCGCGAACGATCCGTTCGATCTCGCGCTTGTCATCGGCGTTCATTTCCGCGCGCGCCGGGCTTGTGACCGCCCAGGCCAGAAGCAACGCCGATATCAGGAGCCGCGCAAGTGTAAGGGGCATAGTTGTTCCTTTTCTCAGATTCCGGCCATTGCGGACAGGAACGCCCGCGACCATCGATTCACCGATCTTCGGGAATCTTATAGGCTATAATGTCATCGGCTTGCAGCCATGCCGGCGTGCCGCGCTTCAATTTTGCTTGAGCGCGTTTAGCGTAATTATGCGCCGCCTTGACGTCGCCCTCGATCAAAAGGCCCTGCGCGGTCGCCACTTCCGCCTCCGCGATCCGCCCCTGGTGGGCATAGGCGGTCGAGAGATGGCGGTAGCCGATCGCCGCCAGCGGCTCCTCGGCAAGCCCGGCTTTCAAATTGCCGATGGCGTCTTTGAGGTATTTGGCATTGCCGGTCTGAAGCAAAGCATGCCCCAGCAGAATGCGGATAAGCCCCGGGCTTGGCGCCAGCGATGCCGCCTTGCGCAGCGGCGCTATGGCCTCTCTCGCCTTGCCCGCTTCCAGCAGCGCCTGACCTTTCAACTCGTGAAAATACGGATTGTTCGGCGATTGCCGGAGCAGTCCTTCGATGCGTTTCAGGGCCGGCCGCAAACTGCCGGTCCGGTAGGCGACGATGGCGCGCGCATATTCGGCGGCAAGGCTCTTGTCTGAGCGCGGGAAACGGCGCTGCACGCGTCCCGGCGCTTCAATAAAGCCGGAAAGCTTGGCCCGCATAAGGTCGTGGCGACGCTGCCGCTGCGCCGGATCGTTTTTCTCAAAGTGCGGGCTTTTTTTGGCCAGCCTTTCAAGCTGCGAGATGCGTGCATTGGGCATTGGATGCGAGATAACGTAAGGATCGACATATTGGCTGGAAATCAGCGCCTGATCGGCAAAACGCCGGAAGGTCACAAGCATGCCGCGGGCCGACTGGCCGGTGGCATTGAGATAGGTCAGGGCGGCATTGTCGGCAGCCGATTCCTGGGCCCGGCGGTAGCTCAACAGGGACCGCTGGGCTAGACCCGGGCCGATTGTTGTCGCTGCCGCGCCGGCGCGGGCGCCACTTGAGGAACCGCTGGCCGCACCGGCCACGGCCGCGCCGGCGCCAAGCAATGTGGCAAGGAGGCCAATCGCCTGGGCGCGCGCCACTTCGTTGTGCAGCCCTTGCAGATGCCCGCCGGCCAGGTGCCCGGTTTCGTGGGCCAGCACGCCGATCACCTCATTGGGTGTCTTGGCGGTCAAAAGCGTGCCGGTATTGATGAACATCCGGTTGCCGCTGGCGACGAAGGCATTGAACGCCCGGTCCTGGACAAGGACGATTTCAGCGCCACGCGAGCCGATTCCGGCGGCCTTGAAAATCGGTTTTGCATAGGTCCGCAGAAGCGTCTCGATTTCGGCATCGCGGATGACTTTGAGCTTGCGGTTCTGGGCGCTCGCCGATGGTGCGGCCGTTATCAGACTGACGGTCAGCAATGCGGTGCCGGCAAGCCGCGGCAGGGCCAAAAGGCCGCTTTGCAGGCGGCCGGCGAAACTGCTAGGCAGCCCGCTGCTGTCAGTGATCGTGATAGGCGCGATTGGCATTGGCGGAAAGTTCCGATTCTTAAGGACAGCGGCGAACCTACGTGGCCCGCCGGGGCCGGTCAAACCGTTACCAAGAGGCCAATTGTGGCCGGGAAAGGGCAAATGGACACGCAAATCGACAAAGCCGGGCGCCTTGCGCCGTCCCGCCGCAGCGCCGTGGATCCGTTCATTGTCATGGATGTCATGACGGCTGCCGCCGATCTGGAGGCGGACGGGCGCGATATCGTGCATATGGAGGTCGGCCAGCCCGGCGAGTCGGCACCGCGCCCGGTCCTTGATGCGGCCCG
This sequence comes from uncultured Afifella sp., assembly GCA_945787495.1. Lineage (GTDB taxonomy): Bacteria > Pseudomonadota > Alphaproteobacteria > Rhizobiales > Afifellaceae > CALZIL01. Next base: position 7,942 of record CALZIL010000041.1, on the reverse strand, counting down.
GGCCCGGCTTGATACCGGCCGCATCGCCTATACCGAGGCGCTTGGTGTGCGGGCGCTGCGCGACCGCATCGCCCGCCATTACGGCGAGGCTTATGACCTCGACGTCCCGGCCTCGCGGATCATGATCACCACAGGATCGTCGGCCGGCTTCAACCTGACCTTTCTCGGCGCTTTCGATCCCGGTGCCCGCATCGCGCTGGCCAGTCCCGGCTATCCCGCCTATCGCAATATCATCGCCGCCCTCGGCCTTGAGGCTGTCGAGATACCGGTTGGCCCCGACACCCGCTGGGCGCTGACGCCGGACCACGTCGCCAAGGCACACGGTGAAAAACCGATCGACGGCGTCCTTGTCGCCAGTCCCGCCAATCCAACCGGCACCATGACCGATCCGGCGGTGCTTGAGGCGTTCGGCGAATATTGCGGTCAGACGGGGATCCGCTTCATCTCCGACGAGATCTACCACCATCTGGTCTATGACGACCGGGCGGAAACGATGCTGCGCTTTAGCGACGAGGCGATCGTCGTCACCTCCTTCTCCAAATATTACTGCATGACCGGCTGGCGGGTCGGCTGGCTGGTCTTGCCCGACAATCTCGTGCGACCGTTCGAGCGTCTGTCGCAGTCGCTCTATATCTCCGTGCCGGATCTCTCCCAGCATGCCGCGATCGCTGCTTTTGACTCCGTCGATGACCTGGAAGCCATCAAGGCCAGCTATGCCCGCAACCGGGCTCTGCTTCTGGAGCGCCTGCCGGCCATCGGCTTTGACGAATTGCTGCCGGTCGACGGCGCCTTTTACGTCTATGCATCGGTTTCCCGGTTCAGCAACGATTCGACCGAATTCTGCCGCCGCATGCTGAATGAAGCCGGCGTCGCGACGACCCCCGGCGCCGATTTCGATCCGGTGCGCGGCCACCTTTATCTGCGCTTTTCCTTTTCCGGCACCAATGAAGCCATTGCCGAAGGCGTCAGGCGCCTGGAACGCTGGCTGGCGTAATGATGCGTTGCTGAGAGGTGCTTGCCGCAGCGATTAACGGCTTTCTTCTCGGCGCCAGCCTGATCATCGCGATCGGCGCGCAGAATGCTTTTGTTCTCAGGCAAGGGCTTGCCCATTCGCACGTCTTCGCCGTCTGCCTGATCTGCGCTGTGTCGGATGCAATATTAATTGCAGTCGGTGTCGCCGGCCTGGGAACCCTGATCGCCAATGCGCCGGCAATGATTGGGGCGGTAACGATTGGCGGCGCGATCTTCCTCTTTGTCTACGGGCTGCGGGCGTTCTGGCGCGCCTACAGGACCGGCGGACTGGAAGCGGCAGCGGATAAACCGGCCAGCCTTGCCGCCGCGATGGCCGCCTGTCTTGCCTTCACCTTCCTCAATCCGCACGTCTATCTCGATACGGTCGTGCTGATCGGCGCTCTGTCGGCGGGCTATGCCGGCGCGGCGCGGCTGGCGTTCGGGGTGGGCGCCGCATTGGCGTCATTCGTCTGGTTTTTCGGCCTTGGCTATGGCGCGCGCCGGCTGGCACCGGTTTTTGCGGCGCGCCGCGCCTGGCAGGTGCTCGATGTCGCTATCGGCCTGATCATGTGGGGCCTCGCCGCCGGACTGGTGGCGCGCATACTCTAGGACCGGGACCTAGTGCTTGATCTTGGGACCCGTGAGCCAGCTGGCGTGCCGCTGCGGCGGATGTGTCTTGCAGGGCGGGCAGGCGGTCATGGCCGCCTTCACCGCGGCAATGCCGAGCGGCATGTCATGCCCGGTGAGAAGTTCGCCGTATGGCGCCGGCTGCGCGAATTTGGTTTCCGGTTTCTTGGCCTGTGCCATCGGGTTACCCCAAGTCTTGCCATTGCGTCGATCGGGCAAGTATGGCGCCGGAAACTGAACACCCGATTAATGAAGTGTGGCCGGAATTGGACTGATGGGCGGATCCTGAAAATCGGCAATGCCGGATTTACCCAAAGAACTGGCGTCCTTCGGTCGAAATCCGACTTCGCAGATTGGTCCGAATCGGTCATTGGACGAATTTCAAACTTAGAAAGCATCTTCGCGTTGAGGTTCAATTTAAGGCCCAGATAGAGACGTGATGCTTAATGGCATATTTGATCATCCCAGTTGTCTGTTTTGTCCTGCTTGCCGGGCTTGTCTGGCATCTGTTTTCACTTACCAACGAGAAAGTTTGGAAAGGAAAGATCGATGATCTTGACATAATCGTTTCTGTTTTGATGGCGGCCGAAAAGGGTGAGCCGTACCTGATCATGAAAGTTCCCAGGCGGGCACCCTCGATGAAGATCGCTGTTTCCCGTTCGGTGGTCAGGCTGGAAATACCGCTTGTTACTTCCCTCCAACGAAGCCGGAGAGACGCCTACCTGGCTATTCTTCGAGACCTCAAACTGGACGCACAGATTTCAAGCCATGGCGGCGACCATGATACCCTGGAATGGCAGGTCGAAGGGTCATCAATTACCGCTTCGACGCTTATTAAGGATACATTTGCCAAACTGTTAGACGTGGGTCCAAAAAGGACCCTGGAGTTTCGTGTATTCGCCCTATTAGCAGACCAGAATGCTATAGATCGGCGGCTACAAGGAAATCCTTCGGGCGACCAAGCGGAATTACCCGGAGGCGCTGCGCAGGAGCATCAGGCGAAATCTCACGTTGAGATGTCTGCCGGATGCATCACGCCGCTGGCCGTTTTACTGCTCTTACCCGTGCCTTTCATGATTGCTTATCTCAAATTCGGCTACGTTGCAGCAAGCGCTGTTCTGATTGTACTTCTCATCTCCAGGGAATCTTATCGACGATGGAAGAAGCCCAAGGGTGGTTTTCACTTCGCCGATCTCCTGAAAGTGACGGTCCTGCTGCTTACAGGCACAACGATCTATTTCAACGATCCCTCATATTTGCAACTGATCCCAACCGTCATTCTGTCTATTGCAGCGGTTGCGGAGCTTGTCTCTATCTCATTCAATCTGCCCAAGTTATCGATGGCTGACCTGACAAAATTCGATGCTTCAAAAACCCAGCGAATACTCGCTTCCTTTGCGATTATCGCTCCCTGCATCGTGGGAACTGCAATGAACGAATGCCTGCGGACAAGTCTTACACTGGACGTCTGGGTATGGTTTTTCGCATTTGTTCGAATCGAGCTGGTATTTGGCATCCTGGTCTCGTCTATGCCACTCGTCTTCTACACCTACATCGAACAGCATGATCCGGCGATCGATAACGATACCGATTCACCATGAGTTATCTTGTTCCTGAATGTCAGCCTCTCGCACATACGCCAGGTGCAGCCCCTCAACACGCATGTGCGAGATACCCCCGAAAGCGGGAATACAGCATGCTTCCGGCAAGGTATCGTTTATGAGTACAGGTTGTTTGCTATCTGAACTTCGGATCAGTGCTTGGCGAGCGTGACCAGCGGCGCAACGACGCGCTTGTCCGATCCGAGCCGCTCCAGAACGTCGATCGAGGCGCGTGCAAACCGCACAAGACCGCCTTCAATGGCGTCTTCCTCGACCAGATGGAGTCCCGCCGCCCCGGCGTGGACGTCCAGTTCTTTTCGCCCGGCCTGGCAATCTCCAGCGCCATCTCGAATTCCATACGCGGCAGAACGACGCCATTATTGTTGGCGGCTTTGCCGGTGCCGGCCGAAATCGCGTCGTTCCGGCGCCGGCCGGCCGACTTCTTGCCGGTCTTCTTGCGGCCGATAAGTGTCCGTTTTTTTGCGCCGGTTTCGCTTGTGCTGATTGATGCCATGGCTGAACGCTATTGTTGGGGTGCGGCAAGACTTGGTTCGAATTCCGGCTTTTTTCTGGCACACTTGCCAGCCTTTCTGTTTCATGAAGCTGGGAAGTTGGAACGATGAAAGATTGGGAGGACACAAATGCGCGGTCTGATGCAGGACTGGCCGCTTCTGTGCCACAAGCTGATTGACCATGCGGCGGCGTTTCATGGCGGTCGGGAGATCGTCTCCCGGTCCGTGGAAGGCCCAATTCACCGCAGCAATTATCGCGATGTCCGCCGGCGCGCCTTGATATGCGCCAAGCGGCTTGACGCCATCGGGCTGGGAAAGGGCGACCGCGCCGCGACGCTGGCCTGGAACACCTGGCGCCATCTGGAGGTGTGGTATGGCCTGCTCGGCATCGGCGCCATCTACCACACGGTCAATCCGCGGCTGTTTCCCGAACAGATCGCCTGGATCATCAACCATGCCGAAGACCGCATCGTCTTTGTCGATCTGACCTTCGTGCCGCTGCTTGAAGCGATCCGCGATCAGCTCAAGACCATCGAGACCATCGTCATCCTGACCGATGCCGATCACATGCCCGACACGGCGCTTGACGCCGTCGACTATGAGAGTTGGCTGGCGGCGGCCGATGATGATTTCGCCTGGCATGAGTTCGATGAAAATCTCGCCGCCGGCATGTGTTACACCTCCGGCACGACCGGCCATCCCAAGGCCGTCATCTATTCGCATCGCTCCAATGTGCTGCACGCCATGGCCGCCAGCGCGCCGGACATGCTCGGGCTGTCGTGCCGCGACACGATCATGCCGGTTGTCCCGATGTTCCATGCCAATTGCTGGTCGATCGCCTTTACCGCGCCGCTGACCGGCGCCGCCATGGTCATGCCGGGCGCCCAGATGGACGGCGCATCGATCTATCAGTTGCTGGAAGATGAAGCAGTCTCCGTGACGGCCGCGGTGCCGACCATCTGGCTGATGCTTGTTCAGCATCTTGAGCAGACCGGCGCCCGGCTCAATCACCTCAAACGGGTCGTCATCGGCGGTTCGGCCTGCCCGCGCGCCATCACCCAGGCGTTCCAGGACAATTACGGCGTCGAAGTCCTGCATGCCTGGGGCATGACCGAAATGAGCCCGCTCGGCACCATGTGTTCCATCAAGCCCGAATATGCTCATCTGACCGGCGAGAAACTGCTCGATATCCAGGAAAAGCAAGGCCACCCGCCGTTCACCGTGGAGATGAAGATCACTGACGACGACGGTCGGGAGCTGCCGTGGGACGGCAACACCTTCGGCCGGCTGAAGGTGCGCGGACCGGCGGTCTCGCGCGCCTATTTCCGCGACGAGGGCGGCGATATCCTCGACGCGGCGGGGTTTTTCGATACCGGCGACGTCGCCCATATCGACGAACATGGCTACATGCAGATCACCGACCGCTCCAAAGACGTCATCAAGTCCGGTGGCGAGTGGATTTCCTCAATCGACCTGGAAAACATTGCCGTCGGCCACCCGCAGATCGCCGAAGCGGCGGTCATCGGCGTCGCCCATCCCAAATGGGACGAACGGCCGCTGCTGGTTGTCGTTGCCAAGGACGGTGAAAAACCGGCCCGGGACGATCTGCTGGCCTTTATCGAGCCGAAGGTGGCGCGCTGGTGGCTGCCCGACGACGTCGTCTTCGTCGATGAAATCCCGCACACCGCCACCGGCAAGATCCTGAAATCGGCTTTGCGTGAACAGTTCGCGGATTATCGGTTGCCGACGGTGTGAGGAGAACTCCGAGTGTTTGGAGAGCGGGCATCAGCGCCAGTGCCGTATAGGTCCGCTGATCGCCGGAACGGATGTGATCATTGAGTTTCGGACTTTCAATAACCGCCGAATTCAGCCGCCATTGATCTGCATCATCATGCCTGACTCCGATGATTTTTTGATCGCTTCAATTACCTGAAGCGTCCTCAGTCCCTCTCGTCCTGATACAAGCGGTTCCTCCTCACGCGCAATAACTCGACAGAAATGACCAATTTGCAGATCCAGAGGATCGCGGCCATCGACTTCGTAGACATGGTTTTGAATGGGCTCAAACCAACTTCGTTTCGAGGAATTCGCCCAGATTTTACCGCTTGGAATTTCCAAGGACCCCTGTGTGCCTCCAACAAGATAACAGGCTTCTGCAGTCTTTGGATAAGCGGAATTTTCCCCGGAAGTTAACTCCCAACTCCAGGGTGCAACAATGGTGTCCGATACCGTGATTGTTGCGAGTGCGCCGCTTTGAAAACGCATGGTAATTGCCGCCGTATCTTCAACCTTAAAGCCGCGCGAGCGATTTGACTGAAAAGCCTGAACGGAGATGATCTCGCCACAAAAATATCTCAGCAGGTCAATGTCGTGGATTAGGTTTATGAAAACTGGTCCGGCTCCCTGCCTGGTACGCCATTCTACGTCAAAATACTCATCCGGCTTGTACAGCCAGCACATTGCGCTGACGGCAACGATTGACCCGATGGCCCCACCGTCAAGCTTTGCCTTGGCCTCCCGTACAATTGGATTGTGTCTTCTGTGGTGACCAACCAGAACCGGAACGCCAGCGACCTCGGCTTCTTCGACCAATCGTTTGGCAGACTGCACGTCCGAATCGATCGGCTTTTCCACTAGAATGGGAACATTGGCGCGGACGCATTGCATTCCATGTTCAACGTGAAGTTGGTTCGGCGAAGCAATGATGACACCATCCGGCAGGCCCGCCTCAAGCATTCCTTCAATGTCCTGAAACCAGGGAACTGCGTGCGATGCGGCCAATTCCGCAACGGATTCTTCCGGGTCAACCAATCCGGAAAGCTCCGCGTGAGAAACCCGTGATATTGCCTGAATATGTCGTTTGCCAATAAGACCCGCTCCCACAACCGCGAGGCGTTTGGTTTTCTTCGATTTCATTCTCGATACCGCCATGGAAGAATGTCCTGGCTTAGATTTATGAGTTGCCGAGCTAGTAAACAACAACGCTCAAAAAAACAGAAAAACCAGTTGCCGAGAATCTACTGAGAACTTTTGAAGCATTGCTATTGTCTGACAACGGCTTTTCCATTTCTGCGACATGCGCGGCCTCGCCTCGATCGTCCGGTCAACCCCCGCAAGCGGAATTGGCAGGGCTCCTTGCCTTGTCGGATGAGGGCCCCGGTTTGCACACCGGCTATCAGGGGACGAGGCTGGCACTCCCCTCGGTCTTTGATGGTCGCGTGTCCGTCATTCCGGCGTGATGTTGGCGCCTGCGCCCAGGCGGACCGGCGTGTTCATGTCTTCCAGATGCAGAAGGAAGGCACTGTGGTCATGCTGCGTCAGTCCCTTGTCATAAAGCTCCTGAAACACGTCCCTGACTGCTTCCACAATCGGCAGCCGAACCTTCAGGTCGCCCGCGGTCTCCAGTACCGTGTTGAGATCCTTGACGAAATTGCGAATTGGCGCGCCGGGGCGAAAGTCACGGCTGATCATGCGTCGGCCATGTTCCTGCAGGACACGGCTGTCGCCGTGACGCCCGACAAGGCCTCGGGGATTTGCGCCGGGTCGGCGCCACCGGCACTGGCCAGCAGAAGCGCCTGGGCCACGCCGGAGATGTTCACCGCCACCATGACCTGATTGGCGAGCTTGGCTATCTGGCCGCTTCCGGCCGGCCCGATATAGCTTGCCCGCCCCATCGGCTTGAAAACGCCTTCAGCTTCGGCGCGGTCGAAATCGGCTTTTTCTCCCCCCGCCATGATCGCCAGCGATCCCTCCGCCGCACCAAAGCTGCCGCCCGATACGGGCGCATCGAGATGACCGACGCCCCTTTCCTTCAAGAGGGCGGCGTGCGCCTGCGCCATTTTCGGCGGTATGGATGCCATGTCGATGAAGACTGCGCCGGACTTCATGTGGTCAATGGCACCGCTGTCGAAAAACACCTCGCGGACCACGGGCCCACTGTCGAGAATTGACAGGATGTAGTCGGCGCCTTCGACCGCTTCGGCGGGGGTCTTGGCGACGGAACCACCTGCCTCTTGAACTGGCGCTGCTTTGCTCAAGGTGCGGTTCCATCCCACGACAGCGAACCCGGCGTGCACGAGGTTGACCGCCATGGGCGCGCCCATAATTCCCAGACCGAGAAAAGCGACAGTCGCCATAACCATTCTCCTGTTTTTCTGTTCGAATTGGCAGGATACCGGCGCGCAATGCGCA
>CALZIL010000040.1 GCA_945787495.1 uncultured Afifella sp. | reverse complement strand
GCGGTTTGTTCTTTCCGGCGGCGGTTCAGGGTATAAAATGCCACCGGGATCAACAGAAAAACCAACAGAATGGCGGCCAGATAGGGCAGCCAGCCGGCGACCAGATAATAGCGCCATCCGGGGTCTGTTTTCAGCTCATCGCGCGCCTTGATCAAGGCTTTCTCCCAGCTGCCGTCATAGGTCTTAAGCGCATAATTGACTACGCCGACAGCTTCCTCCTGACGGCCCTGTTTGCGCAAAGCATCCACCATGAGCAGGCTGGCGCGCTCCTTGAGATGCGGGTTGATCTCATGGCCGCGCTCAAGGATCAGCCGGACGATCAGACCGGCCGCGTCTTCGGCCCGGCCGGCCTTCAGATAAAGGCGGGCAAGGCCATTGACCAGACCGGCGCTTGTATCGCCGACCTCACCGGAATAATTGCTCTGATCCCGATCGAGAGCGAAATAGCGTGAAACCCCCAACTCCTTCAGCGCCGTGATATGGGGATAGTCCCGGTCGACAGACTGGTAGTAATTGATCGCCAGTGACGCGATTTCATCGTCGACGCCGATCTTGTCGCCTATGGCACGAAACATCGCCTTGGCTTTCTGGCGGTCGGACAGATCCTTGCTCTGCCACACATCCTGGAAGTCTTTGCGGGTCTCGATGTGGGGACCTTCAACCTGGTTCCACCACAGAGGGCGCGGACAACACTCGGAGAGGGCGTGCGCCGGGGCCAAAAACCCTGCTTCATCGGCATAACCGCCCGGCCAGGTCTTGGCCTGCGCCATCGACGCGCCCAGACAGGCCAATGCGGCAACCAGTAGTCCCAAGAATCCAAGGCGGCCCATATCCATCCCCAGTCGCGACGTCGTTTTCCAAACGATAAGGATAGAAACGGGCGGTTAAGCGCTTATTAAACCGCATTCCACTGCCTGATCCCAGAGGCTCTAGCGGTTGCGCGAAGCGGCGAACCGGGCTGCCGCGACAAGGCCCTGAGCAGCATCCCCAAACCGGGCGAGGCAGAGTTCGCTGTCGGCAACACTGCGCCCCAACAGATCATGGGCCAGATCGGCGCCAAGGACCGAGACGAAGGTCGCCTTGCCGCGGCCGGCATCCTTGCCGGTCGCCTTGCCGGCCATTTCCGGCGTGGCATGGACGTCGATGAGATCGTCGGCGATCTGGAAGGCCAGGCCGAGCATGCGGCCATAATCGGCCAGGGCCGCCCGGTCGTCCTTGCCGGCGCCGGCCCACAGCGCGCCCATTTCGCAGGCGGCGGCAAACAGCGCGCCGGTTTTCATCAACTGGATCGTGCGAACCTCATCCGCATCGGGCTTGTCACTCTCGGCCGCGAGATCGAGTATCTGGCCGCCGGCCATGCCGCCGACGCCGCAGGCGCGGGCAAGAACCGCGACAAGATCCGCACGAACCGCCGGATCGGGATGCGAGTCATCGTGGGCCAGCATGTCAAAGGCAAGCGTCAGCAGCGCGTCACCGGCGAGAATAGCCGTCGCCTCGTCGAAAGCACGGTGCACGGTCGGCTTGCCACGGCGCAGATCATCGTCGTCCATGGCCGGCAGATCGTCATGGATCAGCGAATAGGTGTGCAGGCATTCCACTGCGGCAGCAACGCGCCAGAGGCCGTCTTCTTCTATGTCGTCGGGGCGGAAAAGCCGGGCGCATTCGACGACGAGAAATGGCCGAAAGCGTTTGCCGCCGGCCAGCAAGGCATGACGCATGGCAGCTACGAGCCGCGCCGGGCGCCTGGTCTCGCCGGGCAATGGCTTGTCGGCGGTGATGGCGTCCAGAACCTGCTCGACACGCTCGGCGGAATGGGCCAGCGATGCGGTCAGATCAAAGGGTTCGGTTAAAACTGACATCAGTGGTGATCGGCGTGGCGTGGGCGTGATAGAAGCCGTCTCGGCAATAGGGTAACGGCGGAGCGATGGCGGAAATGCCGGCAAAGTCAAGGCGAAGCACGAACAAATCGGCGGCGAAGGCGGCCCGGCGGCGGCATAAATCTCGCCTTGTGCGGTGGTTCATCCGCCGCGTGGTGCTCGTAATGGTGATCATCATCTTCATGCCGGTCGTCCTGTTGCCGGTCTATTCGGTCGTCAATCCGCCGATCACCACGGTGATGATCGCCAAACGGATCGCCGGTGCCTCGATCATCAAGGCGTGGCGTCCGATCGAGGCGATCTCGCCGCACCTGGTCCGCGCCGTGATCGTGGCGGAGGATGCGCGGTTCTGCGCCCATGCGGGAATCGACTGGCAGCAGGTGGAAGAGGTGCTGCTGGATACCGAAGACGGTGGCCCAATGCGCGGTGCCAGCACGATCACCATGCAGACCGTCAAGAACCTTTTCCTGTGGTCGGGCCGGTCGTGGTTCCGCAAAGGCCTGGAAGTGCCGCTGGCGCTTTATGCCGATGCGGTCCTTTCCAAACGGCGGATCATGGAGATTTATCTCAACATCGCCGAATGGGACAAAGGCGTCTACGGCGCGCAATCGGCGGCGCGGCGCTATTTCGGCGTTTCCGCTGCGCGTCTGAGCGCCGCACAGGCGGCCCGCATGGCGGCGACGCTGCCGGCGCCACGGCTGCGCGATCCGGCCAGACCGAGCCGGACGATGGGGCGTCTTGCCGGTGTTTATGCCGGGCGCGCCGCGGCGTCAGGTCCTTATGTGGCATGCGTTCTGAACTGATTGTCCTTGCCTTTATTGACCGTTATTTACCGGTGACCGCTGGCCAAAGCGTTTGCGACCGGCTATATGCGCCGCGAAACGCTGGCCGCATGTCGTAGCGGGCTACAAGACATTTGACTGCATTTTTCAATTCACGGAGCAAATCATGGCTGTCCCGAAGCGCAAAATCTCGCGCATGAAGCGCGGCTTTCGCCGGTCCACCGATGCGCTGGCAACGCCGGTCTATGTGGAAGACAAGGAATCGGGCGAGTTGCGCCGGCCGCATCATATCGACCTGAAGACCGGTAAATATCGCGACCGTCAGATCCTGGAGCCGAAAGACTCCATCTGACCTTATCGTCGAAACTGATAACAAGGCCGAGCCCCGATCAAAAGGAGCGCCGGCTTTTTCTTTCGTCGGCCTGCCGTCAGTCCTTCTTGGCGATCGTCTCGATGGTCTTTTGCATTTCCCGCAACTGCCGGCGTAGCGCCTCGATTTCGCCCTCGTCATTCGCCGTATTTTCGGACGGCTGGTCAGGCCCGGCCTCGGCGCCGGCGGCCCCGGCAAAGGGCATCCACATGCGCATGGCTTCAGAGAACATTTCGACATTGCGACGGGCCTGCTCCTCCATCACCTCGAATCCGTTGCCCTTCAAGGCCTTGGTCATCTGGTCGCGCAGCTTGTCCTGGTCGCGGGTGAAGGCCGTCAGCGAGGTTTCCAGAAAACTCGGCACCAGCGACTGCATGCTGTCGCCATAGTAGCGGATGAGCTGGCGCAGAAAGGCGATCGGCATAAGATGCTGGCCTTTGTTCTCCTGCTCGAAGATGATCTGACCCAGCACGGCGCGGGTGATATCGTTGCCCGACTTGGCGTCCTGGACGACAAACTCCTCACCGTCCTTGACCATGCGCGCCAGGTCATCGAGCGTGACATAGGTCGATGTGCCGGTGTGATAGAGCCGGCGGTTGGCGTATTTTTTTATGGTTGTCGGTTTGTCCGAAGTCATGCGGGCCTGCGGTTTTGCGTTGCGATCATTTCATTGCAGTGCAACAACCAACTCAGAATAGGAAGATCGGTCAAGGGTTTCCAGCAATTTTGCGTAAATATTCATCAGTCCGCATGGCTGCTAATCCATAAGTGGCGTTGACTCTGATCAATGGCCGGCCCTTTAAACGGCCTTAAAATAAGTAGTGAGTTCGCCGTCTTTCGCCGGCTGATGACGGCAGGACCGGAACTGAATTCATACTGCATCATGTGTTCCACAAGAGGAGACAATCCGTGACAGATATCGTTATTGCCAGCGCCGCGCGGACCCCGGTCGGGTCGTTCAACGGTGCCTTCGCCAGCCTTCCCGCCCATGAACTTGGCGCCGTCGCCATCAAGGGGGCGCTTGACCGGGCGGGTGTTGCGCCGGACGAGATCGATGAGGTGATCATGGGTCAGATCCTGGCTGCGGCGCAGGGACAGAACCCGGCGCGGCAGGCAGCCATGGCCGCCGGCGTTCGCAAGGAGGCGACGGCCTGGGGCCTGAACCAGCTTTGCGGTTCGGGCCTGCGCGCCGTCGCCATCGGCATGCAGCAGATCACATCGGGCGATGCCGATATCATTGTCGCCGGCGGTCAGGAATCCATGTCGGTTGCGCCGCACGCCCAGCATCTGCGCTCGGGCGTGAAAATGGGCGACTACAAGATGATCGACACGATGATCAAGGACGGCCTGATGGATGCCTTTAACGGCTATCACATGGGCGTCACCGCCGAAAACGTCGCCAAGCAATGGCAGATTACGCGCGAGCAGCAGGACGCCTTCGCTGTCGCCTCGCAAAACAAGGCGGAAGCGGCGCAAAAGGCAGGCAAGTTCAAGGATGAAATTGTTCCGGTCACCGTCAAGCACCGCAAGGGCGAGACCGTGGTGGAAGACGATGAATATATTCGCCACGGCGTGACACTGGACAGCATCACCGGTTTGCGCCCGGCCTTCGACAAGGAAGGCTCGGTGACGGCCGGCAATGCGTCCGGCATCAATGACGGCGCGGCGGCGACGGTGCTGATGAGCGCGGCTGAGGCGGAAAAGCGCGGCATCAAGCCGCTCGCCCGGATCGTTTCCTGGGCGACCGCCGGCGTCGATCCGGCGATCATGGGCACCGGGCCGATCCCGGCCTCGCGCAAGGCGCTGGAAAAGGCCGGCTGGACCACAGACGATCTCGATCTGGTGGAGGCCAATGAGGCCTTCGCGGCACAGGCTTGCGCCGTCAACAAGGACCTCGGCTGGAATTCCGAGATCGTCAACGTCAATGGCGGCGCCATCGCCATCGGTCATCCGGTCGGCGCGTCGGGCGCACGCATCCTCAATACGCTGCTTTTCGAAATGCAGCGGCGCGACGCCAAAAAGGGCCTGGCGACCCTTTGCATCGGCGGCGGCATGGGCGTTGCCATGTGCGTGGAACGCGACTGAGTTCGGTTCGGCGGCGGCTTCGGCCGCCGCTTTTTTATAGCCAATCCGGCGTGAAGCCGGAACCAGAAACCAGGGGAGGTCACAATGGGTAAAGTGGCGCTTGTCACCGGCGGAACGCGCGGCATCGGCGCGGCCATCAGCAAGGCCTTGCAGGCGGCCGGCTATGCGGTCGCCGCCAGCTATGCCGGCAATGATGAAAAGGCCAATGCGTTCAAGGATGAAACGGCTATAGGCGTCTACAAGTGGGACGTTTCGGACACGCGGTCCTGCGCCGACGGGATCGCCAAAGTGGAGGCCGATCTCGGATCCGTCGAAATCCTCGTCAACAATGCCGGCATTACAAGGGACGGCATGTTCCACAAAATGACGGCCGAGCAGTGGAGCGCGGTGATCAACACCAATCTCAATTCGCTGTTCAACATGTCGCGGCCGGTCTGGGAGGGCATGCGCGAACGCGGTTTCGGGCGGATCATCAATATCTCCTCCATCAACGGCCAGAAGGGCCAGATGGGCCAGGTCAATTATTCCGCTGCCAAGGCCGGCGAACTCGGCTTCACCAAGGCGCTGGCGCAGGAGGGTGCGCGCAAGGGCATCACCGTCAATGCTGTCTGCCCGGGTTATATCGGCACGGAGATGGTGCGGGCCGTCCCGGAAAAGGTGATGGAGAGCATCGTCGCCGGCATTCCGGTCGGCCGGCTGGGAGAGCCGGAAGAAATCGCCCGCTGCGTGGTGTTCCTGGCCTCCGACGAGGCCGGTTTCATCACCGGATCGACGCTGTCGGCCAATGGCGGGCAGGTGATGAGCTGAGGCGGTTCCGCCGGATGTAGGCTCGCCCTGATCGATATGCTATTTGAAGCCGCCCGTTTCGGGCGGTTTCCTGGCAGAAAGGGGCGGGCACGATGGGCAAGCTGGGCAAGCTGGCCCGCGCAATCGGTCATGTCGTCAGCGACGTCCTGCTCGGCCTGATCGAGCATGACGCGGTCACCAGCGCATCGACCATCGCCTTTTCGCTGCTGTTTGCGCTGTTTCCCTTTCTGATCCTCATCGTCATGGCGACCACCGGCGTGCTGGGCGCCGAACATGCCATGACACTGGGGCGGGATATGCTCGACGCCTTGCCGGAGCACATCGCCAAAACGGTCAGGCCGGAGCTTGAGACGGTGCTGGCGACGCGCGCCTCAGGCGGCATCTTCACGCTCGGCATCGTGGCGATTGTGGTTTCGGTCTCCGGCCTTGTCGAGACCGTCCGCTATGCGCTCAACCGGGCTTACCGGCTTGCCGAGACCCGCAGTTTCGTCTTGCGACGGATGACCGGCCTGCTGTTTGTCGTCGGCGTCACGGTCACGCTGATCGCCATCGCGGCGCTTGGCGTCGTGCTGCCGCTGGCGATGCGCGTGCTGACACGGCTGGCGCCGGACATCGCTGCCAATGTCAGCGCCTTTGACGCCGCCTCAACGCTGCTTTCCATGGCGCTTCTGGCTGTTCTGGTGACCGCCCTGCATGTTTTCCTGCCGCCGCACCGGCTGCGCTTCATAGCCATCCTTCCCGGTGTTGTCGTCACGCTCGTTCTGTTCTGGCTGATCTCGGCCGTGTTCGTCTTCTACCTTGACCGATTTTCCACCTTCAGCGCTACCTATGCCGGTCTTGCCGGTGTGATCGCGGTGATGTTGTTCTTTGAGTTCAGCGCTCTGGCCATGATCGTCGGCGCGGAATTCAACCGGGCGATTGACGACTGGCGGGCGGGAAGCGGACATACGCCGGTCTGGCCGGCGCCGTGAGCCGCCCGGCGGCGACACTGACAGGATTTGCCGCGATCGCCATGTGGTCGCTGCTGGCGCTGTTCACCGCCGCCAGCGGCGCGGTGCCGCCGTTTCAGCTCTCCGCCTTGTGTTTTTCCATCGGCGCGGCGATCGGTTTTGCCTGGCTTGCCGCGTCCGGACGCTGGCGCGATCTGAAACAACCCTTGCCGGTCTGGGCCTTGGGCGTCGCTGGCCTGTTTGGCTATCACGCCCTCTATTTCACCGCCCTGCGCAACGCGCCGCCGGTCGAGGCGGGGCTGATCGCCTATCTCTGGCCATTGCTGATCGTGGTGTTTTCGGCGCTTTTACCGGGCGAAAATTTGCGTTGGCATCACCTGGCCGGTGCGCTTCTCGGGCTGGCCGGCACGGTGCTAATCGTCGGTGGCGGCGGCGGGTTCGCCTTTGAAAGCGGCTATGCGGTTGGCTATCTGGCGGCGCTTGGCTGTGCGCTGACATGGTCGACCTATTCGGTTGCCTCGCGGCGCTTTGCCGAAGTGCCGAGCGGCATCGTCGCCGGCTTCTGCCTGGCGGCGGCGGCGCTAAGCGTGCCGGCGCATCTGGCCTTTGAGACGACACTCTGGCCGCAAACGGTGGGGCAGTGGCTGGCCGTCGCCGGGCTCGGGCTGATGCCCGTCGGCGCGGCCTTCTATGTCTGGGACATCGGCGTCAAGCACGGCGATATCCAGCTTCTCGGTGTCCTCAGCTATGGCGCGCCTCTGCTGTCGACGCTGGTGCTGATCCTGTCCGGTTTTGGCGTCTTCACCTTGAATATCGGGATCGCAGCACTGCTGATTACGGCCGGAGCGCTGTTGGCGTCGCGGCAGATGCTGCGCCGCAGGCCAAGCTGATTGACGTCCGGTTAACGTCCAGTTTGTGTCGGAAATTATTAACCAGAAAACCCGATAAGCCTCTCATTTAGCGGGAAAAAAACCCGCAAATGCGAAACTTCGGCCAACGAGTGCCCAATGGCGGCGGCAGGCTGGAGAACGCAGGTGGCGTTTCATTATTTTGCGACTGCACAGGATCTGGTCGAGATCTATGCAGATATTGAGGCGGAAGCGCCGGTCCGGATTGTCTATCAACACGACAAGCCCGGATCGGAGAAACAATACTTCCTTTCGCTCATGGAGATTCCGGGCGTCGCCAATGACGACACTTTGACGAGGTATCTCCCGAGCTTTCTGGCGTTCCCGTTCGAGATCGAGCCACAGGTGACCGACATTGATACCATGACGCGCCGGTTTACCTGCGTGGAGCGGACGGACAATCCCGATGCGGTTGAAATCAGACCGGCGTCCCTGCTTTTCGTCGACGGGTTCGACAGGCCGGAACTCAATGCGGGCGAAGTAAGCTTCTATGCCAGGACCGATTGTGTCGGCGAACCGAATCCGACAGCTTTGGCCAGGATGCTGGCCAATCGGGTGCGCAAGGCAATCCGCCGGCGCTCCTGCCTGATGCATGCGAAAGGCAAGATGCGCATTTATATTGCGCGCAGAGCTCTGGAGATGGCACGGCGCAAGGAAATCAACCTTGCCTGTGGCTGGGATGTTTGGTCGCCGGCTGAATGTGAAGATGATGCGAAGCGGCTGGCGTGTCTTGAGCTGCCGAAATCAGCATCTCGTCCGGTTTTGCGCCGGACGGAACGGACCCACAATGTCACGCCGATGCGGAAGTTCAGGATGCGGACGATCGAATTCAGCGAACCGGACGATGCCGATCAGCTGTTTGTTGCGGCCTATGACGACCTCAAGCCGATCTTCGATGCTGCCTGTGATTTGAATGACCTGAACTACTCCCGCCTGGGTCCTCCCCGGTTCAGATCAATCTGCCAGAGCGCGGATGACCTGCCTGGGCTGGGGGCCAGTTCACTCAGGCGGGAGATCGAGGCCGGCATCATTGCCTGGCGCGACGAGACAGCCGATTATAACAGGGTCTACGAGCCCTCGGCATTGGCTGACTACCGCATCTGCTTGCTGCGTGATGGCTATACGGTGCCTTCCTTTGTCGTCTTTCCCGGCGGCGCTCTTCTGCGCGGTGCAGACCGGCAGGTGAAGCGGCTGTTTTGCGGCTATGCGCGCATCGTCCATAGCAGCGGTCAGGATCATTTCGACGCTTTCCGTGAAGCTGTCCTGTGGCGGCATGTGGATGCGGTTCAGGCGCCCGGCCTGCCTGTCGACATTCCGGTGCTGCCGCAAGCCAAAGCGCTTATCGACGCGGGCGTCGAGCTTGATGCATCGTTGCTGTCACGTCACATCCTGCACCACAGTCTCAGCGCAAATCCGGGCAATGTTATCGCTTTTCCGGATCAACCCGGTGCCGGATCCGGCTAGGCGGAGAGTTCAGAACCGGTCCTTGCGGCCACGCACCTCGGCAAAGACCGTGACCGGATCGGCGCCGGCCATGCCGAGCGCGTCTGCAAGGCCCCGATCGTCGGCACGCAGGAACGGATTGGTCTCCTTTTCCCGCTTAATTGTCGTCGGGAGGGTCGGTTTGTCCTCGGCGCGCAAGGCCCTGATCTGTGCGGCGCGATCGGCAAGCGCGGCATTGTCCGGCTCGACACTGACGGCAAACTCGGCATTGGCTAGCGTATATTCGTGGCCGCAATAGACCACCGTTTCGTCGGGCAGGGCGCGCAGCTTCTTCAGCGACTCCCACATCATCTCCGGCGTGCCTTCAAACACCCGGCCGCAGCCGAGCGCGAACAGCGTGTCGGCGACGAAGGCAAGCTTTTGGCCGGGCAGGAAATAGCTGACATGGTCGAGCGTGTGGCCCGGCGTTTCGATGACCTGGACTTCGGTGCCGGCGAACTCCAGATGATCGCCATCGGTGACGGTTCTGTCGTAGAGCCCGGTCTCGGCGGCGCTTTTTTGCGGGCCGATGACGGTGACATCGAAAGCCTGGCGCAGCGGCTTGATGCCTTCCACATGGTCCAGATGCTTGTGGGTAACGAGGATGTGGGTCAACGTCCAGCCGCGCGCCTCCAACTCGGCTTTGATCGGGGCGGCATCCGGCGCGTCAATCGATGCCGTGGCGCCGCTCGCCGGATCGTGGACAAGAACGGCGTAATTGTCGGAGCGGGCGGGCAACTGGACGATGTCAAAGTCGGCCATGGGTGCGGATCCTGTTCAAGCTTGTCGCGTTTCGCCGAGCGCCTTAGCGGAAAAGCACGACGCGGTCGATTCAGAAGCCGGCGAAAGGCGCTCGACGGTGCGGGTCATGCACCGCTATCCTAGAGCAGTTTTAACCGATATGGAGTCATTTGATGGAGTCAAATCAGTCCACTCAGCAAGGCGAACAGCGCCGCGCGATACTGGTATCGGGCAAGCTGTTCAACGATGATGATGGGCCGATTTGGTCCACCGGTCAAATGACTCCATATCGGTTAAAACCGCTCTAGCAGCAATGTATCTCGACGTTATCGAATTGCGCGATTTTTATGCGACGCTGCCGGGACAGGCGGTCCGGCGCAAGGTTGGCCAGGCCATTGCCGATCTTGCGGCGGCGCGGTCGGGCGAGCGCGTGCTCGGCTTTGGCTTTGCAACGCCCTATTTGCATCGCCTTGCCGGCGATGCGGAGAGGGAGCTGGCATTCATGCCGGCCGGGCAGGGGGTGATCGACTGGCCGCCGGCCGGGCCTTCCAGCACCGCCCTTGTGGAGGAGGACTCGCTGCCGCTTTCCGACGCCAGCGTCGATCTGGCCATCCTCGTCCACGCCATCGAATATTCGCCGCAGCCGGCCGAACTGATCGGCGAAATGCGCCGGGTGCTGGCGTCCGGCGGCCGGCTCGTGATCGTCGCGCCCAACCGGCGCGGCCTCTGGGCCCGTTCCGATATCTCGCCTTTCGGTCACGGCCGGCCCTATTCGCGCGGCCAGCTTCGTGCGCTGTTCGCCGAAGCCGGTTTCGAGGCGGAAGCCTGGACAACGGCGCTGCATGTTCCGCCAGCCATCATGCGCTCGATGCCGCGAACCGCCGGGGTGCTGGAAAAGGTCGGCACGACCGGCTGGCCGGCTTTTTCAGGGGTGACTTGTGTCGTGGCGTGCAAGCGGACGATCGAGGGCGCGCGGGCGCGTGCCCGGCCGGTGCTGGCGCCGGCCCTGCAGCCCGCCCTGCAGCCCGGTAACGGCGCCATGGGCCGCTCATCCCGCCAGGCGCAAGACCCGATTTAAGATTTGCTGGAATTGGGACGGGACAGGACGAAAACGGCCTGTTCGCCGAACAGGTTCCAGATCTGCCTGGAAACCGTCGGCGCGATCTTGCGTCCCCGGCCGTGCAACGCGATGGAATCCTCGATCGTCGCGCCGACCTCATCGACCAGTTCGATGAAATCACGGATCGTGAAAAAATGGATGTTCGGCGTATCGTACCAGGAATAGGGCAGGTTCTTGTTGACGGGCATGCGGCCGGCGAGAAGGAACTGCGTGCGGATCCGCCAGTGACCGAAATTGGGAAACGACACGATTGCCTTTTCGCCGATCCTCAAAAGCTCTTCCAGAACGATACGCGGATTGTGCGTCGCCTGGATCGTCTGGCTCAAAATGGCGAAGTCGAACGCCTTGTCCGGATAGGTCGCAAGGTCGCTGTCGGCGTCACCCTGGATGACCGACAGGCCGCTGGCGACAGCTTCGTTGACGCCTTTTTGCGATAATTCGATGCCGCGCGCATCGACGTTCTTTTCTTCCGACAATTGCATCAACAGAGCACCATCGCCGCAACCAATGTCGAGGACGCGGGCGCCGGGCGTGACGAAGCCGGCAATGATCTTCAAATCGACCCGCGAGGGGTCGGCGGCCATGGTGCGCAGCTGCATTTCCGTGGTCATGACAGGCCCCGGATACGCGCCGCGGCCTTGAGGAAGCCGGTCACGGTGGTGAACAGTTCCGGCTCGTCCAGCAGGAAGGCGTCATGGCCACGGTCGGTCTCAACCTCGACAAAGGAGACATTGGCGCCGGCGGCGTTGAGGGCATGGACGATGGTGCGGTTTTCCGCCGTCGGGAACAGCCAGTCGGAGGTGAACGAGACGCAGCAGAAACGCGTATGACAGCCGGCGAATGCCTTGGCGAGCTGGCCGTCATAGTCCAGTGCCAGGTCGAAATAGTCCATGGCGCGGGTCATGTAGAGATAGGCATTGGCGTCGAACCGGTCGACAAAGGTCATGCCCTGATGGCGCAGATAGGATTCGATCTGGAAATCGGCGTCGAAACCGAAAGTCAGCGCGTCCCGGTCCTGCAGCGAGCGGCCGAATTTGCGGTGCAGCGCCTCGTCGGACATATAGGTGATATGAGCGGCCATGCGGGCAACGGCGAGGCCCTTATGGGGGTTCTTGCCCGCTTCCAGATAACTGCCGCCGCACCAGTCTGGATCAGCCAGAATCGCCTGGCGGCCGACCTCGTGGAAGGCGATGTTCTGCGAGGAATGGCGCGAACCGGTGGCGATCGGGATGGCCGCGAACAGGCGGTCGGGAAAACTTGCCGCCCATTGCAGAACCTGCATGCCGCCCATCGACCCGCCGGTCGCGGCAAAAAGCGTCTCGATGCCGAGATGGTCAAGCAGCATGGCCTGGGCACGCACCATGTCGCGCACGGTGATGACCGGCAGGTCGAGTGCATAGGGCTTGCCGGTTTGCGGATTGATCGATGCCGGGCCGGTGGAGCCCATGCAGCCGCCGAGCACATTGGAACAGATGACGAAATAAAGGTCGGTGTCAATCGGTCGGCCGGGCCCGATCATCAGTGACCACCAGCCCGGCTTGCCGGTCACCGGATGTTCATTGGCGACATGCTGGTCGCCGGTCAATGCGTGACAGACAAGAATTGCATTGCTGCGCGCCGCATTCAGCGTGCCATAGGTCTGATAGGCGATCTGGACCGGTGATAATTTGCCGCCGGAATCCAGGTCAAGCGGCCTGTCGGCGCCAAACCGCACGACCGCGCTGGACGGATGCTCGACCTCGGCATGGGCCGCTGCGCCGATCCGCTCGCCGTTCGTGTCGTTATCGGTTTGTGCCACCGTCATCGTGTCCGCTCTCCGCGTCGCCGCGATGAATTGCCTTGCATGAGCGCTCGGGCTTACGGAGACGGCTTTCATTCTGTCAATGTTTTCTTTGCGTTCCGCGCACCGCGCCGCTATTCAACCGCGCGGGTCATGAGACCCAAAACGGAACAAAACCGATGAGCGAAGCAGGCGATAGTGCTCTTGATCGTATCCGTGTCGAGATCGATTCCATCGATGCGGCGATGCATGATCTTTTGATCCGCCGCAGCGCCGTTATCGACGAACTGATTGCGATCAAGGGTGCGCACACGCCCGGCACGGCCTTCCGTCCGGGCCGCGAGGCCGACATGATGCGGCGTTTCGCCATGCGCCATGAGGGCCACCTGCCGCTGACCACGGTTGAGCATATCTGGCGGGAGATCATCTCCACCTTCACCGCCATGCAGGCGCCCTATTCCGTTATTTCCGGGCCGGCCGCCGACCGGCTGACGATGCGCGACGTCGTGCGCTTTTATTTCGGGTTTTCCGTGCCGGTCAGCGAGGCTGCCAGCAGCGAAGCGGCGCTTGAGGCCGTACGCGGCACAAAATCGCAAATTGCCGTCATTGCAGCCGACAGTGAAGGCGCCTGGTGGCAAGGTTTGTGTGGTGAGGACGCGCCAAAAATTCTCGCCAAGCTGCCGTTTATTGCCATGGAGGGCCGGCCGGCGGGTTTGCCTTGTTATATCGCGGCGCCACCGCTCAATGATATTTCGCCCGCCGATATCCGACTTTATGCGGTGAACGCGGAGGACGGCCTTGCTGCTGCCGCCGAACGGCTCGGTGGTCGACTCGTCAGCCACGCCGACGCCGAAGCCCTGATTGAATTGCCGGCACTGGTCGAACCGGCCGACCTTGCCGGCGAGCTTGCAGTGCCAGGCGATACGCTTTCATCGATGGAAACCGTCGGCGGTTTTGCCGCGCCGATCGAGGTCTCGCAGATGGCGGGACAGAGCGAGCCGGCGAAACCGATCGGGCATGCAGCGCAATGAGCAAGACTTCGCAACCAACCGGGCCGCAACCGCGCGCCGGCGTGCTGGACATCGCCGCCTATGTGCCCGGTGACGAGCAAAGCACGGCGCGCCGCGTCTTCAAACTGTCGTCGAACGAGACACCACTTGGCGCCAGCGTCGCGGCGATCGAGGCCTATCGAAAAAACGCCGACATGCTTCACGCTCAATCCGGAGCGGATCGTGTGCGGAGCGGGATCGGACGAGATTCTGTCGCTGCTGGCGCAGGCCTATCTGTCGGCTGGCGATGAGGCGATCTTCACCGAGCACGGCTTCCTGGTCTACAAGATCGCCATTCTGGCAGCCGGCGCGACGCCCGTCGCGGTGCCGGAAACCGACGAGACCGCCAATGTCGACGCCATTCTGGAACGGGTGAGCGAGAAAACGAAAATCGTCTTTCTGGCCAATCCCAATAATCCGACCGGCACCTATATTCCGCACGACGAGGTGCGTCGGCTGCATGCCGGCCTGCCGTCATCGACGCTGCTGGTGCTCGACGCGGCCTATGCGGAATATGTCCGCCGCAATGATTATGAGAGCGGCGTGGAACTGGCCGGCCATGCCGATAATGTCGTCATGACGCGGACCTTTTCCAAGATATACGGTCTGGCCAATCTGCGGCTCGGCTGGGCTTACGGGCCGGCGGCGGTCGTCGATGCGTTGAACCGCACGCGCGGCCCGTTCAACGTCACCGGTCCGGCCCAGGCGGCCGGTATTGCGGCTGTCGGCGACCGCGCTCATGTCGAGGCGGCGGTCGCGCATAACGAAAAGTGGCTTTCCTGGCTGAGCGAAGAACTGACCGGTCTCGGCCTTCGGGTAACGCCGAGCGCCGGGAATTTCGTGCTCATTCATTTTCCCGATGGTGCCGGCAAGGATGCCGCGTCGGCCGATCAGCTGCTGCGCGAGAAAGGCCTCGTGCTGCGCCGGGTCGGCGGCTATGGCTTTCCCAATGCGCTCAGGATGAGTGTCGGTACCGAAGAGGCCAACCGCGCTGTCGTCGCCGAACTGGCTGCGTTTCTGGAAAGTGCCGGCTGATCATGACGGAGCGATTCCACCGCATCGCCCTTATCGGTATCGGCCTGATCGGTTCGTCGATCGCGCTGGCTGTGCGCCGCGCCGGCCTTGCCGAGCATATCGCCGTGCAGAGCCGGCGGCGCGAGACGGTCGATGCCGCGCAGCGTCTTGGTCTTGGCGACAGCTATACGACCGATCCGGCACAAGCGGTGAAAGACGCGGATCTCGTCATTGCCTGTGTTCCCGTCGGCGCTTTTGCCGCGGTCGCGCAGGCCATCGCACCGGACCTTGCACCGGGGGCAATCGTCACCGATGTCGGCTCGGTGAAGCAATCGGTGATCAGCCAGATGCAACCGCATCTGCCCGATAACGTTCACTTCGTGCCCTCGCACCCGGTCGCCGGCACGGAACAATCGGGGCCGGAGGCCGGCTTTGCCGAGCTTTTCGACAATCGCTGGTGCATTTTGACGCCGCCGGCCGGGACCGACCCGAAGGCGATTGAGCGCACGCAGGCGTTCTGGGAAGCGCTGGGCATGCATGTCGACATCATGGATGCCGCGCACCATGACCTGGTGCTGGCGATCACCAGCCATATTCCGCACCTGATCGCCTACAACATTGTCGGCACGGCCAGCGATGTGGGGGATGTGACCCGAAAGGAGGTGATGAAATACGCCGCTGGCGGGTTTCGCGATTTCACCCGCATCGCCGCCTCCGACCCGACCATGTGGCGCGATGTCTTCCTGCACAACAAGGACGCGGTTCTGGAAATGCTCGGCCGGTTTTCAGAAGACCTGACGGCGTTGCAGCGGGCGATCCGCTGGGATGATGGCGAGACCCTGTTCAATCTGTTTACCCGCACCCGAGATATCCGGCGCGGCATTATCGAAGCCGGCCAGGAAACCGATGAGCCGGATTTCGGCCGGCATCATGGCGACGGCGATCACGATCTGCCGCGGCCCTATTCTTCAGACTGAGTGGCTTTAGAACAGCGGTGGAATGCGCGCCAGGACGAGCGGCCCCATGCGCAAGACGCCGCCATCGATCCTGAGTGTCAGCACTTTGGCGTCGCGGTCCTCAAGTTTCGCCGGGGTTCCCAGCGCGAGCACACCGCCGACAAAAGCATGGGCGGCCGGCTGGGCGGCGGCCGGCAGCGAGAGGAAATAGGCCGGCAGGGCGTCAGCGCCGACGACATGCACTTCCAACTTGCCGCTCAATTGGCCGCTCCTGTCGAAGCGGATGGGTCCGGCGGCCTGGATGAGCGCGCCCCCGGTTTCCAGGCGAATCGTCAGCTCGGGGATCGACAGGCCCGACCGGCGCGGGTCGAACGCGCCGCGCATCACCGCGTCCGGCGGCGTGTCGATCCAGACTTGGGCGGTGATGTCGGCGGCGTCGGATTGCCGCCCTTGCCAGAGCAGCCTTGAGGCGGCAACGGTTAGCGCAAGGGTTGCGCCCAGCTGGTCCGGTGTCGGGCGCGCCTCGGCTTGCGTGGTGCCGGCCGTTACCACGATCTCGCCGAAGGAGGCGTGCAGATCCGCGGCGTTGAAGGCGACCCGGTCCGGCACCGGTTCGGCGACCTCAAAGCTGATCCCGGCCGCCGACCAAGTGACATCGACGGGCGCCGGCAGCGGGCCGCCGGCAAGGCGCAGGGGCGAGGCAAGGTTGGCCCGGCTTTGCCAGGGCCAGTAGACCGGCGTCGCCGTGCGCAGGCCGGCCATGGCAGCCTGGATTCCGCTCGCCGCATCGGCAGCGTCGACCTTGCCGCAGATCACATCGAAACGCAGTGGAAACCCGCCGATTTCCTGGCCCTCGCAGGACAAAGCGAAGCCTTGATCGGCGGCATCGGTCAGGCCGTTTGCGA
The DNA here is from genome assembly GCA_945787495.1 of uncultured Afifella sp. Taxonomy (GTDB): domain Bacteria; phylum Pseudomonadota; class Alphaproteobacteria; order Rhizobiales; family Afifellaceae; genus CALZIL01. The sequence continues at coordinate 10,565 of CALZIL010000040.1, read as the reverse complement.
CGGCGCCGTCGATCCGGCCGGCAATGACGGTCCAGACGCCGAACCAGATGGCACCGGCGGCAGAACACAGGACAGCAAGGATGATAGCGAAACGGCGCATGGTTCCATTTGGCCGGACGTGGCTCTGGCGCGCGCTTGCGGCGCGTTGCCGACCCTGATAGGCGAGGCGCCGCATTTGGGGAATAGGTGAATGGGCGAATTCTGGGTTTTTGGCTATGGCTCGCTGATGTGGCGGCCCGGTTTCGCGCATGTTGAAACCCGGCCGGCGCGGCTCGCCGGAGTGCACCGCTCGCTGTGCGTCTATTCCTGGGTGCATCGCGGCACGCGCGAACAGCCCGGCCTGGTGCTCGGGCTCGATCATGGCGGCGCCTGTTGTGGCCTGGCATTCCGGGTCGATGCCGGCGACCGCGATACCGTCGTCACCTATCTGCGCGAACGCGAGCAGGTAACGAATGTCTATCGCGAAGTGGTGCGGCCGGTGGTCCTTGACGACGACCGCCGGGTGTCGGCGCTCGCCTATGTCGTCGACCGGCGTCATGACCAATATGCCGGCCGGCTGGATCGCGAAACCCAGCGGCGGCTCATTCTTTCCGGGCACGGCCGGTCGGGCGCCAATGTCGACTATGTGATCAATACGGCAAAGCGGCTCGGCGAACTGGCGGTCACTGACAGGGCGCTGCTGGAACTGGCCGAAAGCCTTGGCGAGAGCTGCAGCGCTTCGGCTTGATCCATCTGGAAGAAAAAGACTCTAGGCAGCGAGGGCGAAGCCGTGATTGCCGCGATGTGGCATCAGGTCGTCGATGATGTGCGCATGCAGCGCCTCAGATGTTGCCAGCAGATGGACATAGAGCACCGCGCCGTGACAGCCATCGGCAAGAGCCGCCGATACGGCGTTGCGATTACCGACGGTCTGGATCGTGCCGAACCGCACGAGCAGAAAGATGCCGTCATCAAAATCGTCAAAGGATCTCGCCGCAACCTGGGTGAACAGATAGCGTGCACCGGATCGGCCGGCCCAATAGCGATAGCGACCGGGCATGCCGGCGGCGATGGCGACGTGCGGGACGCTGGACGACGTTTTCATCGGACTTCCTCGGTAAGCGATGTCAAACGGTTAGAACGAAACCGGAACGAACCCTGATACGCCAACGAGAACAAACTGTCAACATCGTGACGCCGAGTTTTGTCCGGCAACGCGTCACAACACTACATATAGATAAATACAGAGGAATTTCTACCCGATATTGGGTTAAGAAACTGATAACCCTGCTGTCTGTTCCTTGTCTACCGCAGCGGCAACGGCCGGGTATTGCCGTATCGCTTCGGCATTTAAGTCAGCGACCGCCGACTCAATTGCGTCCTGCAATTCGGCCGAAAATGTGTCGGCATCATGGCCGGGGGGAATGGGCGGCAGGATCTTCATGGTGATGACGCCCTGGCGGTGGGCAAAAGTCCGGCGCGGCCAGAACAGGCCGGAATTGAGTGCGATCGGCAGGCACGGTGCGTTCAGTTTGTCGTAGAGATAGGTAACGCCGTATTTGTAATTGGGTTGCGCCAGCGGCGGCCGCCGTGTGCCTTCGGGAAAGATGATCACCTGATAGCCCTGATCGACGCGCTCGGCCGCGATCGCGGCCATGTCCTGCAGTGCCTTGGAGCGCCGACCGCGATTGACCGGTATCTGGCCGAATTTGATCAGGTACCAGCCGAACAATGGCGCCCAGCGCAATTGCCGCTTGAAGACGAAGGCCGGCTTGGGAAACAGGGTCACCAGGCGCAGGGCCTCCCAGGTCGACTGGTGCTTGCAGGCAACAAGAAGGCCGCCGTCGGGAATGTTCCCCAGTCCTTGGATATCCTCGCCGATGCCGCAGATGGTGCGGTGCAGCCACATACTGAAACCGGCCCATATCTTGGGGACGAACCAGATATGGCGCAGCGGCAACAGCATTGTTGGTGCCAGCACCACCGCCATGACGGCGAAGGTCACATAGAACAGAACATTGTACAGCAGCGTGCGCACCAGCATTGCGGGTCCTAATACCAACGGTTTATCCTATTGACCCATATGACCGGCATTACTTTGGCTTTTGGCTAGGCGCGATTGGCGACTACTTTGGCTTTTGGCTAGGCGCGATTGGCGACTTGGTACCGGTACCACGAGCCGATCGCAACGACGTCCAAAAGCCAAAGTAGTCCGGCCTTCGGTGGAACAAAATCGCCCACCGGACGGCGTTGCTCCGCTAGAACGATGCCCCGCATCGCCCGTCGCGAAGCGCCTAGCCGGTAAACGATTTTGTTCCATCATATGAGTCAATAGGATAAACCGTTGGTATTAAAATCAGCTCAGGCGGGAGAGGATATATTTGACATATTCGGTCAGGAGAAGCCGGAAGGTCGAGCCGTTGTTCATCCACGCGCCGAGATCGAAATGGGGCGGCTGGACCGGGACCGGTACGAGTTCGATCTCCGGCAGCTCACGGCTCATCTCCGCCAGGCTGCGCGGCATGTGATAGGCACTGGTGACGACGATCAGCGAGCGGTAGCCGTGGGTCCGGGCCCAGTCGCGGGCTTCCCTCGCATTGCCGCGGGTATCGCGGGCAGCGTGGCCGATATCTATGCAGCAGCCGAACAGGCTGGCGCTCGCCGGAAAGGCATTGCGCAGCGTTTCCGTGCTGATCGCCTCATCAACGCCGGAGATCAGAAGGCGGGTCGCTGAATCATGGCTGAGAAGATCGATCGCCTTGCCGATCCGGCCGGTGTCGCCGGTCAGCGCGACAATGCCGTCGGCCCGCGGCGATGGTGGCGGTTCCGCCGTCGCAACCTGATCGGCGAAGACGAAGAATCCGCCGATGAAAGCGGATGATGCGCCGACGAAAACCAGCAGTATGGCCGACCAGAAAAAGCGCGGTATGGACAGTGCGGTGCTCCGCGCGACGCGGTTTGGCCGGGTCATGACAAACTACTCTCGTGCCGGACAGGTGTTGCATCGACCGGGTGCATGTCAATCGAGATCGCGCAATGTGCGGCGCACCGTCAACCTTGCCGTGGCGGCGATGATCACGGCGATCAGCATGATCGTCAGTGCCGTGCCGATATAGCCCGGCAGTCCGATGGTGACGCCGCCGATCAGGCTGCGCAATTGCGCCTCTTCGGGCGTTGGACCCTGCAGGCCGGTGAAAATGCCCAGAACCGCGAACAGGACCATCGCCACCAGGCCGCCGATACCGGCGCCCTTCAGCCCGAGGATCAGGAAGTGACGCTGGAATTCGCCCGCGACATAGCTGTCCTCGGCGCCGACGAAGTGCAGGACCTCGATGACATCGCGATTGCCCGCCATGGCGCCGCGGGTGGCGAAGACGACGCACAAGGCGGTGGCGGCCATGACCAGTGCGAGGATGAAAAAGCCGCCGAAGGTCGTGATGCGGGCCATCGCCGCCAACCGTTCCAGCCAAAGGCCGTGATCGTCGAGGCTGGCGCCCGGCACCTCGTCGCGCAGGCGCCGCGCCAATGCGGCAAGGTCGGCTTCGGCGGTAACGGATACGGCGATCAGGAGGGGGACCGGCAATTCGCTGCGGTCAAAACCGCTGCCGAGCCAAGGCTCCAGCAGACGTGCCGCGTCGTCAGCGCTGAGTGCGGTGGCGGAGCGGACGCCGGGCGTTTGCGCGGCGATATCGACGGCGCGCGCCACCGCTTCGTCGATCGGGCTGGTATCGGACGGGCGGATCTGGATCGTGACCTCATCGGCGATCTGGCGCTGCCAATTGTCGGCCCGCTCACCGACAAGCGTCACGGCTGCAACGGTGAGGCAGGCGAGAAAGCTCATGATGGCGACAAGCGCCAGGAGCGCGCGGCGTGCCACCGATTGCGGGGGAACGATGGGATTGGCGCCGCGCATCGCCGAATGAGGGTCGTCGCCGGGTCCTGGCCGGCCGCGCAACTGGCGGGCGGCATCGGCGGCCCTGGACAGCTGGGTGCGCGCCGCATGGGTCGCGCGGACGCGGCGCTTGCGTCGCAGCGGCGGCGGCTGGCCCGGTCTGCGGTTATCATTCATAAATGTCCACCCGGCCATGGTTGAGGACCAGGCGGCGGGCATCATGCTGGTCCATGAGACCCAGATCATGGGTGGCGATGACCACTGACGTGCCAAGGCGATTGAGCTCGATGAACAGCCGCAGCAGCCGCCGCGCCAGCGGTGGATCGACATTGCCGGTCGGTTCGTCGGCAAGCAGGATTTCCGGCTTGGTGATCAGCGCGCGGGCGATCGCGGCGCGCTGTTTCTCGCCGCCGGAAAGGACCGGGGGATGCACCCACATCTTGTCGCCAAGGCCGACCCATTCCAGCAATTCGCTGACATCGCGGCCATAGTGGGCCTCGCTGGTGCCCAGGACGCGCAAGGGCAGGGCGACGTTCTCATAAGTCGTCATGTGATCGAGCAGACGGAAGTCCTGAAAGACAATGCCGATCCGGCGGCGCAGGTGCGGAACGGAATCGCGCGTCAAGGTGGCGGCGTCCTGGTCGAAAATGCGCACCAGGCCGCGGGTCGGACGCAATGACAGGAAAAGCAGGCGCAGTAAAGACGTTTTGCCGGCGCCGGACGGACCGGTGACGTATTGAAACGATCCGGGCGCGATGCGGAAAGAAACATCGCGCAGGACTTCCGGTCCAAGCCCGTATCGCAAACCGACATTTTCGAAACGAATCACAGTGACGGCCTCTTTAGCGCCTTTTGCCACGGGTGCCGGACAAGGTTAAGGCGTTATTAACCATAAGCGCTGAAGGAATGGGATGCTCCATTGCCGGCCGGTCACTCTCCCGGTTATGGCCGGCCACCGGAAAGGATCCCGGCATGACGGATAACGAAAGCGCCGCGGCGCAGGTCACCGATCTCGTCATTCTCAAATGCCCCTCATGCGGCGCGGCTGAGCCGATCGAAGCGGCAATCATGGCGGAAGGCACGCAGATCGTCGTTTGCCGGCGCTGCGGCGAGACCTGGCAGGCCAGGAGCGAGGAAAACGTGGTTGCCGGCCCGATCGAGAAAGCCGAGCAAACCGGCCGGTCGCTGGTCTGGTCCGATGCCCGGCTGATCGATGCGGTCAGGCGGCCACTGGCGAGTTATGAAACCGGCAGCCAGGATGCCTGGGCGGCGCGCATTGCCGCCGACAGGGCGCCGGCGCCGGTGCGCTCGACGCCCGGACGGTCCTTTATCGTTGCGGTTGCCGCGGTGGCATCGACTGCCTTTCTTGCTGCCTTCGTTGCCGGCCGCGAGAGCGCCGTCGCGGCGGTTCCCGACCTTGCCGGGCTGTATGAGACGATCGGTCTGCCGGTCAATCTGCAAGGCCTTGCCATCAACGATCTTGCCGGCAAACGCGAAATGACCGGCGAAGGCGCCCGGCTGACCGTCAGTGGCGCGCTGGTCAATCTGAAGGACAGCGACCAACCGGTCCCCGGTCTTGTCGTTGAATTGCGCGATGCTGCGCATAGTCCGATCCGCGCCATTGCGATCGCGCCACCGGTGGCCCATCTTGCCGGTCTGGACAGCAAGGCGTTCCGCTTCGTCATCGACGATGTGCCGAAAACCGCCGTCGGCGTCGCCGTGCGGTTTGCTGCATCCGGTCCGTTAACGGGGCCAGCGAGAGGGTCTCTCAAAGGGTCGGGGACCGGTCCGGTCGCCGTCGTCAAACCGCCGCAAGTGTAGATCCCTGATGGCAAATGTTGAGAAGCTGTATTCTGAGGAAGCGATTGCCGAGCGCGTCGCCGCGATCGCCACGGACATTGCCGCCAGCAAGCCGGATCATCTGCTTGTCGTTGTCGTCCTGAAGGGCGGTTTTGTCTTTGCCGCCGATCTTGTGCGCGAACTGGCGGGCCTGGGGGTGCGGCTTGAAGTGGAGTTCATTTCGCTGTCCAGCTACGGCAAGGGGCTGACATCGTCCGGCGAGGTGCGAATCTATCACGATATCGGCTGCCCGGTCACCGGCCGCGATGTCCTGATCGTCGACGATGTGCTGGATTCCGGCCTGACGGTGAAATTCGCCCGCGACCTGATGAAGAGCCGTGGCGCCCGGCGTGTGGCCGTCGCCGCCATGATCGACAAGCCGGAAGGCCGAGACACAAAAATTCACGCTGATTACGTTGGGTTTACCTGTCCGGACTATTTTGTCGTCGGATATGGCATGGATGCAGGCCATGCCTATCGGGAACTGCCGTTTGTCGCCGTCTATCGGGCGGAAAACGGCAAGGACGGGAAAAGGGGCCGGTAATGCGTATTCTCCTGACCGAGGACGACGAAGCGGTACGCGCCTTCGTCAGCCGGGCGCTGGAGCTCGACGGGCATGACGTCGATACCGCCTGCGATGGTATGGAAGCCCTGGAGCATCTGGAATCGAACGATGGCGACTATGATCTGCTCGTCAGCGACGTGAAGATGCCGATGATGGACGGCATCGCGCTGGCGCACAGTGCCGCCGAACGCTGGCCGGGGATGCGCATTCTGCTGATGACCGGCTTTGCCGACCAGCGCGAGCGGGCCGACGACCTGTCGAAAGTCATCCGCGATGTCGTCACCAAGCCGTTCACCCTGCAAGAAATCCGCGAAGCGGTGACCGATGCCGCCGAGGACAAGGACGCGGCATAAGTCGAGCTGATCCATTTCCGGATTTCGCCACCCCTTCGCTGCCATTCTGCGGCATATTTTCCTCTGACATCCTCCGGCTTGACCGGAGGATCTTTCTCAACTTTGAGCGGCGGTGGCGCGATGGTCCGATCAAGTCCGACCATGACAGTGCAAGCAGAACAGAGAACACCGCACATGCCAATTCCCCGGTCGCCCTGCCGCGCCGGGCTTTATCAAACAGCACGCCACCTTCAAGGCGAGGGGAAGCGGGGCGGTCCGTCGGAGTGCCTGCGCATCAGTTCAATAAAGTTTCTTCGGCGCCCCTCTTGAGCAGATGACAAGGGCATTATCGTACGGCGCCAAAGGGCGGGTAAAAGTTTGCGGATATTTCCGCAAGCCAGCCCCGGGCTCATCCAATCTGGTCGATCCAACGCAGAGTGCGGGGTAACATTGTTTAATTATATCAAACAGACCGTCAAATTCCTCGTCATTAGTTTTGAAAACGCAATGAATATTGGCAGTCCTTGCGCCAATATTTTTCACACGTTTCGGTTGCTGCGGCTTTAATTTTGTCCAGATCAGATACTGACTAGAAGTTGTATTATTATAGCATAAATTTGTTTTTCCCGTAGAAACAGCATGCCTTTCTTAAAGGAACCAAGTCGCCCTAACTCAAGGGAAATCAAGGAAAATTCCGCATAAAGGCTGAAAATTAACGATAATTTTATTGGAAACTTTTTTTTGCCGATAAAAAATCACAGAATCACCAATATTGCCTTCTTTCTTGGCGATGGTGCTGGACGCTGCGTCACATGGGTTATCGGGGAATTAAATGACTCTCATTCGAATCGTTCTTCTGCTGTTCTTGACCATATTTCACGTCAACGCAGTATTCGCACAAGGCAGACAAATATCCGCGGATCCGACTCTGCCCGATAATGTTATCAGGCAACGGGTAAATTCCGGAACGGTAACGGTGATCACCGGCGGCGTTGAAGGGGTGTCAAACACCTATCACCAGCTTGCCGGCGACCTGGCAGCGGTGCTCGATGTGAGAAGCCAATTGCGGGTGCTGCCGGTCGTCGGATACGGCTCGCTACAGAATATCGAGGACCTGCTTTATCTGCGCGGCATCGATATCGGCATGGTTCATTCCGATGTCATGCGCCACCTCCAGCAAAGAGGGATCTTGCCCAGTGCACAGCGCAAGTTGCGTTTCATCAGCAAACTCTACGATGAACCTCTGCACCTCCTGGTCAATAACTCGATAACCGACATCCGGCAGCTTGACGGACAGACAGTGATCATTGGCCGTCCTGGCAGCGGCAACGAAATGAGCGCTCTCACCCTGATTTCAGAACTCGGCATATCGCCGAACGTGGTCCATGTCGATTTTAAAGAAGGCGTGGAACAGGTTCGCAGCGGTGCGGCGGCCGGCATGTTCGTTGTCACCCGGCGGCCAGCGACCAAGCTGCGCGAGGTGACCGCCGGCGAGACCCTGCGTTTTCTGCCGATCCCGGTTACGGAACGTCTTGCCGAAACCTATGAGGCCGTCAATCTCACGTCGGAGGACTATCCCAATCTTATCGCGTCGGGAGAGACGATCGAGACGTCGCAGATGGCCGCTGTTCTGGCCGTCTATGATTGGCAGCCCGGCAGTTCGCGCTACGAAAATGTCACGGCGTTCGTTGCAAGCTTTGCAGAAAAGCTACCGGAATTGCAGCAGGCAAGCCGAAAAGATGTCTGGGAAAAGCTTGATTTCGCGGCGTCGGTAAAAGGCTGGGAACGGTACGATCCCGCCAATGCGCTTGTAACGCAGTTAATAGCCGAACAGCAGACGCAGCCCATGGTTTCGCAACAGGCATTGGCGGGCGACGAAGTTTTCAGGCAGTTTGTGGACTTTATTCAAAGATCCGACCCGACCCGTCAGTTGGACGATCGGGAATTGCGGAAACTGTATGCCCGTTTCCAGCTTTGGCAGCAGGCGCAGTAGCGGTCCGACCGGTGGAGCGCCATACCTGCCAAAACGAAAACAGATGACCCTTTGAAATGCGTTGTGTAATTGTGCACCCGGTTTGTGGCCTGATCCAGTGGCGCTTGTCCTTGGCCTTGGTCTGTGCCGGGCTTGCGTTTGCTCCCTTCGGCGCGCTGGCCGAACCGGCGGCAGGGCTGCTCGATCCGCCCGCAGCGAAACCGCTGGTCAAAGAAAAAGAAAATACAGGCAATGCTGGCGCGGCATTCGGTCGCTCGCTGGATACGGAAGGCGCCGCAGCGCTCACGCCGGAATCGGGCGCAGATAAGGGCGGCCATTGGCCCGGCGACGGCCATGATCACGACGGCCAGCTGTCCGGCTCCCTGGTTCGGGTCGATCGTGTTGCCGATTTGAAAGATCAGATCGTTGCCGGGATCAACACGACATCAGGCGATCTGAAGGCGTTGCTGCCGCCGGGAACCATCATTCACTTCTGGGCATCCTGGTGCGGCCCGTGCGAGGAAGAGTTTCCGCAGCTGGAGCGCTTTTACCGCACGCATGTTTCAGAAGAGCTCAAGGCAAAGGGCATTCGGCTGATCACGATCAGCAACGATTTCTCCGTCGCCCCGGCTGCCAGGTTCATCGAAAAGCACGACACGACGTTTCCGGTCTATCTCGATACCGAGCAGACGACCAACCTGGCGATGGTTGGACAACGCGGCTTGCCGTCGACCGTCATGGTCGACGCCGAAGGGCGGTTCCATCGCCTGTCGCTCGGCAAGCTCGATTGGGATTTTCCACGTCTGCCGGACATCTTGGCGGCCACCGCCACCCGAAAGACAGACGCCGGAAACGACGCAAAGGATCCAGTAAAATGAGGATGAGTAAGATCATGACCGATTCACAGCGTATCGCATTAGGGCTTGCGTTAGCCGTTTCCGTTGCATGGGCCGGGCCGTCGCTCGCACAACAGGATGCGACGAAAGCCGGCGTCGATGAAGAAACTCAGGCGGTTGTTGAGAAAGCGATCGAGAAAGGCAACGACAAGTTGTCGGAAGAAATCGGTCGTGTGCCGGGTCTGAAATATGACGACATTTCGCGAATTTCCGGCAAGATCCCCGGCAAGGTCCAGATTCCCGATCCGACGTCGGAAAATTTCGCGACCCGCGCGGTCTCGGTCCCGGGCGGCCTGGTCTCGGAGGAATGCAAGCATTTCGCCCGGGGTTTTCTGGCCAAGCGCCTGATGATGGAAGACGCCGGCCTTGCGCAGGATGCCGCCATGGCGAAGGTCATCGGGCACCTGCGCAAGCAGCGCCTGACCTATGCGAAGATCGCCGGCACGGAAGGGCTGAAGCGGTCCGAGGCCGCCATCCACGAGGCCGAATGTCCGGTCTGCGGTCCGCTGAATGCGGCGGAAATCGAATGCCATAAGGCCGCGGTGAAAAAATCGCCGATCCGCGAACTGGTGATGTTCGATTATGCCAGCGACGTGCTGCGTGGCGGCTATGTCGCGACAATCGAGGACATCAAGACCCTGCTTGAAATAGATCCGGAGCTGCAGGTTGCGCTGATCGGCCGCGCCAGCATTCCCGGCGGCCCGGTGCCGAACTTTACGCTGTCGGCCAAGCGGATCACCAGCGTGTGGCACGGATTGACCAAGGCCGACGTTCCGGTCGACCGGATTGTCGCCATTCCGATCGGCGAAGACGAGCCGCATATCGATCTGCAGCTCGCCATCGAATATGAGCTTGCCGACGATTTCTCAGATCTTGGTCAGCAGCCGCTGAACCAGAGCGTCTATATGGTGGTTTTCCGGCCGGGAGGCGAAACGGCGCTCGATGTTGCCAAAGCCGCCACGGCCGTCAAGGCTTCAACCGCGCAACAAGGTTCCGGCGCCGCGATCGAGATGACCGTGACCGATGGTTCTGCGGCGCTGCCAGGGGTCACCATCACTGCCACCAATGCCCAGACCGGCAAAAGCCAGTG
>CALZIL010000039.1 GCA_945787495.1 uncultured Afifella sp. | reverse complement strand
CTCGCCAGCGCGCGAATGGCGTTGTGCGGCAACTTTGCCCGCCCGAAATCCGATTCCCGCGCCCAGATGGCGATGATGATACGGCGCGACACGCCATAACGCCGCTCAACAGCATCCAGCGTGCGATCCCATTTGGCGAGTTGCTTGCGGCCGGCACTTGCCAGTGAGCTCAGCCGACTCTGCTTGAAATAGGCAGCCGGGCTGCGAAATTCTGACTGCCGCTGTGTTGTGGCGGGTTTGGTGGTTAGATCGGGCAGGCTCCAGTCCAGGCGCAGGCCGCCCAGGACCTGGTCTAACGTCTTGGCGGAAATCCCGGCGCGCCTGGCCTCCAGGCGGATGTCGGTATCGAGCCAGCGGCGGAACTCGGCTTCCACTTTGCCACGGTCGACGGCCGCCGACGCGGAGCCAACCACCAACAGGGCGAATATCACGCTCAGAACCGCTCGCAACCGCATCGATCGTGCTCCTCCCGTTCCCGCTTACAGACACCAATCTAATGCGCCAGCTTAATGCGCCAACACCGCGGCTAACGCAATCGTGAGCGAACGGTGACCACGAAACGCTGTCTTATATTCGGTTCCACGCATATGATTTGGCCCATCGCGCCTCAAAAACCCGGCGGGACAAGGGAGAAACGCATATGAGCAAGATTACAACATGGTTCACGGCGCTGGCCTGCGCACTGGTCTTCAGCATCGGCGGCGCACTCGCCGGCGAGAAGCTGAAGGTCGTCTATCACGTCTCCGAAATTGAAAAGGTGCCGTTCACGCTCGGCAACATCAAAAACCATATCAAGGGCGTCGGCAGCAAGGACAATGTCGAGATCATCCTGGTGGCGCACGGCCCGGCGCTGAAGGCCTTCCATGAAATGGCCGCCGATGAAAAGATTTCCAAGCGCGTCACCGACCTGCAGGGCATGGGCGTCAATTTCGAGGCCTGCGGCAACACCATGCGGGCGCAAGCGGTGTCCATCACCGATCTCCTGCCCAACATGTTCCAGCGCGACGAAGGCGGCGTTGTCCGCATCGCCGAACTGCAATCAAAGGGCTATATGTATATCCGGCCCTGACCGCCGCTGCTTTTGCTAGAACGATGGCCCGGGCACGTCCCGGGCCATTTTTGTTGGGGAGTCCTGAAACATGAAAACCGCACCGGTCACGATCGTCACGGCGTTGTCGCTTGCCGCCCTCGCATCAACGGCGAATGCAACCGAATGCAATCCGATGCCCGACGGCGTCGACCCCGATGCCGGCTACCGGATCGGCCACTACAGCGCGCCGGTTCCTGAGTGCGCCCCCGGCGCCCCGGTCATCGCCTATGCCGACGTCAAGGCGCTGGCGGCAAGCGGCGGCGCCATCCTGCTCGACGTCACGCCGATCGACGGCAGCGACCCCGACCCCTTCGACGGCACCTGGGCCGTGCCGCAGCCGCACGAGACGATCCCCGGCGCCACCTGGCTGCCGGAGACCGGCCGCGGCAAGCCCGAACCCTGGCTGGAAAAATATCTACGATCCAACCTCGACAGACTGATCGCCGAAAAGCCCGGTCTGCCGGTCATCGTCTTTTGCCGCGTCGACTGCTGGGGCTCGTGGAATGCCGCCAAGCGCCTCGCCGCCTGGGATTACAAAAATATCCGCTGGTATCCGCGCGGCATCGACGACTGGCGCGATAGTAACCTGCCGCTGGAGATTGGTGATCCGGTCCCGGCCGAGGTGGAATAGGGCGTGGCCGGGACACAAAGAATGATGTCCGAATCGACACGGTAAACGGACCGCAACGGCCTAAAGGCTGACTTCCGTTTGTGATCCGAAGCGAAAGTCCAGCTTGGACAAGCAACCGTCACTACGGATGCTACTTCAGCCATTCGGCGCTCGGAGACATGTCGCCCATCAACTACGAAAGGAGCACCAGCGAACGGCTGGAGTCTGTAAGCCCGTAACTGTCCTTCAAACCGGGGGAACTCCAACTCCACCCAGGGGAATCGAGCCCCTGTCTAGGGTCTGTTGGGATTCAGGATTCCCCTTTGGTTCGAAAAATGATTCAAGCTCCGAAAGGAGTTTGGCATGGATCGATTCGTACTGACAGACGCCCAATGGGCGAAGATGGAGCCTCATTGTCTGGGCAAGCCGGGCGATCCGGGGCGCAGTGGCCGGGACAACCGGCTGTTTTTGGAGGCGGTGCTTTGGATTGCACGAACGGGCAGTCCATGGCGTGACCTGCCAGCGCATTTCGGGAACTGGAGCACGACCTTCACGCGCTACCGGGACTGGGTGAAAGCCGATGTTTTCAAAAGGATTTTCGACGCGGTGGCAGATGAACCCGACATGGAGTTCGCCATGGTCGATGCCACCATCGTCAAGGTCCACCGTCATGGCCATGGCGCAAAAGGGGGACTCAAAGCCAGGCCATAGGCAAATCAAAAGGCGGCTGGACCACCAAACTGCTGGCGCTTACCGACGCGCTCGGCAATCTGGTCCGCTTCGTCTTGTTACCGGGCCAGCGTTACGACACGGTGGGCGTTGCCCCACTGATCGAAGGTGTCGAGTTTGGAACTTTGATCGCCGACAAGGCGTTTGATTCCAACTGGATCATTGCCGAACTGAATGAGCGCGGCGCCGGCATTGTCATCTCGCAACGTCCGCAGCGACGCAATCCACTCCATATCGATGCCGAAATCTACAAATGGAGACATCTCATCGAGAATTTCTTCTGCAAACTCAAAGAGTTCAACATTGCCCTGCGTAGCGACAAAACTGACAGAAGCTTCGAAGCAATGATCTATCTGTGCTCTGCAGTCATCAACTCAAGATGAATCCCAACACACCCTAGTTCACGTCAACCTGCAATGTCAGCCATTCGGCGCCAGTTTGCGCAGACTTGGCAGAACGGCGTCCCTTTCGATAGTCCTGCCGCTGAAGAACTCAAAACTGTCGATCCCCATATGCAGGAACAACTGAAAACCGGTTAGCCGCCTTAGCCCGTTCCGTTCGGCCGCCTGCATGAACGCTGTCTCGATCGGTGTGTAGACAGCATCGAAGGCCCATTGCTGAGGGCCGATCGCATCGGGATCGAACGCCATGCCGGGATATTGCGCCATGCCGAGTGGGGTGGCGTTGACCAGTCCGTCGGCTTGCACGACTGCCTCGCGGAACCGGCCGGCATCGATCGCGCGAACAACTGCGCCGTCCGGATCGCAGGCCCGGGCCACCGCTTGAGCGCGCTCAGGGACAACATCGAAAATGTCGATGCGTTCGCATCCCAGATCGATCAGCGCGAAGGCGATGGAACGGGCAACGCCGCCAGCACCGGCCATTGCGACAACACCGGGTTTCGTCTCTCCCATTTCCATCGCCCAGGCCTTGAGCAGGCCGGTATAATCGGTGTTGGTGGCGATCCAGCCGGTTGGATCGAATATCAGGCTGTTGGCGGCGCCAAGCGTTGGCGGAATACCGCGAATTTCGCCGGCGCGCGCGATGGCCAGCGTCTTGAAGGGATGCGTGGCGACAATTCCGCGATAGCCAGCCGCGGCGCATTCATCGACCCGCCTGTCGAAATCGAAATCGTCTTTGAGGGCCGAATCCGACAGGTCGAATTCAAGCCGCAATCTCTCACGCGAGCAAAGCGTTTCAAGAAGCCTGGGGAAGCGCGTTTTCTGAATGTTTGCGCCGAGCAGGGAGAGCTTTATGAGTGTCGCGGTCATGGTCGTTTGCGCTGTTGCCACGGTTCCGGCGGCATTGGAAGATGAGCACGACAAATGCGTGGGGCATCTTCATGACTGTTGCAGCCATCGAAACGATCAGGCTCGCGGAATTTCCGAACCTGATCTGGGTGATCATCGAGGACAGCGCGGGCAATCGCGGCCTCGGCGAGACGTTTTTCGGCGCTGAGGCGGTCGAAGCCTATATTCATGAAAGTGCCGCCGGGAAGCTCATCGGTGAGCCGGCCGGCGCCATCGATGCCGCCCGAATCCGCTTGCGGCCCTATGTCGGCCATCAGGGGGCAGGGGCGGAGATGCGGGGCAATTCGGCAATCGACATCGCCCTGTGGGACCTTTTGGGCAAGCGCACCGGCCAAGCCGTCTGGCAGCTTCTCGGCGGGCGTTGCCGCGACCGTATCCGCACCTACAACACCTGTGCGGGCAGCCAATATGTCAGGCAGGCCAGCGGCCAGACGTCGTCCAACTGGGGAATTGGCGGGTCCGACGGGCCGTATGAGGATCTTGAGGCCTTTCTGAACGACGCCGGCGGGCTTGCCGAAAGCCTGTTGGCTGAGGGCATTACGGCGATGAAGATCTGGCCGTTTGACCGCTTTGCCGAAGCCTCCGGCGGCATGTCGATCACGCCGCAGCAACTTGAGCAAGGCTGCAGCCCCTTTGCCAAAATCCGTGACGCGGTGGGCGATCGCATGCAGATCATGCTGGAAATGCATTCGCTCTGGTCGCTGCCGGCGGCGGTTGAGATTGCGCGCGCGGTCGAACCCTACGGCGTTTACTGGATTGAGGATCCAATTCCGGCAAACGGCGTGTCGTCGCTCGCCGATTTCCGCGCCCAGACAAAAATCAAGGTTACGGCCTCCGAGACGCTGGCGACGCGCCAGCAGTTCCGTTCCCTGATGGAGGAAAACGCCGTCGACGTTGTGATGCTCGACCTTGGCTGGTGCGGCGGGCTGACCGAGGCCAAGGCGATCGCCGGCATGGCGGAGGCCTGGCATCTTCCCGTCGCACCGCATGACTGCACCGGGCCGGTGGTCTGGGCCGCGTCCTGCCATCTTTCGCTCAACGCGCCCAATGCGCTGATTCAGGAAAGCGTGCGCGCCTACTATTCCGGCTGGTACAGGCAATTGGTGGACCGTCTCCCCGTGGTCGAGCATGGCGAGATCAGCCTGCCCGACGGGCCGGGCCTTGGCTTGAACCTTCTGCCGGGGCTGACAGGCAGACCCGATGCCCACCTCCGGCGATCTGAATAGCCAGGATTTGCTCTGCCCCATCGGGGCACGCGTTTTGTGAACGGCCGGACATGAGACGACCCGGTCAATCCTCCTGCATGGCCAGATGGACTTTCATCGCCTTCGACCGGTCGCTGGCCAGTTCGAACGCCTCGATGGCCCTGGAGAGCGGCAATATGTCTGTCAAAAGCGGCTTCACGTCGACAAGGCGGCGCGAAATCAGATCGACGGCAACGGCGAACTCCTCGTGAAAGCGGAATGAGCCTTTCAGTTCGATTTCCTTGGCGGTGACCATATTGAGCGGCAGCGTCGCTTCGCCACCAAGCCCAAGCTGGATGAGGGTACCGCGCGGCTTGATAACCCGCAGCGCCGAGGTGACCGCTTGCGGGTTGCCGGAGGCTTCAAACACCACATCGAAAGTGCCCTTGTCGGCTTCGAATTCTGTCAGACGTTCCGGGTCGCCGGCGACATTAATCACCGTGTTGGCGCCGATGCCGCGGACTTTCTGAAGCGGTTCATCGACAATATCAGTCGCCACGATCTGTAGCGCGCCATGGTGGCGGGCTGCCAGCACAACCAGCGCGCCGATCGGCCCCGAACCGGTGACCAGCACGTGCTTGCCAAGCAACGAGCCGGCGCGGCTGACCGCATGGAGCGCTACCGCAAGCGGCTCGGCGAAGGCCGCCTCGTTGGCCGACACATCATCGCCGAAAACGTGGCACTGATCCGCATCGGCGACGAGCCTTTGCCGGAATGCCCCCTGGATATGCGGCATTCGCATCGCGCTCCCGTAAAAGCGCATATCGAGACAGTGGTTATAGTCGGCCAACTGGCAATAGCGGCAGGATCGGCATGGCAGGCTCGGATTGACGACGACCCGGTCGCCCGGTCGAACCGTTGTCACCGTATCTCCAACCGCCTCGACTGTGCCGGCGATCTCGTGACCAAGGATCATCGGCTCGCGGAGCCGGATCGCACCAAATCCGCCATGATTGTAATAATGCAGGTCGGAACCGCAGATACCGCCGGCATCGACGCGCACGATGACGTCATTAGGACCCGCCTCACCGGCCGCGGCGTCTTCGACCCGCAGATCCTTGCTGGCATGGATGACAACGGCTTTCATGACAGCTCTCCGGTCTCACGGTCCATATGTGGCCGGTCAGAGACTCCCCGCACTACGACGAAGCCGCAACATGCCAAGGACACCCTATCGCCTGAGCATCCGGCAACAAAGACGATATAGCGCCGGACCGGCAATTATCTGTCACACCGGCGAAAGCCTGTTATAGACCGGTCGGATCGACCGCTTGTCCCCGTCGTCTTCACATCCAGGATTGCCAATGACCTTGTCCCTGTTCGATCTGTCCGCAAAACGCGCGCTGGTGACCGGCTCCAGCCAGGGGATTGGTCTGGCGCTGGCCCGTGGGCTTGCCGGCGCCGGTGCTTCGGTCATCCTCAATGGCCGCAACGAGGACCGTCTGGCGGCGGCCGCCGACGACCTGCGCAAAGAGGGTGCGAGCGTTTTGCAGTCTGCCTTCGACGTGACGCAGAGCGAGGCGGTGACCGCCGCGGTCGATGCGCTGGAAGAAGAGGCCGGGCCGATCGACATCCTGGTCAACAAT
This sequence comes from uncultured Afifella sp., assembly GCA_945787495.1. GTDB lineage: Bacteria > Pseudomonadota > Alphaproteobacteria > Rhizobiales > Afifellaceae > CALZIL01. The sequence continues at coordinate 10,333 of CALZIL010000039.1, read as the reverse complement.
GCCGGCATGCAGTTCCGCACCGTCCTGCAGGACTATCCCGACGATAAATGGCATGATTTGATGCGCACCAACATCGACAGTGTGTTTTTTGTCGGTCGCGCGGTGGCGCGCCACATGATCGGGCGCGGGCAAGGCAAGATCATCAATATCTGCTCCGTCCAGAGCGAGCTCGGCCGCCCGGGAATCGCCCCTTACGCGGCCACCAAGGGCGCCGTCAAAATGCTCACCAAGGGCATGTGCATCGACTGGGCCGGGCATGGCATCCAGGTCAATGCAATCGGCCCCGGCTACTTCAAGACGCCGCTCAACAAGGCGCTGGTAGAAAATCCGGAATTTTCCGCCTGGCTGGAAAACCGTACGCCGGCCGGGCGCTGGGGCGATGTGAAGGAACTGGCCGGCGCGGCGGTCTTTCTCGCCTCCGATGCTTCATCCTTCATCAACGGCCACATTCTTTATGTCGATGGCGGTATCACAAGCTCGCTCTGAAACCGGCCCCGGCGCCATCGTCGTGATGGGCGTCTCCGGTTGCGGCAAGACCGCCGTCGGCGCGGCGCTGGCCGAACGGCTCGGCGTGCCGTTCATCGAGGGCGACCAGCACCATCCGCAGGCCAATATCGACAAGATGGCGGCCGGCATACCGCTTGATGATGACGACCGCGGGCCGTGGCTCGCCGCCCTTGGCGGCATCCTGGGCAAAACCGCCCGCGAAAACGCCGGCGGTGTCCTGGCCTGTTCGGCGCTGCGCAAAGCCTATCGCCGCCGCCTTGCCGAGACCGCCAGCCTGCCGCTGCGCTTTGTCTTTCTGGATGGCAGCCGCGCGCTGCTTGCCGAACGCATGCGCGACCGGCCGGGGCATTACATGCCGGTGGCGCTCCTGGACAGCCAGTTGGCGACGCTGGAGGCGCCCGGCCCGGATGAGGGCGCGATCACGGTGTCGATCGACCAGCCCATCGCTGTCCTGGCCGAACGGATCGCCGGCGTGCTCGCGGCTGGCTGACAGCGGCCAGCTTTCACACGGAGGCCCCAAGTTTTTCCAGGCTTGCCCAGTCGAACGCCATGCCATGGCCGGGGCGGTCCGGGGCGACCGCCAACCCGTCTTCGACGACAAGCGGGTCGGCGATGTGGCTGTCCAGCCCAAAACCATGCGCCTCCAGATAGTGGCCATTGGGAACGGCCGCCAGCAGATGCACGGTGATGTCATGGGTGCCATGCGATGTGACCGGTAGATTGAAGGCCTCGGCCAGATGGGCGATCTTGATAAAGGCGGTGACGCCGCCGCAATTGGTGACGTCCGGCTCTGGCCAACTGACGCCGCCTGACGCGATCAGATGGCGGAAATCCCAAATCGTGCGCAGGTTTTCGCCGGCGGCAATCGGCAGGCCGCCGTCCTGCACCACCCTGGCATGGCCGGCCACATCGTCCGGCGAAATCGGCTCTTCCAGCCAGACCGGGTGATAGGGCTGGAATGCCCGCGCCGCCCGAACGGCTTCATCGACACTCCACTTCATGTTGGCGTCGATCATCAATGGGAAGTCGTCGCCCAGATGATCGCGCATGGCGGCGAGGCGATCGACGTCCTCGCTCAGCCGGTCGCGACCAACCTTCATCTTGATCGCCCGAAATCCCCTGGCGATGTTGTCATCGCTCTGGCGCAACAGCGCATCGGGCGAGAGCTGCAGATCGATACCGCCGGCATAACAGCTGACGCGGGAGTCATGGCCGCCCAGCAATCGCCACAGCGGCAGGCCGGCGCGTTTCGCTTTCAGGTCCCAGAGCGCGATATCGAAGGCCGACAGCGCCAGAATTGTCGGCCCGCCCCTGCCGCCATAGTGAAACGCCCACCACAGCGTTTCCCACAGCCGCTCGATGCGATCCGCCTCCTGGCCGACCACCAGTTCGGGAAATTCGCGGCCAAGGATATCGTGAATGGCGCCGCCGTTGCGGCCGGTGGTGAAGGTGTAGCCGACCCCTTCGGCACCGTCCTTGTCGAAGACGCGGCAGGTAACGATCTCAAAGCCGTGCATTTCGCCATGGGTGGAATCGGTCAGCGTTTGCGCCAGCGGGATGCGGTAATGCCCCGTCTCAAGACGGGTGATCGTGGTCATTGTCCGGCGATCTCCAATACGCGCTGTGTCGAATCTAGCGAAATTGCATCGTCAATTCCGGGAACAGCAATACCAGCGCCAGGACGAACAGCTGGATTCCGATAAACGGCAGGAAGCCGCGGAATATATCGGGCAGAGAGATATGCGGCGGCGCAACCGATTTCAGATAAAACGCCGCCGGACCGAATGGCGGAGACAGGAAACTGACCTGCATGTTGACGCAGAACACGATGCCGAACCAGACCGAGACAAAGCGCGGATCGAGCGCCAGGCCGCTGGTCAGGCCCAGTTCCTCCACCGGAAGCTTTAAAATGATCGGCAGGAAAACCGGCATGACAAGAAGCACGATGCCGACCCAGTCCATGAATGCGCCGAGGATAAGGAAGATCACCATCATGATTAAAAGGACGCCGAATGTTGGCAATTCCGATCCGACGATGAGGTTGGCGACATAGGTTGGGCCGCCAGCGATGGTGTAGGCGCCGGCGAGTGCGGTCGCGCCGAAGGTTACCCAGATAATCGTGCCCGTCGACCTGAACGTCCGCATCAGCGCTTCGCGGAACAGATCCATCGTGAATTCGCGCCGGATGACGATCAGAAGCAATACGGCGACGCAGCCCATGCCGGCGGCCTCGGTAATGCCGGTGATGCCGCCATAGATCGAACCAAGGACGACGAAGACGACGAGCAGCGGTGCAAGCAATCCCGGCAAGGCCCGCATCTTGTCGGCAAAGGTAACCCTCGTTTCTTCGGTGTCGGCCGGCAGCGGCGCCTGCTCGGGATTAAGCTGTGTGCGTACAATGATGTAGGCGATGTAGCAGCTGGCCAGAATGAAGCCGGGCAGAAACGCCGCCTTGAACAGCGCGTGGATCGATGTCTCGGTGATCAGGCCGTAGAAAATCAGGACGATCGACGGCGGTATCATCGTGCCGAGCGAGCCGGAGGCGCAGATCGTGCCGATCGCCAGGTTCTGGTTGTAGCCAAGGCGCAGCATCTGCGGCAGCGCAATGAGACCCAGCAACACGACCTCGCCGCCGATGATGCCTGACATGGCGGCCATGACGACGGCCATCAGAGCGGTGACGATGGCAATGCCGCCACGGGTCCGCGACAGCCAGACATTGAGGCTGTTATACATGTCGCGCGCAATGCCGGACCGTTCCAGCAGCGAGGCCATGAAAATGAACAGGGGCACCGAGATCAGAACATAATTCGTCGTCAGCCCGTACATGCGCTGGGCAAGAACGTTCAAAGGTCCGGTTCCGAAAGTGGAAAACAGCAGATCGGGGCCGAATTTCAGGACCATGACCACGACGGCGAGAAAGCCGGACGCAAAGCCAAGCGGCATGCCGATGGCCAGAAGCGCCAGCATGCCGAAGAGCACAATCAGTGAAAGTGTACCGATGTCCATTGCGTGGCCTTCAAAATCCTGCGGGAATTATCGACGCCGGTTCAGATGACGTCATCTGTCGGATCATGAACTTCCGGTTCACGGTTCCAATCGTAGATCAGGTTGGAAATCGCCTGAAGCGACATGATGACCAGGGTGATCAGGATAAGCGGTTTCATGGTCGCCGGAATGGGCGGATCCCAAGCCGTGCCGAAGGTTTCCCAGCGCATGAACTTGGCATAGGCCTCGCCAAAAGCGCCGAAGATCACGGCGGCGGCGAACACGCAAATAAAGAGCGTGGAAATCACATCGAATGTGCGCCGGAGCCAGCGCGGCACGATGTCATAGAGGATGAAGATGCGGATGTGGGCACGCTGCTGCATCGTATAGAGACCGGCAAACAGATAGACCATGCCGGCCACCCACAGGGACATTTCGTTGACCCAAAGCGTCGGTTTGACGAAGACGTAGCGCATGACGACTTCGTAAAACATGATCGCCACGATAAAGGCGACGAGCCACATGGCGACGCGGCTGAAACCCCAGTTTATGGCGTCGACCCAGCCGGTTCTCTCATGCTCAACCATGATGTCGCATTCCCCGCATAGACCGGCTCCGCATACACCGAATTGTGGCCTTCGAATTCACCTGCGTCGCACGCAAATCAGGCCCCGGGGGTCCGGGGCCTGATGCTGGTTCAGTGTGCTTACTTGGCAAGCCCAAGCTGGCGGAGATAGCCCATGTGGCTTGCGACGAGTGCCTCGGCTTCCGGTGTGGTCGCAAATTCCGGCCATGACGCCTGTGCCGCGTCGCGGAATTTTTGCAGATCTTCGGGCGACCATGCGTAGAGGTTTACACCCTTGGCCCGCAATTGAGCCGCCGCTTCAGCATTTTTCTTTTCGAATGTCAGAGCGGTGCGCAATGCCAGCGCCATCATGGCCGTCGACATGATCCGGCGATGGGCTTCCGGCATTCCATCCCACTTCGCCTTGTTGCACGCCAGATGATCCGAAGGCATCGAATGGAAGCCCGGGAAATTGGCATGTTTGACAAGGTCGTAGAGGCCAAGGCCGACATTGTTGGCCAGTCCCGATGCATCGGCCCCGTCAATGATGCCGGTTTCAAGCGCGGTGAAGATCTCGGTGAAATCCATGACGATCGGCTTGGCGCCAAGCTTTTCGAAGATCTTGGTTTCCATCCCCGGAGGAGAGCGGAATTTCCAGTCCTTGAAATCGTCGGCATTGCGGATCGGCTTCGAGGACGCCAATGATTCCTGGCCGTAAATCCACCAGCCGACAAGCTCCATGTCGAATTTGTTGTAGAGCTGCTGCGCGGCCTCAAGTCCGCCGCCGTAGTACAGCCATGACAGTTGCTGGTACGGCGTGTCGTAGCCGCCCATGATGTCGCCGACGAACTGGAAGGCCGGGTTTTTGCCGGTCTGATAGGCGCCGCCGGTCATGTCACAGTCGAGAATGCCGGTCGCCGCAGCATCGAATGTTTCCACCGACTTCACCACCGAGGATGAATAGAACATCTCGATCTTGATTTCGCCGTTCGACATGGTCTGAACGTCATCGACATATTGAGCGGCCAGCTTGCCTGACACGGTTTCAGGCGCATAGTGGGTCTGGATGCGCAGCGATGTTGTTTCGGCAACCGCCGCGGACATGGTGAAGCCGCCGGCAAAAACCGCGGCACCTGCAAGCAGCAGGATTTTGTTCGATACTCTCATGGGTTTCCTCCCTCCAAATTGTGCCACGCAAGTCTGCTTGCGCGGGTTTGTTATCCTTGACGCCAATGTTCCGTATCATCGGCTGATGAGCGGAATGGCCGTTTCACTAAAGGCAGTCCACTCGAAACGATAAGCATGACGACTAGCGCAAGGTAACTCAAGTACAATCGCAGCCTGGCACATTTTCGGACGCTTACTGGCCCAATGTTCTTCAGGGAAACTCTCTAGTGTCCAATTTTGCGCATGGATGGACTCTGATGGCGTCATACGGCGAAGATACCAAGCGCCGGATCGATCTCCGGGTGATTGAAGACAGCACCGCACTTACCGGGAGGAACCACGATGAGAGCAGGCGTCATAGGGCTTGGCGATATGGGATCGGGTCTTGCCGGGAATCTGATCAAGGCCGGGTTCGAGGTGACCGGCTTTGATCTCAGCGAAAAGCGGATGACCGCATTTGCCGAGATCGGCGGCAGGCCGGCCGATACGGCCGCCGCGGTCGGCGCCAATGCCGATGCCGTCTTCGTGATGGTGATGAACGGTGACCAGGCAAAGGCTGTCATTCTGGGCGACGGCCTTGCCGCGACGATGCCGTCCGGCTCCTTCGTGATCTTGTCCGCCACCATCAAGGCGTGCGAAGCGCGCGATATCGGCGAAGGTCTCAAAGGCACCGGGATCGAGCTGATCGATTCGCCGGTCAGTGGCGGTTTTCCGGGCGCGCAATCGGGCACATTGACGATGATGGCGGCCGGATCGGACGAAGCGCTCGCCGCATGCCGCCCGCTCATGCAAGCCGTCAGCAAGACAATCCACCGGGTCGGCAGCGAGCCTGGCATGGGTCAGACGATGAAGGCCTGCCTGCAAACGCTGATCGGCTCGATCTTCACCGCCACGTTCGAGGCATCGGCGCTTGCCGCCAAGGCGGGCATAGACGGGCAGAGTCTCTATGATGTTTTCAGCACGTCGGGGGCCGGTTGCGGCGTCGCCAACACGGCACTTGAGAATATCATCGACCGCAACTTTGCCGGCACGGGCAGTCACATCGCGACAATGTACAAGGACCTGACAATAGCGCTCGATCTGGCCAGGGACCTCGGTGTCCCGCTTTTCACGGCGGCCACGGCGATGCAGCTTTTCCAGGCCGGCAAGACCAAATACCCGGACGGCGACAACTGGGTCGTGACCCAGGTGATCGAGGACATCGTTGGCGCCGGGCTGGCGCGATAAACAGGACCACAGACAATGAAACTCGGCGTGATCACCGACGGCATCAGTCGCGATTTTGAACATGCTCTTAACGTGATGGATGAGTTTGGCCTCGACCATGCCGAACTGCAGTTCCTGTGGGACAAGGAAGTTGGCGATCTCGACAAGGCCGAAAGCACCCGCGCGCTGGAGCTCGTCAAGAAACACGACAAGACGGTGTCCTGCATCTCCCGCCATGTCTTTGCCGGCATTCCGATGACGACGCGGCCCGGCGATGACCTGCACACATCGCATATGGACGGCCTCAAACGCTGTATTGAAATGGCGCACGGCTTTGCCTGCAGGACCGTGCGCATCATGTCGGGCAAGAAGGAGATGATCCTGTGGGGTTCGCACGGGGCCGAGAAATGGAACGTCGCCAAGGGCGCCTGGGATGCGCTGCCGCCGCTGGTTGCGCCTGCGGTCGAGCTTGCGCGGGCCGAAGGCATCACTCTCGTCGTCGAAACCGGCAATGGCACGATGGTCAATTCGTGCTGGACGGGGCGCAAACTGATCGACGATCTTGACGCCAGGGACACACTCAAGATCCTCTGGGATCCGGCCAACAATTGTTGGGCGCATGAAAGAGCCTGGCCGGATGGCTACGAGACGATGAAAGGCGGCTATCTCGGTCACGTTCACATCAAGGACGTTTATGCTGACACGCCAAAGGCGCATCTTGAAGTGCGCCGCATGGGAGAAGGCCAGCTCGCCGACCAGTTCCAGCCAATTGCCGATGCGCTCGGCAAGGACGGATATGACGGCTGCATCTCGTTTGAGAGTGTCTACCATCCAGGTGACGGCGACTTCGAAGCGGGCTTCCGCCAGTGTATCGGCACATTCAAGGAGATTTTCCGGTCACGGCCATGATGAACTGTGCCGAATAGGGCCTTATCGGAGAGGGCCTGGCCCTAAGCCGCGAAGGGGCAGCGCCGAGTGACGATTTGGCCGGTTCGCATATGCTTTATCTGTCGAGCTGTGAGAGATCGAGACTGCCGGTTCCAGCCAGGCGCTTAAAACCGGCGATGGTCTGACGAACACCGTCCTCCAGAGAGGTCTTGTCATAGCCGCCGAGAAAGTCCCGGACCGGCTTGTCGGAGATGTCTGGCGGGAAGGGCAATTCGTCACCGTCAATTTTCACGTCTGCCGCCGGAACCTCCGCCCTGATCAGGCCAACGACTTCGGCGACGGCCCGGCACTCGCCATTGAGGTCGAAGACGTGGCAGCCGGCAATGTCGGATTCCACCGACTTCAAGAAGGCGCCGGCTATGTCACTGGTATAAAGAAAGGCCGCATTGCCGCCGAACGGTATCGTATAGGAACGCCCGACCACCGCAGCGAGCATGGCTTTGGTCGGCGCCGAGGTCATGCCCTGGTCGCGACCGACACCATAGACAACGCCCGGTCGAAGGACGACGCTCGGTACCTGCCAGTCCTGCCAATAAACCCGGGCCATCTCTTCCGTCGCCGCTTTGTAGGCCCCGTAGAGCGTTCCCAGATAGGGGTTGGTCTCGTCGGCACCGCCGTGCGCCGCAACCGAACTGGCGAAAGAGAAGCGCTTTATGCCCGCTTCCCTTACTGCCTCCATAATATTGGCAGTGCCGACAACGTTCACCCGGGCGCCGGCGACCGGGTCGGCCTTGCAAAAAGGAACCTGCAATGCACCCAGATGTACGATCGCCTCCACGCCCGTATCTCGAATCGCACCCTTCACGGCTTCCGTGTCGCCGATGTCAGCCGAGAGCCAGGCAACATTGGCCAGTTGCTCCTCATCCAGCAGCAGCTTCGGGCGCGTGGGCGTGTCGGCCAGATCCATGGCGACGACCCGCCATCCACTCTCAACAGCGAGCTTCAATACCCAGCTGCCGATACAGCCATTGGCGCCGGTGACGAGAACCGATGGAGTCGAAGACATTGAGCAATCCTGTTTTTCGCAAGTTCAGGGCACGAGGCTAATGGGCAAGCCGGATGCCGACAAGCTCATGCTCTCCAAGGCGAAGCTGGTCAAGCCGGTTGAGTGGCTGCCGTGGCGCCGGGATATTTGGCACCAGCGTTGGAAAGACTCCTGCGCGGAATTCGCCAGGCGGACACGCAAAGACCTCGCCTGCGAGATAGCCGGTCAAGACGACCGTTGTGATGCAGCAGTTTCTTGGACGCCCACATCGCGGGTATAGACGAAGGGAGTAGCATGGGCGAGCAGCGTATACTTCTCCTCGATCCCCAGCACGGCCAGCGAGGCGCGGAACATGTGCGGCGGGCAGATATTGTCGGGGAACATGTCGTAATGGCAGGGGATGGCGATATCCGGGTCGACCACCTTGACGAATTCCGCCGCCTGCCAGTGGCTCAGATTCTTGAAGCCGGCATTGATGCACACGATCATGACGTCCGGCCGGTGCGGCTTGACTGTCCACAGGATGTCCGTGGCGGCGGTGTCGCCAGTGATGTAAACACTCGTGCCATCATCGACGCTGATCACAAAGCCCATATGAGTGAGATCGGTGTGATCGGTCGGCAGGGCAAAGGTGCCTGTGATCATGATATCCGCGAAGCGGATGCTGTGATTGGGCCAGAACGCAATCGTCTCATTGTCGGGAACACCGGCCTCCTTGAACACCAGCAGCGCTTCGGCCGGGCCCAAATAGCGGCGGGTGCCGGCCTGGTGGCTGCCGGCGATGGTGATCGGGCAAGCGTGGTCGATATGGCTGTGGGTGCAGGCGTAGAGATCGACCTTGAGCTTTTCCGGGGCGATGAAGATCGGCACCTGGCGCGCCTGGTTGATGTCGGGCCGCCGACCATTGCAGATGTCGGAGAGATAAGGATCGACGGCCACCGTGAATCCGGACGGCGATTTCAGGATCCAGCCGTTCTGGCCGAGGAACCACAGGGCAAGGCTATGCGCGGGCACGGTGAATGTGTTGATCTCGTCGATCAGGCTGGGCATGGCGATGCTCCTTGATGCCGTATTGCGATCATGCCAGGTCCGGCTTGGTCGGATCGCCCCCAGCCTCGGTCGAACAGAAGCCGCCGCCCTGGTGGCGGTCGGCAACCGGATCGCCGGTCTCAACCGGACAGGTGGCAAGCACCTCGGCGGCGTAGTCTTCGCTGCGGTCCTGAGGACGGTAGCCCAGTCGGTAGGCGTTGGCGTTGTCCCACCACGCCTGCTTGTTGTCAGACATGCCGTAGACGATCTCGAAGCGAATGTCGGGATGGTCGATGCCGATGCCGACAAGCTGCGCCAGGTCGCGGGGGCTGATCCAGATCGCGAGACGGCGGACGTCAAGCGGACGTTCGGCGACATTACCGATCCGCAGGCACAGCGATTGCACGCCATATTTGTCGGCATAGAGGCTGGCCAGGGCTTCTCCGAACACCTTCGACAAACCGTAGCGGCTGTCCGGCCGCGGATAGACCGTGTGGTCGATGGTTTCGGACCGCTCGTAGAAACCGACAGCATGGTTGGAGCTGGCAAACACGATCCGCCGAACGCCGGCCTGCCTCGACGCCTCATAGAGGTTGTGGGTGCCGATAATGTTGGCATCACGGATTACCTCCCAGCTTGCCTCGACCGAGAACGCACCGAGATGGACGATGGCGTCGACGCCATCGACTGCGCGCCGGACGGCATCCATGTCGGTCAGATCGGCGGCCACGAAGCTTTCACCGTCGCGCAAGTCCTTGAGCGGCACTTGGTCGGATAGCCTGAGGCTGTAGCGACCGGCGAGTTCCGCCCGCAGGAATGTTGCGACGCCGCCGCCGGCGCCGGTCACAAGAACAATTTTGCTAGTCATCGTGCTCCTTGTGTCCCCTATCACCGACAGCCTCAAAACTCCCGCAGCGGGATGCGGTTGTCCGTGCGCT
>CALZIL010000038.1 GCA_945787495.1 uncultured Afifella sp. | reverse complement strand
GCCGACATCGCCGTGGCGCCGCTGATCGACCGGCAGGAGGATCTCGGGCTGGAATATCTGTGGGAGGAAAACTATCCCGGCGTTGCCGACTGGCTGCGGCAAATCCAGGCGCGGCCGGCCTATCAAAAGACCTATTATCACGGCTGCCGCCTTTCAGAGATCTATCCTGAACTGAAGCTTGGCCGCGGATCGCACCGCCATGTGCTAGATGCGGGCGCGGCCACTGCCACCGCTTGAACAACGTTTGATGCTGCGGCCGGTTCGGCGTCCCTATCGGTTGAACCGGTATAGTTTGGCAGGATTTTTCACCAGAATGGCCTGACGCCATTCGTGATCGGCCACCCAATCGGCAAAAAGATCGCAAAGATCGGCGTCATTCGGCATCTTCTTGCTGATCATGACATGCGGCCAATCCGTCCCCCAGATCAACCGCCGGGGAACATTTTCCGCCAGGGCATGGGCAAAATCCCCCGCTTGACGGTAAGGCAATTCTCCCGGTGAAATCCGGTAAGGCCCGGTCATTTTTATCCAGCAGCGGCCCTCACCAGCTAGCCGCAGCATGGCTTGAAATCCTTCGCTTTGTGGACCCTGCCCAAGGCGGCAATAGCCCATGTGGCCGATGACGATGTCAACAGGCCAGTCAGCGAACACTTTGTCAAAATCCGGATAGTCATCGACATGGATCAGCAATTCCGCGTGCCAGTCCAGCGCCGCTATCCGGGTGCAGAGCGCTCGCATTTCGTCCAGCGGTAACCCGGTTTTTGGATTGGCGACATCGACGAGATTGAAACGAATGCCGCGGATCCCGGCCTCATCAAACCGTTTCAGTTCTTCGTCCGTGACGTCCTTGTCTATCACCGCAACGCCTCTACAATCGACGCCGCTTGCTCGGATGTCGTTCAGCGCCGCCAGCAAGACGGTGTTGTCGGTGCCATAGACGCTGGGCTGGACAAGCACGGCGCGACCACAGCCGAGCGTCTTCAGCAAGTTCACATAGTCCGGCACGAGGGCATCCGGCGGCGTATAGATCCGCTCTTCGGCGTAGCGGAATCGGGATATCGGCCCGCAAATATGAGCGTGCGTGTCGCATGCCAGCGCCGGAAATCGCGTCTTCGGCGATCTCAATTGTGGATCAGGGGGCGCGCAAAAGGGCGCGCGGTCTTCAAGGGTCGGTCTGGTCTCATCCAACGTCGTCACCTCTTTCCCGCGCCAGTGGCAGCCGCTTGGCAGATCAGTGTAGGCTGCCATCGGCGCATACCAAAACCGGAGCGCCGAAAGGACAGCAAATGCCTGCAGAAAACGCTTCCGCCAACGGTCCCGTCGCTGATCGGGTCCGCCGCATTGCCCATCTCGACCTGCCGGGCGCCGGCCAGGTCACTGTTTCGGGCGACCACTGCTATATCGGCCACATTCCGCAAGCGGACGGGCTGGGCACGACGATCGTCAATGTCGCCGATCCGGCCAATCCAAAAGTGGTCGCGACGATCATGCTCGACGATCCGGAATCCCACAGCCACAAGGTGCGCGTCGTTGGCGACGTGATGATCGTCAACCATGAGCAGAACAATCGCGGCATCGGCCGCAAGGCCGAGGAAATGCAGGATGCGCGCGCCCGGCTTGTTGAAACGCTCGGCCGCGAACCCACTGACGCCGAAATCGCCGGCAGACTGGGCCTGAACGAAGCCGACATCAACCTGCTCATCGCGGCGGAAAAGCAGCTCTATGACAACGGCGGCTTCAAGATCTATGACGTTGCAGACCCCGCCGACCCGCGCCTGCTGCATTACCAGAAAACCGGCGGCAAGGGCGTCCACCGTTTCGATATGGACGAACGCTACGCCTACATTTCAACGGAGATGGAGGGCTTTCAGGGCAATATCCTGGTCATCTACGATATTGCCGAGCCGGCCAGGCCACAGGAAGTTTCGCGCTGGTGGATGCCCGGCCAGCATATTGCTGGCGGCGAGACGCCGCACTGGCAAGGGCGCCAGCACAGGCTGCATCACGCCCTTCGCTTTGGCGACCGGATGTGGGCAAGCGTCTGGCATGGCGGCTTCCGGGTGATCGACGTTTCCGACCTATCGGACCCCAAGACGATCGGTACCTGTAATTACCACCCGCCTTTCCCGGCGCCGACTCATACCGTCATGCCTGTCCCGTTCAAGGTTGAAGGCCGCGAACTCATGCTCGCGATCGACGAGGAGGATGCCTACTACAATCCGACGGAGGCGGCGCGCCGCAAGGGGCAGCCCCATGCCAATCTGTGGGTGTTCGATGTCAGCGACATGGACGATATCAAGCCGCTGTCGATCTTCCAGGTCGGCGAACTGGATTCGCCGTGGAGCCGCACCCCCAATTCACGCTTCGGCGCCCATCAGTTCCACGAAAAAATGGTCGATTCGCTGGTCTACTGCACCTGGTTCAGCGGCGGATTGCGCATTATCGATATTGCCGATCCATTAGCGCCGCAGGAAGTCGGGTCATTCGTTCCCGAACCCGCGGCCGGCCAGCCGGCACCACAAAGCAACGACGTATATGTCGACGACCGCGGTCTGATTCACCTTGTCGATCGGAATGTCGGCTACGACATTCTGGAATTCACGCGATAACGGGCGACGATCCATTCACTCAAAAAACCGTCACTCGCCGTCCGGTTCATTCGCGTCGACATAGCGTACGGCCATATCACGAAGCGTGACGATGCCAGCCATCTTGCCATGTTCGATAACCAGGGCCCTTGAAAGCCGGAACCGGGTGAGCAACCGTATCGCATATTTGATGCTCATTTGCCTGTTCACGGTCAGAACAGGTTTTGTCATGATCTCGTAGACGCTGGTGCGATCAACCGAACGGCCAATTCCGATGACTTTCTCCGCGATGTCGCGAACCGTGACCATGCCATACTCATCGTCATCATGACGCTTGTCGATGATCAGCGAACTGACATGCTTGTCGCGCATGAGATCGATGGCGTCCCTGACGCTCGCCAATCCGTCGATGATTTGTGGTGACGCCGTCATGACGTCACCGACACGCGTTATTGCCTCACGAGTCATAGCTCATCCTCTATCTCGTCCTCGATCTTCTGAATTTGGGAGCCAAGCCCGACCGCGTCCTCAATGTCGATCAAAATGGCGACACCGGCCCCCGGTTCGGCTTCAAACCTTCCGGCTTCGCTGATCGCCTCCAGAATGCTGCGGCTCAAATGTTCTTCAACCAGGAACAAGACAATATCGCTCTGCCCTTCAAGCGTCAGGCCAAGAAATGTTGTCGCCGGTTTCAGCCCCTCGCCCCGGGCGTTGGTCACGACCGTGCATCCGGTCGCACCACTGGCGCGAGCGGCATCGGTGATGTCATCGGTTCGTGTATCCTGCACCATCGCCAAAATGAGTTTGAACTTCATAGCCGTTACCTTTCTGGTTTTTGGCGTTGCCGCTGATGATTGATTGATCGCGATCGGCTGGCCGACCGCCACGCACTAAGCTGGGCATAGGCCATGACCGTGATCATCGGAAAAAGGCTGGCCAGAGCAATCAGCCCGAAACCGTCAAGCAGCGGACTGCGCCCCGGAACCGTCGAGGCAAGCCCCAATCCAAGCGCCGTGACCAGCGGGACAGTAACCGTCGATGTCGTCACACCACCGGAATCATAGGCGAGCGGCACGATCAGCTTCGGGGCGAAGAAAGTCTGCACAATTACAAAGAAATAGCCCGCGATCATATAAAGATAGAGCGGTGTTCCGGTGACGATGCGAAACGCGCCGACGGCAAGGCTGATCGCCACGCCAACTGCCACGGCCAGACGAAGCCCCCAGGAACCGATTGTGCCGCCGGAAACTTCACTTGCCTTGATCGATACGGCAATGAGCGCTGGTTCGGCGATGGTCGTGGCAAATCCGATTGCCGCGGCAAACAGATAGACCCAGTAATAATCACGCCAGCCAAGCGGCCCGCCGGCCCGGCTTGACCCCAGAAACTCCGGGTCGGTCAGTTGACGCGCCAGTTCCTTGCCGAGTGGAAAAAGCGCCTGTTCAAGGCCCACCAGGAAAAGTGCAAGACCAATCACGACATAGGTGAAACCAACAATCATCCGGCCCGGATTGGGGAGTTTTTGGCGCAGTATCACAAGCTGGAAAAAGCCCAGGATAAGCACGATCGGCAAGACATCGAGGATCGTCCCGCTGAGCGATCGGGCGATGACGCCGAGCCAATCGGGCGCGATCACGACACCACAATCCCGAACAGCAAAACAAAGACAATCGGGCCAAGGCTGGCAAAAGCGATCAGGCCAAATCCATCGATCAGCGGATTACGTCCGCGAATGACGGTTGCCAATCCAACCCCCAATGCCGTGACCAGCGGGACGGTTATCGTCGACGTGGTCACACCGCCCGAATCATAGGCAATGCCGACAATTTCGGCTGGAGCGAATGTCGTCAGCAGGACAACAACGGCGTAGCCGGATATGATCAACCAGTGAATGGGCCAGCCTTTGAGTATCCTGACGACGCCGATGACGAGCGACAAGCCGACGGCGACGGCAACGGTATAGCGAAGCGCCAGTGCGTAACTGGCCCTGGCGTCATCGGCATTTGCGATCGCGCCGGCGGCAGCCATCGTCACCGCGGCTTCTTCGGCGACCGCGATCAGGGCCGGTTCGGCAATCGTTGTCCCGAAACCAAGCCCGAAGGAGAACGCCAGCAGCCAAAACACGCTGCCCTTGCGCGCAAACGCGCCGGCGAGAGCCTCGCCAACCGGGAACAAGGCCATTTCCAAGCCTTGAATGAAAACGGCCAGACCTATCATCACGCATAAAAGGCCGAAAACGATCTTTGTAAGATCGGCAAACGGCTGCTGGATAACTACCAGTTGGAAGAAAACCACGATGACAACGATCGGGGCAAGATCGCGCGCCGTTCCCCCAACAAGGCGGATCATTGAAAAGGCGCCACGCATCATCGCAAATCCTGCCAGACCGTCAGGTCTCGTGCCACGTTCGTTTCCGGTATTGCTTGCGCGGTCATCGATACAGGCGACGCTGGCTGAGCGCCAGATCGTTTGATCTATCGGTTGCGGACAGATTAGCGCATCAGAGGGCGCTTGACCGCACGACGGCTAAGCGGTTTGGTCAAATGACTATGGCAGCAGCGATTCACCCCCTTGCGATTACGCGTCTGATCGGCGCGCTTGTGTTTGCCCTATTGCTGTCCGCTGCATTGGCGCAGGAAAGTGCCAAGCCGTCGCCGGAAGACCAGCTTAACGGCCTGACAGTTATTCTTGACCGGATCAGTGCCGCCCTGTCGCGGCAAGGGCTTTCCGACGACGAACTGAAGAGCCTGCGAACCGAGGCGATCGATGCTAGCGCTGAGGCGCACGCAATCGCCCTGGCGCATGATCCGGTCGTCGGCGATCTTCGCGCCCGGCTTGAGCAGTTGAAGCCGGATGCGCCGGCAGCGGAAATCCCTGCCGAAGGCATGCCCGGCGGCGATGCGCCCGATGCTCAGCCGATACCCGATGAGCCAGCGGCACCTGCGCCGTCCGCGCCGGTGGAGCCAGCCGAGCCAGCTTCTTCCGCCGATCCGCTTGCTGAAGAAGTCGCCCAAATACAGGCCGAACTTTTAGCGGCGGAGGCCACCGTCAAGCGCGCGCGGGCGATTGAAACCCGGGCGCTGCAGCAGGCATCGCAGATTGCCGGCATCCTCCGCGATCATTTCAATCAGCGCATCTTCAACCGGACGACGAGCTTTCTTGATCCGGCTCTGTGGATCGAGGCCGCGCGGGAATTGCCGTCAAGCGCGGCGAGCGCCGGGCGTGTGTTGGGCGGTCTTTTTGAGCGTGCGACATCGCGAGGACCAATCGCGTTTGTTCCCCTTGGGGTGCTTCTTCTGGCTTTCGCCTTCGTTGCTCTACCGCTGCTGCGCCGCCGGGTGATCGCGCTGGTGGCAAAATTGGTCGGCCAGAGCGAACCCTCGGGCATTGGCAAGGCGGTCACGGCGTTTCTCGTTGCCGGTTTCGTTACTGCGATTCCGCCGATTGCCTATTGGACGGCGATTTATCTGGCGCGGATGATCGATGCCATCCCCCCCTTATTGACCGCATTGCTCAACGAAACAGGCGCGGCGATCCTGGTGGTATCGGCGGCTTTCGGTTTTACCCGGGCGATCCTGGCGCCTCGCCGTCCGGACTGGCGGATTGCAAAAATCACTGATTCGCCGGCCATCTATATGGCGAGAAGATTGCCGGTGCCGGTGCTGTTTGTCGGTCTTGGTCTCACCGCGGAGGGCCTGGCTGAACAGGCCTCCTTCGCCACCCCCGTTGCGCTGGCGGCGGTCGGCTTGGTGTCGCTGTTTTTCGCGCTCATCGTGATCGCGATAATGCGCCGGATCCGTATAATGCTGCCCGAACAGGCAGCCGCGGCGGACGCTTCGGCGCTCGGCACCGGGTTCCGGCTTGCCCGTTTGGGCGCCATATTGGCAACGCTGACCGGCATGGTCATCCTCGGTGCACTGATCTTCGGTTATTTGCCGTTCGCCTGGTTTTTATCAAAGCAGGTTGTCTGGATTGCGCTCATCCTGGCCGCCTTCGCGTTGGTCGCCAACCTGCTGGATGCTTTGGGGTTGACCTATTTTGGACCGGATTTGCCGGCCAATGCGCGCCTTGAGGGCATCAGTCCGCAGTGGATGGCGCAGTTCGGTATTGTGTCAATCAGCGCCGCAAAGCTGTTGGCTGCCGCTGTCGCGCTTTTGCTCATCGCCGCGCCATGGGGTGTCAGCTCGGCCGGCCTGGTTGCCAAGGCCCGCAGCGCACTGACCGGGTTTGAGGTTGCCGGCCTGAACATCTCACTGACCGGCATTGCCGTCGCCGTGCTGTTTTTTGTCGCCGGGATTGTTTTGACGCGAACGCTGCAACGCTGGCTGCGGCAACGTTATCTGCCGCTCACCGACATCGATCCGGGCCTGAAGACTTCGATCGCCACGGCGACCGGCTATCTCGGTTTCATCGCGGCGGTGGTTGTCGCTTTCGCCTCGGTCGGCATCGACCTGTCGCGGCTGGCGCTGGTCGCCGGCGCGCTGTCGGTCGGCATCGGCTTTGGACTGCAGAGCATCGTCAACAATTTTGTCTCCGGCCTGATCCTGCTGGTCGAACGGCCGATCAAGGCTGGCGATTGGATCATCGTCGGGTCCGAGGAAGGGACGGTCAAGAACATCAATGTGCGGGCGACGGAACTGGAAACATTCGACCGGGCGACCGTTGTCATTCCCAACTCCGATCTGATCTCCGGGACGGTGAAAAACTGGGTTTTGGGCGGCACGATGGGGCGCGTTTCGATTGTCATCGGCGTCGCCTATGGCAGCGATGCCGAAGAGGTTCGTGAAATCCTGCGCAGCTGCGCCGCCGATCATCCGCTGGTCATGAGCTATCCGGAACCGAAAGTTTTCCTGCTCGACTTCGGCGACAGCGCCTTGATGTTCCGGCTCGATGCGTATCTGGCCGATATTTCAGACGGTTTTGGCGTGCGCAGCGACATCCGGTTCGAGATTTTAAAACGGTTTGGAGAAGCCGGCATCGAAATCCCCTTCCCGCAGCGCGACGTCAATTTACGCGTCTCGGACGAAAACGATGGCCTAACCGGCAAAATTCGCGGAGCGCCGGGCGGCGACACGGCCTGAAAAAGACCGATTTTAGCCAATCCCCTAACTTCGACTTAACCACGGTTCTCAACCGGCCCGTAACTGCGTCGGCGCATTATGAGCGCCGGATTTATCAATGAGCAGAGTTTGAGGTTCGACATGCCAGGCGAAACACAAGCGCCATCGGCAGACCGCCGGCGTTTCCTGGCCGGTCTCGCTGCCGCCGTTCTCATGGGCGAAGCCGCTCCGGCCTTTGTTTCCGATGCGCAGGCCGCCTTCGGCCGCCAGGTATCGGTGTCGAAAATCAATCTTCGGCAGGCGGAGCGTTACATCAACCAGGTCAGGGCGCGTCACGGCGCCGGGCCGGTGCGCATGGAAGTCCGGCTTGTCGAGGCCGCCCTGCGCCATTCGCTGATGATGGCGCGCAAAGGCAAGATGGCGCACCAGTTCGGGTTTGGCACACGGTTCAAGGACAGGATCAAAAAAGCCGGCATCCGCGGCGCGGCGGCGGAAAATGTCGGAGCCGGATATTCCTCGATTGAATCGGTGATCGACGGCTGGCTCAGGTCCCCCGGTCACCGGCGCAACCTGCTCAACAGGAGACTGACCCATATCGGCATGGCGGCCGCCGTCAATCCGGCGTCGAAATACCGGACCTACTGGACCTTGATCCTGGCGCGGCCGCAAGCGCGCGGCTGACCGACTCTTCTTGCACAAAGGCGACAATGATCGGCCCATTGCCTGGACCGAGGCGGCGCATTATCGTTCGGCATCCTTTGCCATCACCGCCTTGCCCATGCTGCCCCAACGAGACGATTACGATGAGCTGCGGCGGGATTTCCGCTGGCAAATACCGGACCGTTTCAATCTGGCGGCGGCCTGCCTGTCCGGTGCGGGCAAGGCGGACAAGACGGCAATCGTCGATGTTGGCGCTGATGGCAGTGTCGACAACTGGACTTTCGCCATGCTGGAGGGCGCGGCATCACGGCTGGCCAATGCCCTGGATGCTGCCGGTGTCAAACGCGGCGACCGGATCGGTATCCTGCTACCGCAGACGCCGCAGACGGCGATTACTCACATGGCGGCGTGGAAGCTCGCTGCGATTACCGTCCCGCTCGCCGTGCTGTTCGGCACCGAGGCGCTGCAATACCGACTTGAGGATTCCAGTGTCACGGTACTGGTAACCAGCAAAGCAAGCCTGGAAAAGATTGCGCCGATCCGCGCCGCGCTTGGTCATTTACGCCAGATCATCTGTATCGATGGAGCCGCCGACGGCGCCGAAGGCTGGGATGATCTCCTGGCCGGCGCGGCGGCGCAGCGCATAGCGGCCGATACCGGACCCGATGATCCGGCAGTGATGGTCTACACCTCCGGAACAACCGGCCCGCCAAAGGGCGCCTTGCACGGCCACCGCGTGCTTTTGGGGCATCTGCCGGGCGTGCAGATGAGCCATGAATTCCTGCCGCAGCCCGGCGACCGGCTGTGGACACCGGCGGACTGGGCCTGGGCCGGCGGTTTGTTCAACATCCTCCTTCCCGGGCTTTATTTCGGCCTGCCGGTGATTGCCCAGCGAACCGAGGGATTCGATCCGGAAGCGGCTTTCGCGTTGATGGCCGAACAAAAGGTGCGCAACGCCTTCATTCCGCCGACGGCGCTGAAAATGCTGCGCGCCGTGCCACAGCCAGACACGCGCTACAAGCTTTGCTTGCGAACCATTGGCTCAGGCGGCGAGTCTCTCGGGCGTGAAACCTATGAATGGGGCCGGGCGGCGCTGGGTGTGGCGATCAACGAGTTCTATGGCCAGACGGAATGCAATTATGTGCTGTCGGCCTGCGCCGGGATCGGCGTCAGCCAAGCCGGCGCCATCGGCAAGCCGGTGCCCGGCCATGAAGTCGCGATTATCGATGAAACCGGCGCAGTTCTTGGCGCCGGCGAGCAGGGCGAGATCGCAATCCGGACACCCGACCCGGTGATGTTTCTGGAATACTGGAACGGCCCCGATGCAACGCGTGAAAAGTTCATCGGCAACTGGCTGACGACCGGCGATCAGGGCATCGCTGATGAAGACGGCTATTTCCGGTTCGTCGGCCGCGACGACGATGTCATCACATCGGCCGGATACCGGATCGGGCCCGGCGAGATCGAGGACTGCCTGATCGGCCATCCGGCTGTGCGGCTGGCTGCGGCGATCGGCAAACCCGATCCGCTGCGCACCCAAATCGTCAAGGCCTATGTCGTCCTCAATGACGGTTTTGCCGCGAGTGAGACCCTGACGGAAACAATCAAGGACTTTGTCAGGGAGCGTCTTTCAGCGCACGAATATCCGCGAGAAGTCGCCTTTGTCGACGCCATCCCTCTGACCACCACCGGTAAGGTTATTCGCCGGCATTTTCGCGAGGCGGCGCGTCGCGAAGCGGAGGCGGAAGGCAACGTCAACTCATCCGCCTGAAGCCTGACCCGACAGCCGTCTCAGGCCGAAAAGCCGCCGCCCCCAAGAAACGCCTTCTCCGCCGCGGTTGTATGGCGGCCGAGCACGGCATTGCGATGCGGAAAACGGCCGAAGCGGCGGATCACGTCGTGGTGCGTGTGTGCGTATTTCAGGTAATTGGCGTTTTGCATTGCGTGCGTCAGGCGGATCGCCGTGCGCTGGTCGGCGAGGCACTCGGAGTGCTCAAACGGCATGTAGAAAAAGATCTGAAGGTCATTTGACACCGCATGATCGTCACCGCGTGCAAGCGCTGTTTCGGCGATCTGGAGTGCCTTGAAGTCGCCGGCAAAAGCCAGCGGCGAACCGCGATGAAGGTTGCGCGAAAACTGGTCGAGCACCAGGATCAGCGCCAGCGCGCCATCGCCACTTTCCGCCCAGTTGTCATGGTCGCCTTGCACCGCTGCACCGTGAAGAGCCAAAAACCGGTCGGTGATCTCGGCATCGAAGGCCTCGTCCTTTTTGAACCATTTTTCCGGCCCGACATCGCGCCAGAACGCAATGACTTCTTCCGAGCTCTCGGACATCGACGCGCTCACAGCCTGATCTTGCCGGCATTGATTTCCTGAAAATGCGCGTCGTCAAGCGGCACGAAGGCGCTCTTTTCCGGGTCGGCGAAATAGATCGGATCGCTGATCTTGCCAGGATCGAAGCCGTCCTTGACCAGGTCGACCTTGCGTTGCTTGAATGTGCCGGTGGCGTCAATGTGATCCTGTATGCGCAGAAAGATCGGACGGGCATAGCCGGGCAGTTGCTGCTCGATATGGGTATGAAAGCCTTCCAGGTCGATTCCATCCTCCGTCACCAGCGCCACCATGCCGGCACGGCCGTCCATGCCGGGGATTTCGACACCATAGACATTGGCTTCCTTGACGCCGGGAAAGACCGTCAACGCCTCGGCGACCTCGGACGTGGCGACATTTTCCCCCTTCCAGCGGAAGGTGTCGCCGATCCGGTCGATAAAATAGAAATAACCATGCGCATCCTTTTTCATCAGGTCGCCGGTGCGGAACCACGCATCGCCCCTCTCAAAGACGTCGTGCAGGATCTTTTTGTCCGTCGCGGCCTTGTCGGCATACCCTTCAAAGCGCTGGCTCGGTTTGGCGGGGTCATTGAGGATCTGGGATATGACCTCGCCGATCTCATCAGGCGGACATTTGATGCAAAAGCCGTCCTCCCCGCGCACCGGCTGTTCGGTGTCGATGTCGAAACGGACGACTTCGGTAACAAATTTCCGCTCCGCCCATTTGGGAATGCGGCCAACGGCGCCGACTTTCTGATCGAAATTGAAAAACACGGCGTTGCCTTCCGTCGACGCATACCATTCCAAAATGCGCGGAATGCGGAAGCGGGTCTGGAAGTCCTGCCAGATGTCGGGCCTGAGGCCATTGCCGCAGGCCAGGCGCAGTCTGTGTCTGGTCTCCTTGGGATGCGTCGGACTGTTGAGAAGATAGCGGCAGAGTTCGCCGATATATTCAATGATCGTGCATTCATTATCGACGACGTCGTCCCAGAACTGGCTGGCGGAAAAACGGTCGCGGATCACCGTTGAAGCACCGGCAACGAGCGGCCCGCCGGTGGCGATCAGATTGCCGGTGGAATGATAAAGTGGCAGACAGACATACATTCGGTCGTCTGGCTTGATCTTCATCGCGGCTGCGAAGCCGAACATGATGGCCTGGGTGCGGTAATGGTTTATGTTGGCCGCCTTGGGCAGGCCGGTCGTGCCGCTGGTGTAGATGTAAAGGCATTTGTCCATTGTCGTCAGTTTCGGCCGGTCGCCAGCGGCAATATTCGACTTTTCCAGCTCCGCCAGGACCGGATCGAGATGCGCCCAGCCTTCCGGCGCAGCGCCCAGGCAGGCCAGCGACGGGCCGGGATCGAGGTGCGGGTCGGCGGTCTTGAACGCATCGATCAAATCAGCATCGACGATGACATGGACCGGCTTGACGATATTGACGCAGTGGGCGAGCACCGGACCGCGCAGATTGGTATTGAGAAACGCCGTAATGCCGCCGGCGCGCGCGACACCCAGCCAGAGCGCCATGTATTCCGGCCGATTCGGCATCATCAGGGCAACGCAGTCACTCTTTTTCAGGCCATTGCTCATCGCCCAGCGGGCATATTGGTTCGCCCTCTCATTGTACTGGCGGAACGACATGCGCTCGCGTTCTGAGATCAGCGCCTCGGCATCGCCATAGTCGGCAGCAAGTTTGTCGGCGACATCGGGAAAGGTCCGGTCAGGATTCTTGGCCACCGGTGTAACGTTGGACAGCGTGCGTAACGCGCCTTTTAAGTACGCGACCTCGCTTGAAATGCGATCAAACAGGCCCATCGCCTCCCCCTGCATCAGACAATTTCCGATTAAACCGGCGTATCTGCATTGATTTTATTCGTTGTCTGTCTACGAAAGTATCATTCGCGCGCCGTCAAGGCGAGCCATCCGACGTGAGGAAACTGGCCGCCCGGAAATGAGCATGAACGAACCACTCGTCATTGATGTGCGCGGCCTCAAATGCCCGCTGCCGGTACTGAAGGCCGCCAAGCGCATGGAACCGCTGCCGGCCGGCGCCGCCGTTATCGTTTTGACCACCGATCCGATGGCAGCTCTGGATATTCCGCATTTCTGCCAGGAAAAAGGTCACCGGCTGGTCAAGCAGACCGAGACCGAGGACGGTTTGAAATTTGTATTGGAAAAAGCCGATTAAAGCTCGCAGGCGCCGGGTTCGGCTGTTGCTTTAGCCGCCCGGTGCCGGCCTTGGACGCGGCAGAGAGAACCGGCTGTCGGTTGGGTTCCTGGCCACAAGATCGGCAACCGGCGGTCCGGACATCGGGGATTCGGCGGCGAATGCGGCAGCCATTGCCGGCGCCTTGCCGGCGTCAAGGACATTGGCCCGCCCGGCGATTTGTGGTGCCGTGTCCGGCCGCGGCCGAGGCAGGCTGGCAAGTGTCGGCCCCAATATCGATCCGTCCGGGGCTTTGGCGCCGCCGATGTAAACCGCAACAGGCGGACCCATATCAAAACGGCGATCGAGCCGCGTATTGCGGGTCTTGCCGCCTTCGGCGATAACGATCACGCCATTTGGCAAGGTCTTGTAAGCGGGGCCCTTGGCTTGCTTGCCATTTTTCTTTTCCGGTTTCGGACAATTGTCGCGCGGCATCTTGGTGACCGCGACATAGGCGCCGCCGGAGGAGACGTTTTTCAGTGATATACGCCGGGCCGACAATGCCCCTCTTGCGCGAAACCCGGTTTCCAGAAGGCTGACAGCTTTCTCCGCGCGGCTCAGGGCGTTGCAGGCGCCGAGCACGACGGCGATGACTTCCTTGCCATTGCGGCGGGCACTGGCAACGAGATTGAAGCCGGAATCGCGGATATAGCCCGTTTTCATGCCGGTCGCACCGCGATAGCGGTCGATGAGGATATTATAATTGCGCAAGGTCCGTTTTCCATGCCGGATGGCATGAATCTTGAACAGCGGCCGATATTCCGGAAATTCCTTCAGGATGGCGCTGGCCAGCAACGCCAGGTCACGGGCCGTCGTGATCTGGCGCGGATCGGGTAGGCCGTGCGGGTTTACAAAATTCGTCCGCGTCATGCCGAGGCCAATCGCTTCCAGGTTCATTCTGGCGATGAAGGCCGGTTCTGAGCCGGCGACCGCCTCGCCCAGCGCAACGGCGATATCGTTGGCCGATTTGACCATGATCATCTTCAGTGCATTGTCGACCGTCATCACCGTGCCGACCTTGAAACCCATCTTGCTCGGCGGCTGGTTGAGCGCATTCTGCGAGACGATTACCGGCGAGTTCAGCTTGATCTCGCCATTGCGCAAAGCGCGGAACGTCACATAGGCCGTCATCAGTTTCGTTGTTGAGGCCGGATGCCAGGGGCGTAGAGCGTCGCGATTGGCATAAACCGCGCCGGTCACCACATCGGCGACGAGATAGGGTCCGAGGATATAGTCGTCCGTGCTGGCGCGCGCCGGCAGAGCCGCTGCCAGCGTGATCAGGCCGGCTGCGACGAGAACCCGGAAAAGATTGCGATGCTGGCGAATGATGATGACCTTGCTGTTCGTTTCTGTTCGCTGTTTAGCCGATTTGTATAAAATTCGCACCTAAAGCAAGGCATTATGGTTTCGCGGGAGATAGCCGGAATTTCGTCGGCTGACCCGGCCGCCTGTAGCCTTGCCGCTTGCAGGCGCCAATGACCGGCGTTAGCAATGGAGCCGGAGGCTAGGTCGTTCCATGCCGGTTATCAATCGTTTCGCCGAATTACAGCACGAAATCGCCGAATGGCGGCGTGATCTGCATCGCAATCCGGAACTTCTTTACGACGTTCACCGCACAGCGGAGGTCGTCGCCACGCGCCTGCGGGCATTCGGTTGCGATGAGGTCGTTGAAGGCGTCGGCCGGACCGGCATTGTTGGCGTGATCCATGGCAACGGCGAAAAAAGCGGCGCCGGCAAGGTCGTCGGCATGCGCGCCGATATGGACGCCCTGCCGGTGACGGAAGAAAGCGGCAAGCCATGGACCTCCAACACGCCGGGCAAAATGCATGCCTGCGGCCATGACGGACACACCGCGATGCTGCTTGGCGCGGCGAAATATCTGGCCGAAACGCGCCGCTTCGCCGGCACGGCGGTGTTGATC
>CALZIL010000037.1:7546-22456 GCA_945787495.1 uncultured Afifella sp. | reverse complement strand
TCAAGCTCGGCAATCTGCACGCGCTCATCATAGGGCGAGACGCCGGGAAATTTGTGCAGCATCGACGTCATCCACCAGGAAAAGCGCTGGGCCTTCCAGACGCGGCGCAGGCAAGTGGCGGAATAGGCCTCCAGTCCCTCGGATGCGCCGTGTTTGAAATAGCCCGACAAAGCGCGGCTCAGAACTCGGGCATCGGCAATTGCGAGGTTCATGCCCTTGGCACCGGTTGGCGGCACGATATGGGCAGCGTCGCCGGCCAGAAACAGCCGGCCGTGGCGCATCGGCTCGGCGACGAAGCCGCGCATGGCGGTTATGCCCTTTTCCAGAACGGGGCCTTCGGCGAGCTGCCAGTCGCGGCTTGATTCCAGCCGCTTGTGCAGGGCTTCCCAGATCCGCCCATCAGACCAGTTGGCGATGTTCTCGTCCGGATCGCACTGGATGTAGAGTCGGGTGACCTGCGGCGAGCGCATGGAAAAAAGCGCAAAGCCGTCATCGTGGCGGGCATAGATCAGTTCTTCGGACGCCGGCGGCGCCTTGGCCAGAATGCCGAGCCAGCCGAACGGATAGAGGCGGTCAAAAAGCGACAGATCGGTAGCCGGCACGCTCTGCCGGCAAATGCCGTGAAAGCCATCGCAACCGCCGATGAAATCACAGGTGATTTCACGGCTTTCGCCGGTCTCGTTGAAACGGACAACCGGCCTGTCGGTATCGATGCCCTTAAGGCCGACATCGGCGATGTCGAACCGGATGTCGCCGCCGGCCGCCAACCGGGCGGCGATCAGGTCCTTCACGACCTCGTGCTGAGCGTAGACGGTGATGGCGCGGCCGCCGGTCAGCTCGGCCATGTCGATCCGATGACGGCGGCCGGCAAAGCTCAACTCGATACCGTGATGAACAAGGCCTTCGCGTTTGAGGCGGTCACCGAGACCTGTCTCGATCAAAAGATCGACAGTGCCCTGCTCCAGAACGCCGGCGCGGATGCGGGCCTCGACATGGGCGCGGCTCTGGCGCTCAAGGACGACGGAATCAATGCCTTCAAGATGCAGCAGATGCGATAGGAGCAAGCCGGCCGGACCGGCGCCGATGATGGCGACTTGCGTGTGCATGGCTGCTCCCCCGCGGAATAATCACGGTGGCGATTATGGCGGCGCGACTTCGCCCGTCAATGCGTGGCCGGTGCCGGGGTAGAGTGTGGTGACAAAGGCGGCCGGCACGCCGTTCCGCCAGCTTCGCCGGTCGATCTTCAGGCAGGCGGTTCCAGGCGCAAGGTCAAGCAATTTCGCCATCGCCGCTCCGGCATTGAGCGCGGTGACGACATATTGGCTTTTCGGCCAGGGCAGGCGCGCCGCCAGCCATTCACCTGGCGGCGTCTTGTCAAACGGCTCATCGCTGGCCTCCGGCACGGCGGCAAGATTGATCCAGTGATCCTCCAGCGCGGTGGGCCTGCCGCCCGCAAAGTGACGGCATGACAGGTTGAGAAGCGGCGTGCCGGCGGCGATCTTGAAGCGGCCGGCACTATCATCGCTGGCGCGGGCATGGCGGCGGGCGAGGCTTTCATATGAATAGGTCTGATCGCCCGCTTCTACCGTGGCCCGGATGCTGCCGATCGACATGACGGCACGGTCGCCGGTCGCCGCGGCGACAACGCTGCCGGTGCGGCGGCGGCGGACGATCAGACCGTCGTCGGCCAGAGTGCGCATGGCCCGGTTGACGGTCATGCGGGAGGCGCCGAACAGCGCCATGAGCTCGTGTTCGGAAGGAACGCGCCGGCCCGGCGGCCAGGCGCCGGAGATGATCGGCGCGCAAACCGCCCGCCGGATCTGCTCGTGCAACGGTCCACGGCCGTCAAGGGCAAGCGAATCAGTCATGGCCCGACTATGCCATGAATTGTCCGGACTTTTGAGAGGTGATCTGATCGATCGCGGCAAGGCATGTTTGTCAGGGCGATGATATGTCTATACAAATAGTATGATAGATTCGTCCGCCGCGCCGCAGGCCGGTATCAGGTGACGTCGCTGATTTGCGTCGACAGACTGACCGTCAGCTGCAGCCGGCCCTCATTGAGCAGCCAGCGCCGAATGGTGAAGGTCCGGCAGCCGGATTCGTGCATCGGGTCGGCCGCCGCCAGTGCCCGGGCGGCATCGAGGTTGGCGGCGCGATAAACGATAAGGCCGGCGCCCGACCAGTTCTCGCCGCTTTCATCCGATAGCGGGCCGGCAAAGACCAGATTGCCGGACTTTTCCATGCGGCCCTGATAGGCCAGATGTTCCGGCAAAACCTCGCGCAAGCGATCCTTGTCGACCACCGGCGTCGACCGCACGACATAAAGCTCCAAAGCCAGGACGCCCTTGGACCGCGCCGTTTCGCGATAGGTTTGCCATTCCGTCATTGCCCGCCTCCGTATTCCCGCTGACTACATAGTCCACGGATTTTCAAAACTATAGATCACAGGCTGTTTTCCGGATATCAAATAGGGACGGATCCTTGTGACCGATTTTGCGGCAGAATCAGTCGTTTGGCTTGGCAGTCAAAGCCACGATCGGCTATGGCGAGGAGCCCGACCAGCGAATCAACGTCAGGATTGGCAACGGGATCGGCAATCGGAACGAAAAAAAAGGAATGCGCAAAAACGGCCAAGAGTGACCAGGGGTGACGCCAAAAGCGTCTAAATGAGCCACCTGGCAGCGCCAATGAGCGCAATCGCCAGAACGGGAGGGATGGCACCAATGAGATTTCTTGTTTTTCATTCAGGATCAGGCACAGCGGTTGCCGCGCTGAAGGGCGCTGACCCTGCCGGCGGCGGACTTGCAGGTGTCAAGGCCGTCAACCTTTCCGAAGCGGCGCCGGAGATCGGTCACGATTTGCAGGTTTTGGCGCAATCGGCACCGAAAAAACTGGCCGAGATCGGCGCCTTGGTCGATGCCAGCGAGGCGACGCTTATGGCCGACGAACTGCGCCCGGCCCTGCCGATCGCCCGGCCCGGCAAGCTGCTCTGCCTGGGGCTGAACTATGCCGGTCACGCCAAGGAGGGTGGCCATGAGGTGCCAACCTATCCGGGGGTCTTCATGCGGGCGCTCACCTCGCTTATGGCGGCCGGCGAGCCGATGGTCCGGCCGCGTGTATCGGATCAGCTCGATTTTGAGGCCGAACTGATGCTCATCATCGGCAAGGCCGGCCGGAATATCACTGAAGCCGGGGCACTCGACCATGTGTTCGGCTATACAGTCTTCAATGACGGCTCGGTGCGCAATTTTCAACGCAAATCGAGCCAATGGACGCCGGGCAAGAATTTCGACGGCACCGGCCCTATTGGCCCGATTGTCGTCACGCCCGACGAAGTTCCGCCCGGCGCCGACGGCCTGCGCATCCTCTCGCGCCTCGACGGCGAGATCATGCAGGATTCCAACACCAGCGACATGATTTTCTCCGTTGCCAGAACAATCGCCATCATATCGGAGTTCACCACGCTGGAGCCCGGTGATCTGATTGCGTTTGGCACGCCGCAAGGGGTTGGCTACGCCCGCACGCCGCCGGTCTTCATGAAGCCCGGCCAGACCATCGAGATCGAAATCGAAGGTATCGGCGTTCTGGCCAATCCGGTGGTTGCCGAAGAGGACCTTGTAGCCGGTGAATCAGAGGTGGAAGGGACCGCCGCATGAGCGTCGCCGTGCGGTGAAATAACTTCGACGACATCGGCACAATCATCTGAAAGGGGCGGTTTCCATGGCCATCAAGGCGAAAACGAAAGTCAAAACCAGGTTGGAAGCGACATGCCCGAACCATGCGCGTTCCGATATTTCCATTCGTGACCTCGTGGTGACGATCGATGAGCCGGTGGAACGCGGCGGCAGCAATCTTGGAACGTCGCCGACCGAAACGACGTTGGCATCGCTAATCGGCTGCACCAATGTCATCGGCCATAAATGCGCCGCCAAACTCGGCCTGGATATCGGCCATCTGCATATTACCGTGGTTTGCGATTTCGACCGCCGCGGCGTCACGCTGGCTGAAGAGATTGCCGTCCCGTTTGAGCGCATCGAATTGACGGTGGAAGCCGACGGCGATGTCAGTGATGCCGACCTTGCCCGGCTCAGCGCGGAAGTGGCTAAATTTTGTCCGGTGGCAAAACTGTTCCGGCAGGCCGGGACGGATATTGTCGAAACCTGGCGCGTGCGCGAAGCGGCCTGAGCGCCACAAAGCTAACGCCGGCCTGACGCCGATCAGTCGAATGTGTCCCTCAGATAGCTGCCGGTTCGCGAATAATGAGCGAGAAGGCGCTCAACGGCGAGGTCGGCATCACGCGCCAGCGCCGCCTCCCTGATCGCTTCATGCTCCGCACTGCTGTCGCGCTCGCGATAGGCCGCACGGTTGGACAGGACCCGATAGCGGATATTCTGGTCGTAGAGCTGGCTGCAGAACCTGAGCAGGATCGCCGAGCCACAGGCGGAAATCAGCGCCATGTGGAAGGCCTTGTGCAAATCTTCCCATTCACCGTTGACGACATACTCGTCGGCCGATTTCGACCACGGCACGCTCGACAGGCGGTAGGCGGCGAGCACGACGCGCTCCTCCCAG
Organism: uncultured Afifella sp.; assembly: GCA_945787495.1. Lineage (GTDB taxonomy): Bacteria > Pseudomonadota > Alphaproteobacteria > Rhizobiales > Afifellaceae > CALZIL01. The sequence goes on along the minus strand of CALZIL010000037.1, from coordinate 17,881 downwards.
TCCGGGCCGCCATGGGCGATCGACTCGCGCAGAGCGCGTTCCTCCAGCCAGCAGCGGGTCTTGCGCAACTCGTTGAATTCCTCACCGCTGACATCGGTGACGCGGAAGCCGCGCTGGTCGAGCCGCTCGACAAGATGGTCGGACGCCAGATGGCTGAGCGCTTCGCGGATCGGGCTGGCGCCGGCACCATAGGATTTGCGGAGATCCTCGATCTTCAGCTTGCGGGCCGGTTCCAGGCGGCCGGCGAGAATATCGGCCCTGAGCCGCGCATAGACGCGGCTGGTCAGCGATTCCTGCGCCGCCTGCGCATCGGGTTGCGTGGCGGTCCGTTGCAGCGTCTCTGTTTTGTTGATCATGGCCTCGGCCTTATCGTTACGTCGGTTATGGCGCGGCGTAAAGGTCGCGGTATTGGTCCCTGAGGTCGTTCTTCTGGATCTTGCCCATCGAATTGCGGGGCAGCACATCGACGGCGATGATCCGTTTGGGGCGCTTGAAGGCGGCAATCTCACCGGCGAGGCGCGCCTGGATTTCTGCCTCGTCGATCTGTGCGCCGCTCTTTGCCGCGACAATGCCGGTGACGCCTTCGCCGAAATCGGGATGGGGCACGCCGATCACCGCGGATTCGGCGATGCCGGGACAGGCGTCGAGCACGGCTTCCACTTCCGCCGGATAGACGTTGAAACCGCCGGTGATGATCAGGTCCTTGTCGCGGCCGACGATGGTCACATAACCCTCGGCATCGATGCGGGCGAGGTCACCGGTTATGAAAAAGCCATCGTCGCGGAACTCCTCGGCGGTCTTTTCCGGATTGCGCCAATAGCCCGTAAAGACATTGGGGCCGCGCACCTCGATGACGCCAATCTCACCCTCAGGCAGTGCCGCCCCGGTTTCGGGATCGGTGATCCTGAGTTCGACGCCCGGCAGCGGCATCCCGATCGTGCCCGGACGCCGCTCGCCATCATAGGGGTTGGAAGTGTTCATGCCGGTTTCCGTCATGCCGTAACGCTCCAGAATGGCGTGGCCGGTGCACGCCGAAAACGCTTTATGGGTCTCGGCCGACAATGGCGCGGAGCCGGAGATGAAAAGCCGCATATGGCCGACCAGATCGCGGTTGAAATCGGAGTGCGACAGCAGTCGACTGTAATGGGTCGGCACACCCATCATCGCCGTCGCCTTGGGAAACAGCGAAAGCGCCGTGTCGAGATCGAAGCGATGGAGGAAGAGCATCGAGGCGCCGGCAAGAAGCACGGTATTGGTCGCCACGAACAGGCCGTGGGTGTGGAAGATCGGCAGGACGTGCAGCAGCACGTCGTCGCCGGTGAAGCGCCAGGTATCGACCAGTGCCTCGGCGTTGGAGGCGAGATTGTCCTGGGTCAGCATGGCGCCCTTGGAACGGCCGGTCGTGCCGGAGGTGTAAAGGATCGCCGCCAGGTCGTCGGGCCCGACAGCGACATCGGCGAAATCCTTGTCCGCTACGTCGGCTCGTTGCTGCAGGCTGCCGCCGCCGTCCGGGTCGAGGGTTTCGATCCGCAGATCCGCCATTGCGACCAGCGCCGCGGCAAGGTCATCGCGGCTGGCCGGATCGCAGACAAACAGGCGCGGTTCGGCATCGCCGGCGAAATAGACGATCTCGGCCGGCGTGTAGGCAATGTTGAGCGGCAGATAGACCGCCCCGGCGCGCAGGCAGGCGAGATAGAGCATCAGGCAATCGACGGCCTTTTGCGTCTGCACCGCGACGCGATCGCCCTTTTTAACGCCCAGCGCGGTCAGGGCGCAGGCGAATTGCGCCGAGCGAGCCACGAGACCGCCATAGGTGAGGCTGAGGCCGGTTTCGGTGGTCAGGAAGAGGGTCTCGGCAGGCGGCGCGCTTTGCCGGATCTTGTCGAAAAAATGATTGCTCATGCCGCGGCAATCTCCGCCGCCGCCGGAAGCGCGCGCACGGACCGGTTGACGGGTCCGGAGGCGGTGACCACGCCGGCATTGGCGAAGGCCTCGTGGTTCTTCTCAATGTCCTCAAGCTTGTAGAGATAGTTGACCATGATGCCGTGCGAACTTTGCAGGCCGTTTTCACTGGTGTCGGCGAGCCAGTTGAGACGCTCCAGCCGGGCGCCGTTGCCAAGGTGAAAGCGGGCGACCGGATCGACGGGCATGTCGCCGGCATTGCGGGCGCGCAAGAGATGCCAGGAGGCCAGCGGCATCAGAGCAGATTCAAGCCGGCCGGCGGCGTCAGGGTCCTGCCACCAATTGGCATCTTCGAGCAGCGGCAGGGCCTCGCGTACCGCCGTCAGCAGCGGGCTGTCCTTTTCGGCGAGCGATTGCAGCCAACCGGCAAATTGTGGTAGCGGAGACAAGGTCACGAATGTCTTCAGGCCAGGCAGTTCGCGCCGCAGATCCTCCACGACCTGCTTGATCAGGAAATTGCCGAAGGAAATGCCTCTGAGGCCCTTCTGGCAATTGGATATCGAATAAAACACCGCGGTGCTGGCACCTTTCGGATCGGCCGGCTCTCGGTCGGCCGACAGGATCGCTCCGATGTTGCCGGGGGTTTCAGCCGTCAGCGCCACCTCGACGAAAATCAGCGGATCGTCGGCCAGGCGCGGATGGAAAAACGCATAAAGCCGCCGGTCCGGCGGATCGATGCGGCGGCGCAAATCGTCCCAGTCGGAGATTTCGTGGACGGCCTCATAGACGATGATCTTGTCGAGAATTGCGGCCGGCGTGTACCAGTCCATGCGCTGCAGTTCCAGAAAACCGCGGTTGAACCAGGCAGTGAAGAGATGGACGAAGTCACGATCCACCAGCGCCAGTTCACGATCCACCGCCATCGCCGCCAGCAGCGCGGTGCGCATGCTCACCAAAGCGCGCGTACCGCCGGGTGACAGGTTCAGGCGGCGCAGCAGTTCCTGGCGGCGCGGCTCAGCCGTTTCGTGCAGGGCAAGAGCATGTTCCTCGTCGGGATCGGCGAGATAGGTCTCGACGACCGCGCGAAGCGCCGCCTGCTCGACACCGAAATCCTCCAAAAGCACGCGGAAAAACTGCTGATGATCGGCCGGATCAAGAGCGGCAAACCGGGCGTGGACCTCCTGCGCCAGGGCAATAATCGACACCTCGCCGGTGGTCGAGACAAGTTGCTGGCACAGTTCGACAAGCCCGTCGACGCCATCGGGCGTCGATCGCATCCGCGCCAGATCAACAAGGCTGCGGCTGCGTTCGGCAATGGAGACGATGATATCGTTAAAAACCGAAGAGGGTCTCATGGCCGAGATAAATTCGATAATCAGAACAGTGTCAACGCAGCATCGTCATTCGGACCGCTGAGCGCAGAGTCAGACCGGTTTTGAGTCGGTCAACTGACTAAAATCGCCCGGAAATCGTTGACATTGGTGCGGGTCGGGCCGGTGACGACGGCATCGCCGAGCGTTTCGAAGAATCCGCCGGCATTATTGTCGGCAAGGCATTTTCCGCCGTCCAGTCCGCGTGCGGCTGCTCGCTCAAGCGTATCGGGACCGATCACGGCACCGGCGACATCGGCGCCATCGGAATCTGGCGCGCCGTCGGCGCCGTCGGTATCGCAGGCGATCGCCATGACGCGGTCATCGCCGGAAAGGGCCAGAGCAAGCGCCAGCGCGTATTCGCGATTGGGTCCGCCGCGGCCGGCGCCGGCGATGGTGACGGTCAATTCACCGCCCGAAAGGATCGCCACTTTCTCGCCGGCGTCAGCATGGGCAAGCGCCAGTGCGGCATGGTCGGCGGCGATGACCCGCGCCTCGCCTTCCAGCGCATCGCCGAGATTGACGACCCGATAGCCGGCGCGCTCGGCTTCTGCGGTCGCGGCGGCCAGCATTTCGGCGGGGCGGGCAATCATTTTGAATTCGGCCGATTGCAGGCGCGGGTCGCCCGGCTTGGGCGTTTCGTCCTCTGCCGCCTGAAGATGACGCGTGACCGCCTGCGGTGGTGAAATCGCATATTTTTCGATGATTGCCCTGGCATCGGCGAAGGTGGTCGGATCGGCAACGGTCGGTCCGGAGGCGATGGCGGCGGGATCATCGCCGGGCACATCGGAGATTGCCAATGTCAGCAAGCGGGCCGGATAGGCAAGCGCTGCAAGCCGGCCGCCCTTGATGGCCGATAAATGCCGGCGGACGCAGTTGATTTCGCCGATGGTTGCGCCGCTTGCCAGCAGCGCCCTGGTGACCGCCTGCTTGTCGGCGAGCGTCAGGCCAGGCGCCGGGGCGGCAAGCAGCGCCGAACCGCCGCCCGACAGCAAAAACAGCACCAGGTCGTCCGGCCCGGCGGAGCGGGCAAGCTCGATCATCCGCCGTGCCGCGGCCTCGCCGGCGGCATCGGGAACCGGATGGGAAGCGGTCAGAACCTCGATCCATTGCGTCGGCAGCTCATAGCCGTAGCGGGTGACGACGGCGCCGGCCATTGGTCCATGCCAGTGATCCTCCAGCGCCTTGGCCATCGCAGCGGCGGCCTTGCCGGCGCCGGTGACGATCAGCCGGTCATTGGGCGCTGGCGGCAGGGATTTCGGGACGCAGTTTTCCGGCCGGGCGGTGGCCACGGCGGTATCGAACAGGCGTCGCAGCAAATCCTGGCGGTTGTCGTTACTGGCGGATTGTTCTCGCATCATATCCAGCCGGTGTAGCCGACTTTGCCAGAAGGATCGAACAGGAATGAAAAGCCTTCTCCCGATAACCCTTCGTGGCCATCGGATTCCCGCAATCAAAACGTCTTGATCGCTCACGCGGTGGCCTTTTCGGCCATTTGCGCTTCAAATGCCGCGTGAATGGCATTTGATCGAGTGGAGGACGTGATGGGCGGAAAAAGCGAAATCGTCTGGCACAAGGTCGCCGAAGCCGATGACTTGCCGGACGGCCGGGTGCAAACCGTCACTGCCGGGACGCGGACGCTGGCGTTGGTTCATTTCGACGGTTCCTATGCGGCAATGGACAATCGCTGCCCGCATCAGGGCGGGCCGCTCGGCGAGGGTTCGATCGAAAAGGGCATTGCGGGCCAATGCTGGCTGCGCTGCCCGTGGCACGGCTGGGATTTCGATCCGCTGACCGGCAAGCCGCCCGGCGGTCACGAGGATTCCGGCCAGGACATGTTCCCGGTCGAGGCACGGGCCGATGGCATCTATGTCGGTCTGGCGCGTGAACCCGATCACGTGCGCACCGTCACCGACGTCATGGCCGAGACCATGGTCAATTGGGGCGTGAAAAGCGTCTTCGGCATGGTCGGCCATTCCAATCTCGGTCTGGCCGATGCGCTGCGGCGCCAGGCTGTGGCGGGCCAACTCGATTTTTTCGGTGTCCGCCATGAAGGCGCGGCGGCCTTTGCCTGTTCGGGCTATGCCAAACTGACCGGCAGGCCAGCGGCCTGCCTGACGATTGCCGGACCGGGCGCGACCAACCTAATGACCGGGCTTTGGGACGCCAAGGTCGATCGGGCGCCGGTGCTGGCGCTGACCGGCCAGGTAGACGTGCAGGTGCTCGGGCCGGGCGCCTTTCAGGAAATCGATCTGGCATCGGCGTTTCAGGCGGTGTCGCGATATTCGCAGACCGTGCTGTATACTTCGCGCCATGCCGAATTGATGTCGCTGGCCTGCAAGAGCGCACTGGTGGAGCGCGACGTTGCCCATCTGATCTTTCCCGACGACGTGCAAACGCTGGCCGCAACCGACGGCGCCAGGGCCGGCGGCCCGGCCGGCCGCATGGGCGATGAGCGGATTGCGCCGTCAGCCGACAGCCTTGCGGACATGACCGCCATGATCGGCAAGGCGAAGCGGCCGATCATCATTGCCGGCTATGGCGCCAAGGGCCGCATGGCGCCGATCGTGGACCTGGCGGAACGGCTGAAATGCCCGGTGCTGACGACATTCAAGGCCAAGGGCCTGATTGCCGACACCCATCCGCACGCCGCCGGCGTTCTCGGCCGCTCCGGCACGCCGATTGCCTCGTGGTTCATGAATGAATGCGACCTGATCATCGCGCTCGGTTGTTCGTTCTCCAATCACACCGGCATTGAACCGTCAAAACCGATCATCCAGGTCGATTTCGATCGCATGCATCTGGGCAAGTTCCACGCCGTGAGCCTGCCGGTCTATGGCGAGATCGGCCGGACGATGGAAGCGGTGCTCGGCGCCCTGCCGGCAAAAATTGCCGCCAAGGATCAGCGTAAGGAACTGGCGGCGCGCTGGCAGGCCTGGCGTGAGGAAAAGGCAAGCCGCGCCAGCGACGACCGTGGCCAGGGCATCGCCTCGGCCAGCGTCTTTTCGGTGCTGACGGACCTGGCGCCGGCGGATGCCGTCATAGCTGTCGATGTTGGCAACAACACCTATTCCTTCGGCCGCTATTTCGAGCCGTGCGGGCAGTCGGTGCTGATGTCGGGCTATCTCGGCTCGATCGGTTTTGCCTTTCCGGCGGCAATGGGCGCCTGGGCGGCGACCCGGGATTTTCCCGACTATAAGGGCCGCAAGGTGATCTCGATCTCCGGCGATGGCGGCTTCGGCCAATATGCCATGGAGTTCACGACGGCGGTGAAATACGGCATGAACATCACCCATATCCTGTTGAACAATTCCGAACTTGGAAAGATCTCCAAGGAGCAGCGGGCCGGCGAGTGGCCGGTCTGGCAGACCGATCTGCACAATCCGTCCTTCGCCGCCTTTGCCCGGCTATGCGGCGGCCATGGCCACCGGGTCACCGAGAGTGGCGAACTGGACGCGGCGATCGCCGAAGCGCTGGCGCATGACGGCCCCTCACTGGTGGAAATCGTCACCGATGCGGAACTGGTATGAGCGGATATCGCCAGAATTTTTGTCGCGCTCAACCGGCTGCCCCGCGCAGTTCGGTCAGGCTTTTCGTCGTCGTGATGGCTTCCGGGTCAAGGTGGATATCGATGATGGCGGGTTTGCCCGATTGCGCCGCCCGCTCAAAGGCCGAGGCGAATTCAGCGGTCTCGCGGACCGTTTCGCCATGGCCGCCATAGGCGCGGGCGAGAGCGGCGAAATCGGGATTGACGAGATCCGTGGCGACGACGCGGCCGGGATGGCGCATTTCCTGGTGCATGCGGATGGTGCCGTAAGTGCCGTTATTGACGAGCAGCACGATGATCGGCAGGCGGTACTGGACGGCGGTGGCGAATTCTTGGCCGTTCATCATGAAACAGCCATCGCCGGAAAAAGCCACGACCTGGCGATCGGGATAAAGCTGCTTGGCGGCGACGGCGGCCGGCACGCCAAAGCCCATGGAGCCGGATGCCGGACCGAGCTGGGTGCCGAAGCGGCGGAAGCGGTAATAGCGGTGCTGCCAGGCGGCATAATTGCCGGCGCCGTTGGTCAGGATGGCGTCCTCAGGCAGCGTGTCACGCAGCCAGCGCATGATTTCGCCCATCTGCACGGCGCCGGGATTGCTGCCGCTCGGCTCCGACCAAGCGAGATAATCGGCATGGGCGATTGCCGCCTCGCCGGCCCAGGCCGGCCCTTCGGGAGGCTGCAATGTTGCAAGTTCCTGCGCGAAAGCGGTCGGGCTGGCATTGATGGCGACGTCGGGCCGGTAGACACGGCCGAGTTCCGCCGCATCGGCATGGACATGGATGAGGGTCTGATCGGGATTTGGTGAGGCGAGAAGCGAATAATTGCCGGACGGCGTCTCGCCGAAACGGCCGCCGACCAGCAGCACCAGATCGGCGTCCCGGACGCGGGCAGCCAGTTGGGGATTGATACCGAGGCCGACATCACCGGCATAACTTGGATGCAAATGATCGAACAGCATCTGCCGGCGGAACGAACAGGTCACGGGCAGCGCGAACCGCTCGGCGAATTCGGCCATCTGAGCGACGGCCGTTTCGCTCCAGCCGCTGCCGCCGAGGATCGCTATGGGTCGCTGCGCGGCTGCAAGAGCACCTTCAAGGGCGGCCATATCGGCTTGGCCCGGCCTGATCTCGACCGGCGTGTAGGGCTTTTGCGGTGGCACGTCGGCGCTTTCGCGCAGGACATCTTCCGGCAGCGCCAGGACAACCGGTCCGGGCCGGCCGGAGGTCGCGGTGGCAAAGGCGCGGGCGACGAATTCGGGAATCCGCTCGGCGCTGTCGACCTCGCCTACCCATTTGGCAAGCTCGGTCATCATGCGCCGGTATTCGATCTCCTGAAAGGCCTCGCGCTCGCGCGCGGCGCGCTGCACCTGGCCGATGAACAGGATCATTGGAGCGGAATCCTGGCGGGCGATATGAAGGCCGGCAGAGGCATTGGTGGCGCCCGGACCGCGTGTGACGAAACAGATGCCCGGCCGGCCGGTAAGCCTGCCATAGGCATCGGCCATCATCGCCGCGCCGCCCTCCTGCCGGCAGACGGTGACGCCGATCGGCGAACCGTAGAGCGCGTCGAGGACGGCGAGATAGCTTTCGCCGGGAACGCAGAACAGGCGGTCGGCGCCGTGGGTTTGCAGCGCCTCGACGATCAGCTGTCCACCGGTCCGGTTCATTTTTTATCCTCCAGGCTCGCCAGTTCGGCAAGGATTTCCTCAGTGTGCTGTCCGAGCCGCGGCGCCGGCCGATCCGAAGCCGCCGCCCGGCCATCCAAGATGATCGGCGTGCGCAGGCCGGGAACAGTCACGCCGTCGGCGCTGCGTTCGATAACCAGTTCGCGCGCGGCGATTTGCGGATCGGCAAAGATCGCGGCCAGACCATTGATCGGCCCGGCCGGCACGCCGCCGGCCTCCAGCGCGGCGAGAAGCGCCGCCGCCGGCCATTTGGCGGTCGCCGCTTTGAGATCGGGAATAAGCGCCTCGCGGTTTTCAACCCGGTCGGCGTTGCTGGTGAAGCGGGCGTCGCCGGCCAGATCACCATGACCGAGCAGGCGGCAGAAATCCTTGAATTGCCGGTCATTGCCGACGGCGACGATGACATGGCCGTCGGACGCCGGAAAAACCTCATAGGGCACGACATTGGGGTGGGCATTGCCGAGCCGTGGCGGTTCGCGGCCGGTAACGAGATAGTTCATGCCCTGATTGGCGAGAACGGCAACCATGGCGTCGAGCAGGGCCATGTCGATGACGGCGCCATGGCCAATGCGCTGGCGCTGGGCCAAAGCGGCCTGGATGGCGATCGTGGCGTAAAGGCCGGTGAAGATGTCGGCGAAGGCGACGCCCATCTTCATCGGCTCGCCTTGCGGCTCGCCGATCAGCGCCATGATGCCGCTCATGCCCTGGATCATGACGTCGTAGCCGGCGCGGCCGGCATAGGGCCCGGTCTGGCCGAAACCGGTGACGGAACAATAGACAAGGCGCGGGTTGAGGCTGCGAAGGCTGGCCTCGTCAAGACCGTATTTCGCCAGCCCGCCGACCTTGAAGTTCTCGATCAGCACGTCGGCGGAGGCGGCGAGCCGGCGAATTGTCTCCTGGCCTTGCCGTGTGGCGATATCGACAACAATGGAACGCTTGCCGCGATTGCAGGCATGGTAGTAGGCGGCCCCGAGATTATCGTTCTGATTGTCGTCGCTTGACCCTTCAACGAAGGGCGGCCCCCAGTGGCGGGTATCGTCGCCGCGGCCCGGCTGCTCCACCTTGATGACGTCGGCGCCGAGATCGGCCAGCACCTGCCCGGCCCAGGGCGCCGCCAGGATGCGCGCCAACTCGATGACGCGGATGCCGGCGAGGGGCGTGGTCACCTGTCCGGCCATCACTTGCCCCCTGGATCTTTTTGATTTGTCCGTCCTCGCGCATCAGCGCTGCGGGCGGCCGGGGGGGCGGCCAGGATGCGCGCCGGTTCAATGACGCGGAGGCCGGCAAGAGGGGCGTCAGTCGTCAACGGTGCGTCTCCGCATGAGAAGATACGGAAACAGCGCAAAGAGCATCTGGCCGGCAAGGCCGATGGCGCCTTCCGGGGCTGCAAAGCTCCTCAGGTGGCCGGCGAGCGTCCGGCCGAAGCCGGCGGTCGCCAAAATCGTATCCGCGAGCATGAGCAAGACGAAGGCGACTACACCCATTGCGAGGCGGTCGGCGGCAATGGCCGGCACGGCAAATTTTTCAACGGTCCATTTCGCGGCAAACCAGCAGATCACCAGGATCACCGGCAATTCGATCAGCACGGCGAGATGGGGTTCGAGGCGCGGCAGGATGACGAAATTGCGAAGTGTCCCAAATATAAATCCTGCCGTGAACACCAGCGCGAAATAAACAGATCCCGCCCGCAGAGCCGATGCCATGAAAATCGTCCAGTCTCAAAAAAAGGGCTAGAGCGAGATGAGGTCAAATTGAATCATTTGACCGGCTTTTGGCGTCTGCTGACGAGGCGCGGTTCGCGCCGTGGTCTGGCCGACCACAAGCGGACCGC
>CALZIL010000037.1:0-7524 GCA_945787495.1 uncultured Afifella sp. | reverse complement strand
AGCTTGTCCGATGCACCACATCGCACGGCGCTCCGCGCCTTGGCGACAGGCTGATTTGACTCCATCAAATGGTTCAATTTGACCTCATCTCGCTCTAGATCCAAGTCCGGGCGCGGTCGGAACGATAGATCACGGCGCCAGATTTTGCCACCGTGCGGCGGCGCGCATGGTCGCACCGCGAACGACGTCCTCTCAGTCCTTCTCCATCGTGATGAACGCCTCTGATTCTTTGCGTCTGGTCGCGCAGGCGATGATCGCAATCCCGGCGATGACCAACGTGAAACCGGCAATGAGTGCGACCGCGCTCTGGACTCCCGCAAGCTCGGGAGACAGAAGCCTGACGAGCCCGACCCCGAAGGAGGCGGTTATCGTCCCGCCGATCCAGTAAGCCTTCTTTTCCTTGATGGCCGCGTTCATCGCAGCAGGGTCACATAGATGCCGGCGATGATAGCCGACGAGATAACACCGGAGATGCTGGCGCCCATCGCCCAGGGAAGGATGACGGCGAACTTGTTGGCATTGTGGACCTCCTTCTGGGCCACCTTGGCCGTCGTCGGCAGGCAGGACACTCCGGCGATGCCGACGACCGGGTTAAACGGCCGGCTGCTGGCCCAATAGACAATATATCCGCCGATGATCCCGCCGATGCCGGACAGCAGCAGGGCGGTGATTCCCAGGAAAAGGAGCACAATGACCTTGGGGTTGAGGATTGTACTGGCCTCGAAGAGCACGCCGAGGAGAAGTCCGAGGAAGAACGTGGCGCCGTAAAGAACGGGACCGCCGAGAAACTCCACGAATTGCTTGACGCCCGATTCACGGATGATGATCCCCAAAAAGAATGACATGAACAGCGGCGCCGCCACCGGGAAAAGCAGACAAAGAAGGGTGGAGGTGATGACGGCGAAGGTTACTTTTTCCCCCTTGGTGATATTCGGGATGGTCGTCTGGTCCATTTTGATCCCGCGCAGTTCCTTGGGGACCATGACCCGGACCAGGTAGGGATAACCGGCATAGGCCAGGCTCAGATAGAGGTAGGCCACGATGGTGATCGGAACGAACAGGTCTCTGGCCAGCAGGAGCGAGGTGTAGAGGACCATCGGGGCGTCGGCGCTGCCGACCATGGCGATCGCCGCAGCCTCGTTGTATGGCAGGCCCATGGCCACGGCGATGGGAAATGTCAGGAGTGTGCCCAGTTCCGCGCAAACGGCGATAACCATGCACCGGAACGGGGCGATCAGCATAAATCCGATGTCCGAGATCACCCCGATGCCCATGAAGATCAGGCAGGCAATCAACCCGTTGCTGAACATGAACGTATAGATCGGCTGCAGGAAGTCGATCTGCAGAATTTCCAAGAGCTGGATTGGATCGCTCGCGGTCGGGTCGATGAAAAGCGTTCCCGTGGTCGATGCCGAGAGATAGAGAACGCCAGCATTGACGGAAGACATCCCGAACCCCATCGGGATCATGATCAGCGGCTCAAGCGTTCCCTTAACCCCCAGATAGACAAAGACGATGCCAAGGGCGATAAGCGCGATTCTCGAGACAAGGATGAGCGGTTCGGATGCCACCAGCGTGGCTATCCCCTGAAAGATACTAAGGAATTCGATTTCCGGCATGGTCAGTCCGCCCTGTCCGCTGCGCCGTTGTCCGGCTCGCGGGATGGCTCGGCCAGGGCGGCGGCTCGCGCCGCGGCGCGGGCTTTTTGCATCTTCACTCCGGCGAAGATCATTTTGATGCTCCAGGCCACGGTCAAGGACACAGCGGCTGCCAGTGCATAGACGAACAGCATCAATTTGACTGAACCCCAGAAACTTTCCATTCCCCCCCCTTTTGCGACAGGGCCGCTTTCCGGTTTTCCAAGGCGCAACATTGCGCCGCCCTGCGACGCGAAGGAAGTTGCGCCCGCTCAATCGAGAACGATCAACACCTGGTTGGCCTCGACCTGATCGTTCTCGGAGACCTTGATCTCGGAGACTGTCCCGTCGGCCGGCGCATAAATCGGATTTTCCATTTTCAAGGCTTCGAGGATGACGAGTTCATCCTCGTAGTTCACCTTGTCTCCGACCTTTACGTGAATTTTCCATATCGACCCCGACATGGGCGCAGTGACTTCTTCGCTCATCAGGAATGCTCCTCATCATGAAAGGCACGGAAATCCACATTCCAGCGGCCTTTCCCGAACTCGCCTACCGGTTGCCGAAGATCATCGTCGGCTATTTCATACGCGCCAGAAATCGCCAGCAAAGCGGCAGAACCGCCGCGGCCAGGGCGATTTTGAAGACGGCCGCCGACATGAACGGAAGGACACCAAACTGAAAGGCCTTCTGGAAGCCGATGAGATGGGCCAGCCAGACATAACCGAAGATGAAGATCAGCGCCGTGCCGGCCACCATCGCGGCCAGTGTCGTCAACAGGTTGCGATCCCAGCCGCGTTCCGCCAGATAGCCGACAACCGCCGCCGCGACGGCGAAGCCGACCAGATAGCCACCAGTTGGACCGGCCATGTAGGCGAGGCCGATGCCCTTGGCGGGGGTGCCGGCGAAAACCGGCAGCCCGAAGGCGCCCTCGACCAGGTAAAGGACCACGGTCGCTGCCCCGAGGCGCCAGCCGAACGCCATGCCAATGACCAGAACGACGAATGTCTGCATGGTCATTGGCACCGGATAAAACGGCACCTGGACCTTGGCTGACAGGGTCAGCAGCGCCGCTCCGGCCAGGGCCAGCACGAATTTGCGCAAAAGACTGTCGGCCGAGGCCGGCCAGGCGGCGCTAAGCAGTGTCGGTTGCGCGGTGGATAGTCCCTGCATCGGTGTGTTCCTTTCCCGTGAGAGCTTTTTGCAGCACGGCTGCTTCCGGTTCCTTGGCCGATCTTTCCCAGATAACGCCCAAATTCACGGAAATCATAGTGCTCTAGCCCTTGATGATGCGCGGCAGCAGCATTTGGTGGACCGGGGTGATCGATCTGGGGTTCTGATAGTTGGCCCCGGCGAAAGCCTGGATGTAATTGCGCAGGTCGGTCAGCGAGGCGATTTCGTCAACGAAACCGTTCATGGCGCAATAGGCCGGGTGGGACTTGTCCTGATAATCCTGGATCATCCGGTTCATCTTGTCGACGACCGGGGTGATATCGCGACCTGCTTCGGCTTCCTTGACCAGCCGGCGGGCGTAGGAGGCGGCAGCGGCGGTTTCTCCGTGCATGACGTTGATTTCCGAGAGCGGGGTGCCGAGGGTGAAGGCGTTGTTGTTGTTGGCCTGGGGCCCGCCCATGATGTAGTGGGCGGCCGCGGTCCCCTTGCGCAAGACGATACACATCATGGAAAGATCGGTCTGTTCGATGGAGTAGGCCAGCGCCTGGCCCAGCGCCAGCAGTTCGGCCTCCTCGGCAAGGTCGCCGACGTCGATGCCGGTGGTGTCCTGAAGCCAGACGATCGGCAGATTGTCACGGCCGCACAGAGTGACGAATTCGCCCTGCTTGATGAGCCCCTGGCGGTAATGTTTGCCGCCAACACCGGGATAGGTGCCTTCGGCATATTCGGGATAATCGGGGAAAACGCCCTGGCGGTTGCCGATGAAGGCCAGGGGGAAGCCATCGATCTTGGCGATGCCGGTGAAAACCTCGGGACCGTAGTCCGGACGGTATTCCATGAACTCACTGTTGTCGGTGAGGCGCGCCAGTAACTGGATGGCGTCGTAGGGGCGTTTCTGGTTTGCAGGCAGGATCAGATTGAGATCCTCGGCCGGGAACTTGGGTTCGGCGGGTTCGGCGACGCGAAACATGGCCGGGTCGTAGGCCGGCATCATGCGCATATAGTCCTTGATGCCGTCGAGGACGCCCTGTTCGGTCTCGTGGACTTCGCGGAAATAGGCGGTCTTGTCGAAATGGGTCTCGACGCGGCCGGGGGGCTTGGCCTTGAAGTCCCTGGCGGCGTCGATGAGCGCCCGGGCGCCCTCTTCATCGACGTGCCCCCTGGGGCTCATGCCACCGACGATTCCGGCGCCGCCTACGGCGATGTTTGCCCCTTCGTGGGCCAGCAGGATGGTCGGGCTGATGCCCTGATAGCCGCCGCCTGCCGGGTTGGTTCCGTAGATGGCGTTGAGGATTGGAATTCCCAGACGGTTGAGCTCGGCGTGACGGAAGAACGGCGCCCCGCTTGAGCGGCGACCGGCATAGACGCTTTCCTGCTCCATCAGCTTGACGCCGCTGCAGTTGGTCAGCCACACCAGGGGAACATTGAGGCGCTTGGCCAGGTCGGTGACCATGAGGATGTTTTCGGCCTGACCGGCAATCCAGGCACCGGCCATGACCTTGTTGTCAAAACCGATTATGACCGCCCACCTGCCCTCGATCTTTCCCAGACCGTCAACCACCCCCGTGCATCCTTCTTCGTTGTCGCGGGGATTGTAGAGGGTGTGGAGCGGGTTCCAGGTTCCCGCATCGACCAGATATTCGAGCCGATCGTAGACGGTCATTCCGCCCCGCGCGTGGATCTTCTCAGCGGGGACGCCGGCGTTATTGACCCTATCGATCTCGCGGGCGAGGATTTCCTCCTGCTCGCGGATCAGATCGACGTTATTCTTCGAGCGCCGGATCTCGCCTTCGCTGAGTTCCTTGCCGATCCCGGCCATCTTCTCGAAATACGGACGCAGCGGCGTTTGCTTGCGCGGCATGGGATTGTTTCACCTCTCCTTGAAACGTGTCTGGAAGCCCGAAGGCTTTCTATTATAGGCAGAGATTAACGGTTGGCGGTGTCCCCGAGCGAGATGCCGGCGATGATGATCTTCTGAATATTGCTGGTTCCCTCCACGACCCGCAGCGAATGCGCGTCGCGAAGGAAGCGTTGCGCGGGGTACTCGGTGGAATAGCCGTAGCTGCCGAAGATCTTCATCGTTTCGCTGGCGGCGTGGACGGCCGTCTCGGAAGCGAAAAGCTTGGCCATGGAGGTTTCGTGCTGGTTGGGCAGCCCCTGGTCCTTGAGCCAGGCGGCCCTGTAGACCAGCAGTTTGGCGGCCTCATGCTCGGCGACCATGTCGGCGATCTGCGCCTGGACCATCTGGTATGCGCCGATCTTCTTGCCGAACTGGGTTCGCTCGTTGGCGTAGCCGATGGCGGCGGCGATGGCGCCGCCGGCAATGCCGATAGCGCCGGCGGCGCAGCCGATCCGTGTGTTGTTGAGTTGCCACATGCAGATCTGAAAGCCCATGCCGACCTCGCCGAGCACTGAATCTTTCGGGATCTTTGCGCCGTTGAAGGCAATCTCGCCGGTGGGAGCGCAGTGCAGTCCAAGCTTGGTCTCGATCGGAACGGTGGCGATCCCCTCATTTGCCTTCAGGTTGATGATGAAGCAGGTCATCCCCTTGTGTTTCTTGCTCTTGTCGGTGAAGGCGTAGACCAAGCCCCAATCGCCGACATGGGCGTTGGAGATCCACATCTTCTGGCCGTTGAGCTCCCAATGATCGCCGCGATCGGTGGCCGTGGTTCCCATACTGGCGACGTCGGAACCGGTATTGGGCTCGGTCATGGCGAAGAATCCCAGGGAGTCGGCGCTGACCCAGTCAGGAATGAAACGCCGCTTCTGTTCCTCGGTGCCGAACTTATTGACCGTTATGGCCGGGCCGATGTTCTGCATGTTGAAAGGCAGGCGCCAGGAGCCGCTGACCTTGGCGATCTGCTCGGCAAGAATGACCGATTCGACAAAGCCGAAACCGTTGCCGCCATGTTCCTCGGGCAGGGCGCAGCCGAAGAAACCGAGTTCGGCCATTTTCTTGACCAGGTCGGGGCGGAACCTGTGATCGGCTTCGTCTTCGGGGAGCGTGGGCAGGATTTCCTTTTCGGCGAAATTCCTGGCCGCGTCCTGCATCATCTGCTGTTCTTCTGTCAGTCCGAAATGCATCCCCGGCTCCCAGGCAATCGGGTTTCCGTCTGCGTGACCTGCCGGTGGCAAGCGGCATTCCGGCCCAGCATAGCCGCTTGGCGGCCCGATCTGAAATGCGGCATTTCAGTGCGGTCGCTTTTGTTGCCGCGCATTTTATCCGAAAACCGGTTCCCACTTTTGCCGAATGCGCTCAGTCGATGTCGAATTTCACACCCTGGGCAAGCGGCAGATCGGTGGAATAATTAATCGTGTTGGTGGCGCGGCGCATATAGGCCCGCCAGGCATCGGAGCCGGATTCGCGGCCGCCGCCGGTCTCCTTCTCGCCGCCAAAGGCGCCGCCGATTTCAGCGCCCGAGGGGCCGATATTGACGTTGACCAGGCCGCAATCGCTGCCGGCCGCCGACATAAAGGTTTCCGCCTCGCGCAAATCGGTGGTGAAGATGCACGACGACAGCCCCTGCGGCACGCCATTGTGCATGGCCAGTGCCTCATCAAGGGTCTCGTAGCGCATGACATAAAGGATCGGCGCGAAGGTCTCGCGGGCGACGATCTCGCTCTGCACCGGCATTTCGATGATGGCGGGGCGGGCGTAATGGGCGTTCGGATAATCATCGGCCAACGCCCGGCCGCCGCCATGAATTGTGCCGCCATCGGCTTTCGCCGTGTTAATCGCCTCTCCCATCCCGTCAAAAGCCTGGCTGTCGATCAGCGGGCCGACCAGCGTGCCCTCGTCCAGCGGCGAGCCGACCGGCAGGCTGGCATAGGCGCGCGTCAGCCCCTCGACCAGTTTGTCGGCAATACTTGAGTGCGCGATGACGCGGCGCAGGCTGGTGCAGCGCTGACCGGCCGTGCCGACGGCGGAAAACGCAATCGCCCGGACCGCCAGATCGAGATCGGCGGATGGCGCGACGATCATCGCATTGTTGCCGCCGAGTTCCAGAATAAGCTTGGCGAAACGGCCGGCGACACGCGGCGCGACGGCCTTGCCCATGCGCGTGGAACCGGTGGCGCTGACAATGGCGATGCGCGGGTCATCGATCAGTGCCTCGCCGATATCGGCGCGCCCGAAAACGGCCTGAACCAGTTCGGCGGGGGCGTCATCGCCGAAACGGTCAAGCGCCTTTTGCAGGATGGCCATGCACGCCAATGCCGTCAGCGGTGTCTTTTCCGACGGTTTCCAGATGACCGGGTCGCCGCAGACAAGGGCGACCGCCGTGTTCCATGACCACACGGCGACGGGGAAATTGAAGGCGGTGATGACGGCGCAGGGACCGGCCGGATGCCAGGTCTCCATCATCCGGTGGCCGGGGCGTTCCGACGCAATCGTCTTGCCATAGAGTTGACGAGAGAGACCAACGGCAAAATCGCAGATGTCGATCATTTCCTGCACTTCGCCGAGACCCTCGGAGACGATCTTGCCGGCCTCGATCGTAACGAGTTTGCCGAGATCGTCCTTGTGGGCGCGCAGTTCCTCGCCGAGAAGCCGAATGAGTTCGCCGCGCCGCGGCGCCGGCACCAGCCGCCAGGCCTTGAACGCCTCGCTGGCAGTAGCCACGGCCTTTTCAACGCCGGCGCGGTTGGTTGCCGGGACGGCACCGATCCGGCTGCCGTCGATCGGTGTCAGAACAGCCAGATCGCCGTCGGTGTA
>CALZIL010000036.1 GCA_945787495.1 uncultured Afifella sp. | reverse complement strand
GTCGCGGCGGATGTCACGCGGGTGATGCATATGTGCTGCGGCTATCCCGAACACCTTGACGACATGGAATATCACAAGGCCGATCCGTCGAGCTATTTTGAGCTGGCGCGGGCGGTGGATGCCTCGACGATCAACCAGATCTCGCTGGAAGACGCGCATCGTCATAACGACTTGTCATTGCTTGAGTTTTTCCGGGATTCGACCGTCATTCTGGGATCGGTCGCGATCGCGCAAAGCCGGGTCGAGACTGTCGAGGCCATCGCAGCCCGCCTTGCCGCCGCGCTTGCGCATATCGACGCGGATCGACTAATGGCGGCGCCGGACTGCGGTCTGGCGATGCTGGGGCGTGATCTGGCGATGGAAAAGCTGCGCAATATGTGTGTCGCGGCGAAACAGGTGTGACAGCAAAAGCGTGACACTGTATGCCGCGCCGCGCGAAGCCGGAAAACGGATATTCGGGATGATCAGGACATGACACGATCGCGCGGCAACATCCTCTTTATCGTCGCCGACCAGTTGCGCGCCGATTGCGTGCGCGGGGCGCTGGCCGGCTCGCTCGATTTGCCGAACCTGCGCGCCCTGATGGCGGACAGCGTGACATTCGCCAACCATTTCACCGTCGCCACGCCTTGCGGCCCGGCACGGGCGAGCCTGCTGACCGGCCTCTACGCCATGAATCACCGCTCGGTGCGCAACGGGGCGCCGCTGGATGCGCGCCACACCAACATCGCGCTGGAAGCGCGTCGCGGCGGCTATGAGCCGCTGCTCTTCGGCTAGTCCGACACCAGCATCGACCCGCGCGGCCGCGATCCGGAAGACCCGGATGTGCACAGCTATGAAGGCCTGTTGCCGGGATTCCATGAGGCCCTGCAGATGCGGTTCGATACAAATCGAGCCTGGCTCGCCGACCTGAAGGCCAAGAACTACCGGCTGCTGGAGAACTATCTCGACATCTTCAGGCCCGTTGGAGCCGATGAATCAGCCAGCACCGCCATCACTGATCCGGCGCTCTATTCGGCCGAAGACAGCGACACCGCATTCCTGACCGATCAGACGATCCGGAACCTTTCGGTTCGCGAGCATCAAGGCTGGTTTGCACACGTCAACTACATCCGGCCGCACCCGCCACTGGTGGCGCCCGCCCCGTTCAACAAAATGTATAAACCGGCAACGATGCCGCCGGCGAACTGCAGCGGCGGAATTGCAGACCAAAAAGCCCGGCATCCGTTCTTCGAAGCGTTCTTTTCAGAGCCGGCCAATAGCGGCCTCTATATCGGCTTTGACGGCAGGATGGACGCAATACCGGAACATGACGCACGGGCGCTGCGGGCCGTCTATTTCGGGCTGATCAGCGAAGTCGACCGGCATGTCGGGCGGTTGATCGATTATCTGAAAGCCTCAGGCCAGTACGACGACACGCTCATCATCTTCACCTCAGATCACGGCGAGATGCTCGGCGACCATTTCATCTGGGGCAAGGAGACCGTCTACGATCCCGCCTTCCACGTTCCCCTGATTATTCGCGATCCAAAGCAACAATCCACGGCCGGCACGGTGGTCAATGCGCTGACGGAATCGATCGACCTGGTGCCGACGATCCTCGACTGGATCGGCCTTGCACTGCCGCCCGCCTTCAACGGTGCTTCCCTTGCACCGTTTGTGCGCGGCGAGCAGCCGGCGGTCTGGCGCGACCACGTTTTTGCGGAAATCGATTTTGGCGATCCGGAGACGGCGACGCGATACCAGAGACATCTCGGATTGCGGCTGGCGGAAAGCAATCTGGCGATCCTGCGCGAGGACCGGTTCAAGCTGGTGCATTTCAACGGCGGCCTGCCGCCGCTGCTTTTCGATCTGCAAAACGACCCGGGCGAGTATGTCGATCTCGCCTCAAATCCCGCTTACGCCGGTGAACTGGCGCGCCTGCAGGGGCGCATGCTGGATCACCGCATGAGCCATGGCGATCGCGAACTGTCGCGGATGAAGCTGACGGAAAGCGGCGTAAAGATTGCGCCGCCGGACGCCTGAGTTTGCGATGATTGCCGCGGGAAAGGCGCCTGGCGATGGCTTATTACTTCGCAAAAACGCCAGACTTGCTGATCCCCACTGGCCCATACCTCAAATGTGAACTGGCATCGCCGAAGCGAAAAAACCGGATTTTCAAGGCCATATGAGTTGTGCCAAAGTCGGCAGCTTGTGCCAAACACAACGGAATAAAAAATCAAACGGGAGGGAAAAATGAAATTGAAACTTTTAGCCGGTGCTGTGATCTGGTCATTTGCCAGCACGGCGCAGGCCGCCTGTCCGGCGATTACGCTGGCCGATATGCAAGGTGTCACCGCAGGCGCACATCCGCAGCAATACGATCTGGCGGAATTCGAAACCGCCGCCAACTGCAAGCTTGAATTTGCCGGAAATCCGGACGCCGAAGCGCTGAATGGCCGGATCGCCGGCAATCCGGCGCTGCCGCCGCTTGCCGAACGCCTGCCGGAAGAGCCGCTCGTCGTGGTGCCGTATGAGGCGATCGGCAAATATGGCGGCACGCTGGATGCGCTGTCGAATGCCACGGAAGCCGGCACGTCGGACTTCCTGTCCACCCGCCACGTCAACCTGGTGCGCTATTCCGACGATCTGCAGACCATTGTGCCGAACGTGGCCAAGGGCTGGGAGTGGAACGACGACTTTACCCAGCTCACGTTCTTCTTGCGCAAGGGCCACAAATGGTCCGACGGCGCGCCGTTCACCGCCGAGGACGTGAAGTTCTGGTACGACAATCTGGCGCTGGATTCCAAGGTCATCGAAAAAGCCAAGGACTATGTCCTGGTCGGTGGCGAGCGCATGACCGTTGATGTCGTCGATCCACAAACCGTGCGGTTCAATCTGCCGGCACCCAAGCCGGGCCTGCTCGCCCACTTCGCAACACACTTCGGCCAGGGCTTTCAGGCCAAGCACTTCCTCGGGCGCTTTCATCCCGACATCAATCCTGACGCCGACAAGCTGGCGCAGGAGGCCGGATTCGAAAGCGGCTACAAGGTGATTGCCGCCTATTACGGCAATTCGGACTGGACCGACACGCCCTCGCCGCTGCTGGCGCATCCCGACAAGGTGGCGAAGCTGCCCGCCTCCGTGATGCCGACGCTGGAGAGCTTCATCACCATTTCCGACACGACCGAAGGCCGGCATTATGTCGCCAATCCGTACTTCTTCATGGTTGATACGGCCGGCAACCAGCTGCCCTATATCAGCGAGCAGGACGAGGTCTATATCAACGAGAACGAGGTCCGGCTTTTAAAGCTCGTCAACGCCGAGGTCGATTACAAGGCCCAGTCGCTGCAGCTGTCAGGCGCGCCGCTTCTCCTGGAGAACCAGGAAAAGGGCGACTACACCGTCCATCTGCGGCCGAAGATCGCGATGCACGCCTTTTCCTTCAACGTGACGTCGGCGGATCCGGAAAAACGCAAGGTTTTCGGCGATTTCCGCTTCCGCAAGGCCATGTCCATCGCCATCAACCGCGACGAACTCAACGAAGTGGCCTATTTCGGCCAGGGAACGCCGCAGCAATATATCGGCTTCTCGCCGGCGCCGCCCTTCGTTGACGACAAGTGGAAGAGCTTCGCGGCCGAATTCGACGCCGATGGCGCCAAGGCGCTGCTCGACGAAATCGGCATGGCCGACAAGGATGGCGATGGCTTCCGCGAACTGCCCAATGGCGACAAGATCGTCCTGAACATGCAGTTCGCCACACAGGGCATTGCCGGTCAGGTGGTCGAACTTGTCGGGCAGCACTGGGCCAATGTCGGCGTGCAGACGACGGTCAAGGAGGTCACTCCGGACGAGTACCGCTCAGCCCAGTCGTCCAATCAGCTTGACGTCGGCCTGTGGGAAAAAGGCCAGCCGCTCGGCATCATTCTCGGCAATAACGAGCTCTGGGTGCCGCCTTTTGAGAACTATTTCGCCCATCGCACCGGCATGTTGTGGGCCGAATGGGTCGACTCGAAAGGCGCCAGTGGCGTCGAGCCGCCGGATTATGTGAAACAGCTGATTGCGGATATCAACACCTTCCAGTCGACTCCGGCCGGTACGCCGGAATCGGACAAGCTCGGCGCGCGTCTGGTGGAAAACATGGTGGGCAACCTCCTGTTCATCGGCACGGCGCTGACGCCCGATCCGATCTACCACCGCAACGCGCTGAAGAACTTCGTGGAGTTCAAGACGGCGTCCTACGAGTATTACAGGACGTTCCCGTACCGGCCGCAGCAGTGGTTCCTGGACGAGTAGTCCGGCCGGCAAAACTTGACAGGCAACCGGACCGGGCGAAACTATCGCCCGGTCCTGGCGTCTCCAGACATTTGTTTGTCCGGCGGCGCTAAATTGTCAGCTGGTCAGGCCATCCGGAAATATTGAATGGCGAGATTCGTTCATTTCACATCGATCCGCGCCGTTATGGCGCTGTTCACGCTGCTGCTCGTCTCGCTGATCGTCTTCACCCTGATGGAACTGGTGCCCGGCAACTGCGCCGAGCGCTACCTGGCCTTCAAGAACACGCAAGGCTCGCAGATCTCGATCGCGGATATCAAGGCGGAGGAAATCCGTCTGGGTCTGGACAAGCCATTCGTGCAGCGCTGGGTCACCTGGGTCGGCAACGTTTTCCTGCACGGGGAATTCGGCGACAGCTGCATCCTTCGCGTCAACATCAACCAGCTTTTGGGACAGAAATTCCTGATCAGCCTGGGCATATGCCTGACATCGCTTCTGCTCGCCTATCTGATCGCGATTCCCGTCGGCATCATCGCGGCAACCTCCAACAATGCCTGGCTCAACGGCTCGCTGCGATTCATCTCCTATCTCGGCCTGGCGATGCCGAATTTTCTGCTCGCCTTGATGATCATGCTGTTTTCCACCGTCGTCTTCGGAGACAGCCTGACCGGACTGTTTTCCAAGGAATTCCGTGACGCGCCCTGGTCCTATGATCGGGTCATTGATTTTCTGTCCCGCGCCTGGCTGCCGGTCTTTATTCTCGGCTGGTCGGCGACGGCCTTTGCCCTGCAGACCGTCCGCGCGCTGATGCTCGACGAGAACGGCAAGCTCTATGTGACCGCCGCCAAGGCGAGGGGACTCTACGGACGCCGCCTGCTGTGGCGCTACCCGGCCCGCCATGCGCTCGGACCGATCATCAATTCACTCGGCTTTGACCTGAATCGAATCTTCAATGAGTTGCCGATCGTGGCGCTGATCCTGACCCTGACGGAATCGGGCGCGCTGCTCTTGGAGGCGCTGGCGCGTTCCAACGACCAGCAACTGGCGGGCGCGATCATCTTTTTGCTGACCGCCTCGATCGTCAGTCTGAATTTCATCACCGACATAGCGC
The DNA here is from genome assembly GCA_945787495.1 of uncultured Afifella sp. Taxonomy (GTDB): domain Bacteria; phylum Pseudomonadota; class Alphaproteobacteria; order Rhizobiales; family Afifellaceae; genus CALZIL01. The sequence continues at coordinate 12,342 of CALZIL010000036.1, read as the reverse complement.
TTGCCCTGATCGATCCCCGGGTCAGGCGTTCGGTCATGGGATAGGGGAGGCCAGGATGACCGACGCGCCCATCACCACGATCCCGCCGGATCAATCGGCCAGTGATCAAAAGGCCAAGGAAGCCTATTTCACCGCCTCGCAGTCGCAGCTGATCTGGTCGCGATACCGCCGCAACCGCACGGCGATGACAGCCGCTCTGGTGCTGCTGTTTCTGATCATGCTGGGGCTGTTTGCACCCTTTCTTTCGCCTTACAATCCGTCCATCGCCGGCCGTGATCCGGACTACCAGAACGGCGCGCCGCAGATCCCGATGTTCTGCGACCAGAACGGCTGTTCGTGGCGGCCTTTCCTGCACACGCTGGAACGCACCCGCTCCATGGCGACGAATTTCCGCTGGGTGACCAAGGTCAATCCCGACAAGCGCCGCTACATCCATTTCCTGGTGGAGGGCTGGGAGTACCGGGTCTTCGACTATGACATCAACCTGCCCGGCAAGGCGCTCGACTTCAGGACATGGGGCCTGGCGTTCAACACGCATCTGTTCGGTGCCGATACTGGCGGCGTCCACATATTCGGCACCGACGCCGGCGGCAAGGACATCTATTCGCGGACGCTGCACGCCATTTATACCTCGCTCGCGGTCGGCACGCTCGGCGTGTTGATCAGTTTCGTGCTCGCTTTGGTGATCGGCGGAATATCAGGCTATTTCGGCGGCTGGCTGGACGGGCTGATCCAGATGATCACCGACGCGGTGAGAACCATCCCGATCATCCCGCTTTTCATGGCGATTGCCGCTTTCATCCCCGATGAATGGAGCGCCGAAACGCGGTTCTTTTTCATCTCCATCATCATCGGCTTCATCAACTGGCCGACACTGGCGCGGCGCGTGCGCACACATCTTTTAACCGAGCGAACGCACGAATACGTCCTGGCCGCGCAACTGTGCGGCGCCTCCGCCAGCCATATTATCCGGCGCCATCTGCTGCCCAGCTTCACCAGCTACATCATCGTCGATCTGGTGATATCGTTTCCCTATATCGTGCTGTCGGAAACGGCGCTCAGCTTTATCGGCCTGGGGCTGAAGGATCCGGTCAATTCACTCGGCGTGATGCTGCAAAACGTCACCAGCGCCGACGTGCTGCTCAATTACCAGTGGTACTTCATTCCGGTGATCTTCTTCATGGCGCTGGTCCTCGCCTTCGTCTTTGTCGGCGATGGCCTGCGCGACGCGGCCGACCCTTATGCGCAGCGGGACAAATGACAGAGCCGCTGATTTCCGTCCGCAACCTGACCGTCCGCTTCAGGACCGATGAGGGGCTTGTCACTGCCGTCGACCGCGCGTCGTTCGATATCTCTGCGGGTGAAATCCTCGGCCTTGTCGGTGAATCGGGATCCGGCAAGTCGGTGACCGCAAAGTCGCTGATGCAACTCAACGGCGACAATGCCGTCTATGATGACGAGAGCCGCATCACGCTGCGCACCGGCGATGAAGTGGTCGAGGTCCTGTCGCTGAAGCGCCCGAAGGACATGATGGTTATCCGCGGCGGCGCGATTTCGATGATCTTCCAGGAGCCCATGGCAAGCTTTGCGCCGGCGATCACCATCGGTGACCAGATGGTGGAGCAATTGCAGCTTCATTCGGCCATGTCGAAGAAGCGGGCCGAGGAAATCTCCATCGAGATGCTGAACCGCGTCGGCATATCGGACGCGTCGAAACGGTTCAGGCAATACGCATTCGAGTTTTCCGGTGGCATGAGGCAGCGCGCGATGATCGCCATGGCCTTGTCGACCAAACCAAAGCTGCTGATCGCCGATGAACCAACGACGGCGCTTGACGTGACGATCCAGGCGCAGGTGATCGACCTCATGAAGGATCTGGTCGACGAGTTCCAGATGGCGATCCTGTTCATCACCCATGATCTGGGCGTTATCGCGCAGACGGCGGACCGCGTCGCTGTGATGTATTTGGGCGAACTCGTCGAAACCGGGTCTGTGAGGCAGGTCATCGGCGAGCCGGCGCACCCCTACACCAACGGGCTGTTAAACGCGCTGCCGACAATCGACGATATTTATGCACCGCTGATACCGGTGCCCGGCGATATTCCGAGCCCGCTCGACCGTCCGTCCGGATGTGTCTTCCATACGCGCTGCGGGCAGGTCATCGCGGGCACCTGCGAAAGCGAGGTTCCGGCCGCGACGCAATTGGATGATGGCCACGTTTGTTACTGCTTTGCGACCGCCGCCGGGCAGGCCGGGCAGAAGGCGCTATGAAAAACGGCAACCACGTCTCGGTTCAGGATCTGTCCGTCCATTACCCGCTTGGCCGGAGCCTGTTCGGCGAACCGCCGGTGGTGCGGGCGGTCGATGGCGTATCGCTGGAAATTCCACGTGGCAGCTTCTTCGGCCTCGTCGGCGAGAGCGGATCGGGCAAGACGACGCTCGGGCGCGCCATCCTCAAGGCCGCGCCGATCACGCATGGACACGTGGCCTACTCAGATGAAGACGTCGATTACGACGTTCCGGTCCTGAGCAAGGCGGAACTGAAGGACTACCGCAAACGCGCCCAGCTGATCTTCCAGGATCCCTATGCGGCGCTGAGCCCGCGCATGACCGTGCGCGACATCATCGCCGAACCGCTGGAGGTCATGCGGCTGACAGCCTCGCGCGAGGAGACCGACGAGCGTGTGCGCGAGATCGCCGCCAAGTGCCGGCTGAATCTGGAACATCTGCGCCGCTTCCCGCATGCCTTTTCGGGCGGCCAGCGGCAACGCATCTCGATCGCGCGGGCGCTGGTCTGCCGGCCGAAATTCGTCGTCGCCGACGAGAGCGTGGCGGCGCTCGATGTCTCGATCCAGGCCGATATCCTCAATCTGCTGAAATCGCTGCAGGAAGAGCTCGATCTCACCTTCCTGTTTATCAGCCACGATTTGGGTGTCGTCGCCCATATCTGCGACCATGTCGCGGTCATGTATCTGGGATCGATCGTCGAATCGGCGCCATCGCAGGAGCTGTTCGCAAACCCGAAACATCCCTATACGCAGGCACTGCTCTCCGCGATCCCCTCACTGGATCCGGACGATACCGGCAAGGCGCAGCGTCTGGAGGGCGAGATCCCCAGTCCGCTCAATCCGCCGAAAGGGTGCAAATTCAACACGCGATGCCCGGCCGCGATGGATGACTGCCGAAAGATCGAACCGGCGCTTGAAGACGTCGGCGAAGAGACGCATGTCGCCTGTTTGCGGTGGAAAGAGCTGGCCGGTCGATAATTCGCCACTTTGCTACTGATCAATCATCACCATGCCATGGTGGCAGCGCCGCCCGGCGATGTTTCTCTGGCCAACCGGACGCTTATGATCAAAAATGCCCGGCGTGCGATCGTTGAATGGCAAAGTGTCGCTCTAAATGGCCGAAACGCGGGCGTGCGAACCTGAAATTTGGGAGGGAAACAATGCAAAGACTTACCTTGGGATTTGCGGTTCTTGCCGCAACCGCCCTGTCGGTGACGGTACAGCCGGCATTTGCACAAAACGTCAAGATCACGCCGCTGGGCAGCCATGACGGCGAGTTCTGCCGGCTCGACCGGGCCATGGTCTTCGAAGATCCGGACGGTACGCGGATCCTCTATGACGCCGGCCGCACCGTTGCGGGCGCTGAAGACCCGCGGCTCGGCGCCATTGACGCGATTTTGGTCAGTCATGTTCACGGCGACCATTTGGGCGACCGACGCATACCGGCCGTCAATGCCGGCGACTGCGGCAGTCCCGACTTCAGCGTCTCAACGACACCCAATTCCAACACCGTCGACATCATGATCGCCAAGAACGCCAAGCTCATCATGGGCAGTGAGATGCCGGGCTTCTTCGCCAACAAGGTCAAGGCGCTCGGTGGCGATCCGAATTCGGTGCAGCTTGTCCGCTTCGGCGCCTCGCGCAAGGTTGGCGGCGTCGCTGTCACAACCGTACCAGCAGTCCATTCGAACGGCCTGGGTGGCGCCTTCATCGAGGGTGAACTCGGCGAACACTTGAGTGCTGCGGGCCTGACCGCCTATGTCGGCCCGCCGACCGGTTATGTCCTGAGCTTTACGAGCGGGCTGGTGGTCTATCTTTCCGGCGATACCGGCGTCACCGCGGAGCAGGAGACGGTGGTGCGGCGGCAGTACGGTGCGCAACTGGTGGTGATGAATATCGGCGATACCTTTACCACCGGACCGACGGAAGCGGCCTTCGTCATCAACGACCTGATCAAGCCTGCTTCCGTCATTCCCTCCCATGCAAATGAGGTGGCGACGGCAGGCGGCAATGTCGTGGCGGGCACCAAAACCGAGACCTTCGCCAATGCGGTCAAGGTTCCCCTGCACCTGCCATTGAGTGGCAGGACGATGGAGTTTGACGGCAAAGGCAAGTGTGCAGCCGGCTGCTGAGGCATCGATTTCCGGCCCTCCCTAAATGAAGGGAGGGCCGTAGCCGGCGCGATTCTCCCGTTTTACACAGGCGTGCAAGATCGCATTGCGACGGTCCCGGAGCGCGAATAGATTAACGAACTGATTCGCGGCGGGACCAATTGCATTGCATCACAAGACTGCTTCAGCGCGCTCGGCAGAGCAGCCGCAATCGGGCGATCAGACCGAAAACGATGTCAGCCGCCGCCAGGCGCTGATTTCGATCGGCAAATATGCCGCCTATGTCACTCCGGCGATGACGGTTCTGGTCCGCGGCAGCACCGCGCTGGCGAACCATTCGTGCAACGGCGGCAACGACGGCCAGGGCAACGCCCATTCCTGCATCCCCTAGGGTTCGGAGTTTCCGGTCCGGCATCAGCCGCAAGGCAATCGCGCGACGCGATATCCCCGTTTTACACAGGCGCGCGAAAGGTCGCGTTGTGGTTGTCGGAGCGCGCGAATAGGTTGACCGTCGATACGCGGCGGGACCCACGGCCATGCATCGCAAGAGTGCTCCAGCGACACCGGCTGGGCGGCTGAAAACTGATAATCAGACAGAAAACGAGGTCAGCCGGCGCCATGCGCTGATCGCGATCGGCAAATATGCCGCCTATGTCAGCCCGGCGATGACAGTTCTGATCCGCGGCGATGCCACCTTGGCGAACCATCCCTGCAATCCCGGAAACGGCAACGGTAACGGTAACGGAAACGGTAACGGAGGTGGCCCCCCTCATTCCTGTGTCTAGGGCCCGTCCCTAAGGGCCGGAGTTCGCGATCTCCTATTTGGCCGGAATGTGTATTGATCCCGGAACAACATCGCCATTTCAGCCTACGCCTTGCCCGTAACGCCCATATCGGCTGTATGTCGGTTCTCAACACGCCGGCATCCCGCGCTCGCCAACAAGGAGCTTGAAATGGAAATCCGCCCGGCCGCGAACAGTCCGACCCGCCGCGGCAATTCTGACTGGTTTACCGGAACGGTCTGGCAGGATCCGATCATCGAGGCGCCCGAACCGGCCAGGATCAGGGGCGCGCGTCAGCTTCGAGCCGGGTGCGCGCGCCGTGTGGCACACCCATCCGCTCGGCCAGACATTGCACGTGGTTGCCGGTGTCGGGCGGGTGCAGACCTTTGGAGAACCGGTCCGCGAGATCCGGCCGGGCGATACGGTATGGATCCCGCCCGGTGAAAAGCACTGGCACGGCGCGGCGCCGGAAAACGGCATGGTGCATCTGGCCTTTCACGAGCATCTTGACGGTGTCCATGTCGATTGGCTCGAGCCGGTGCCGGACGATGTCTATAGCGCCGAACCGGTGCAGTAAGCGGCGCATCTGACGATCTATTGCGGCATTGCGGCGCGTCGGTAACCCGCTGGGCGAAGGGCTGGAATGGTCATGACAAACAAAATCGAAAATTCCAATACATCGAAAGCCGCACCCGAAAATCCTGTTGAGGATTTGCGTGAATGGCTGGAGCGGGCCGAAGCGCTGGGGGAACTTGTCCGCGTCTCCGAACCGGTCAACCGCGATGAGGAGATGAGCGCAATCGGCTATCTCCTGGCAAAACAGACGCCCTCGCCCGCGGTGCTGTTTGAAAACGCCGCCGGGTTTGAAGCGAGCCCGGTCGGCGCAAGGATGCTGTGGAACATTTTGGGGCCGAGCATCAAACGCATCGCCGTGACGCTGGAGGAGCCTGCAGATACGCCGGTGATGGCGCTTATCGAACGGGTCAAGGAAAAGCTCAAAAGACGTATCCCGCCGCGCCAAGTGCCGGCGAGTGAAGCGCCGGTCTATGAGAACAGCCTGACCGGCGAGGCGATCGATCTCGACCTGCTTCCCATTCCCAGACACTGGCCGTTGGACGGTGGCCGCTATGCCGGGACCGGCGACGCCGTGATCACCCGTGATCCCGACAGCGGTTATCTGAATATCGGCACCTATCGCATGATGCAGCAGGGCAAGTCGGAGGTCGGCCTCTATCTTTCGCCGGGCAAGGATGCGCGCCTGCACATTACCCGCGCCTGGGAACGCGGTGAGCCGATCGAAGTTGCGGCGGCCTGGGGCATTGACCCGCTGTTCATGCTGATGGGGTCGCAGACTTTCCCGAAAAACGTCTCGGAATACGAATTCGTCGGCGGCGTCAAAGGCCAGCCGGTGCCGGTCGTCAAAGGCAAGACGACGGATCTGCTGCTGCCGGCCAATGCTGAACTGGTCATTGAAGGCGTCATCAGGCCGAATTCGGTGAAAGCGGAAGGACCGTTCGGCGAGTTCCCCGGCTATTACGGGCGGCCCGAAGCCGGTTGCCCGCTGGTCGAGGTGACGGCGGTCCATCACCGGCCCCGGCCGATCCTGACCAACGCCCTGATGGCCGATTATCCCTCCTGCGAGCAGAGCGGTTTCTTTTCGGTGCTGCGCTCGGCCAAGATCTGGGAGGATCTGGACAAGCTCGGCATTCCCGGCATCAAGGGGGTTTATGCCCATCCGGCCGCCGCCGGCGGCTTCGGCATGACGGTGATCAGCCTGGAACAGCGCCATGCCGGCCACGCGGCGCAGGTCCTGGCGCTTGCCGCGCAGGTCCCGGGCGGCGCCTATTACACCAAGTGGATCATCGCCGTCGACGAGGATATCGACCCGACCAACATGGATGAAGTCATCTGGACCATGGCCAGCCGCTGTAACCCGATCGACGATATCGACATTCTTCGCAATACCTGGAGCACCTGGCTGGATCCGACGCAAAATCCGCCTGAAAACAGGCCTTATGGCTCCAAGGCGCTGATCAATGCCTGCCGGGAACACCGCCATCTGCCGGTGTTCTCCAAGCGCACGACTTTGCGCCAAAGCGTCTATGAGGATGTCGCCTCGCGCTGGCAGGATCTGGGGCTGCCGGGCGCGGCGCCCGAGGTGAAAATCTTCGAACAGGAGCGCAAGGCGATCTACCACGAGGTCGGCGGCTTTGAGCCGGGCGAACAGCCGCGCGAAGATAAAGGATAGAATCCGGACCGGCGCGTTCCCGCCCCCCACCGTTCTTGACAATAATCAAGGAGCCCGCCCGGCTTGCCGGCGAAGCTTGCGTTTCACTCAGGCCATGCGATCCGCCTCCGGTCGGGCGCTCATCGCCAGGGACGGAAGTTTCGACCATGGATGTCTCGCAGATCAAGCCGACCGGTGACCGAACCGCGCCGCTGGTTTTTACAGCCGGATTCCGGTTCTTCTTTTTGGCCGCCGGACTTTTCGCTGTTTTCTCGATGACCGCCTGGCTTGCCTGGTTGGGATTGCATGCCGGCGGCGTGGCGATCCGTGAACCGACCATCGCCGTCGCACCGCATTTCTGGCACGGCCATGAAATGATCTTCGGCTATGGCCTCGCGGTGCTCGCCGGGTTTTTCCTGACCGCCGTGCCGAGTTGGACCGGCGCGCCGGAAGCGCGTGCGGCCTTCGTCATCGCCACCGGCGCCGTCTGGCTCGCCGGGCGGCTTGCGGTGTGGTTCTCGGCCTGGCTCGATCCCATTCTCGTCGCGCTCATCGATCTTGCCTTTCTGCCGCCGCTGATGGTGCGGATCGGCCTCAACCTTCGCCGTCGGCCGCAACCGCATAATCTGATGCTTGTCGGATTGCTGACCCTGATCCTTGCCGGCAATGTTCTGGTTCACCTGGAATGGATAGGGCTTGCGGGCGACACGGCGGGCGCCGGATTGCGGCTCGGCCTTCTGACCATCGCGGCGCTGATTGCCGTCATCGGCGGGCGGGTCATTCCCGGTTTTACCAGAAACGCGATGGTTCGCCGCGGTGTGACCGACAACCTTCCGGTCATTCACGGCGCATTGTCGAAAGGCGGTATCGTGAGCGCGGTGCTGTTTGCACCGGCGGTGGCGGCTGGATTGCCGGACGCGGTTCTCGGGCTTCTGGCGCTGGCGGCGGCGTCGCTCAATGGCGCGCGGTTCGCCGGCTGGCGCTGGCAGCATGCGCTTGGCGAGCCGATCCTATGGAGCCTGCATCTGGCATTCGCCATGCTGGTCCTGGGCTACGGCATCCTGGCCGCCGCCTACCTGACCGGCTGGCCGCATGAGATCGCAGCTTTGCATCTGACCGGGATCGGCGCCATTGGCGGCATGACGCTGGCGATGATGTCGCGCGCCGCGCTCGGCCATACCGGCCGGGCTCTGACGGTGTCGAGGCTAACGGCGCTGGCCTATCTGGTGATCGCCGCCGCCGCGCTGATCCGCGCATTCGGACCGGCACTGGCGCCCGGCTTCTACAATTCGGTCATGGTGATCTCCGGCGGGCTTTGGGTCACCGGATTTGCACTCTTTGTCGTTGCCTACTGGCCGATTCTGACCGGCCCGGATCAACGCCGGCAGCTTTAGAGCGAGATGAGGTCAAATGATTCAATTTGACCTCATCTCGCTCTAGGTCACGCGGCAAGCAGCGGCCAATGCTGATCGACATAGGAGCGGAACCATGGCGTATAGCGGCGCGCATTGTGGTGCATGTCGATGCGCAGCGCATCGGGCCTGATCCAGCACCAGTCGGCGACCTCGTCCGGGTCGGGGCGCGGCGTGCCGTCAAACGTGCCGGTGAAGACATCGACCACTTCATGTTCGATCAGGTCGGCTGAGACGTTCGCCCGGTATTCGGTTCGAAACAGCAATTTGAGCGGTACAGCGATCCCCATTTCCTCGCGCAATCGCCTTCTGGCCGCAGTGGCGAGCCTTTCGCCCGGGCGCGGATGGCTGCAGCAGGCATTCGTCCATTCGCCGCCGCAATGGTATTTTTCCAGGTGGCGGCGTTGCAGCAGCAAATGGCCGGCCTTGTTGCGGATGACGACGGAAATGGCCTGGTGGCGCAGGCCGCGCTGATGGGCGATCAGCTTTCCGGCTGTACCAGCCGGTTTGCCCTTGTCATCGATCAGCACGACCGGATCATCGAGCCGATCGATCGGCCGGCTTGGCGGCGCCCGGCCGGCGGCCCGTTTGCTAATCCGCTGCTTCATCGGCTCAACTCCCCGCTCCTTTGACTCGCTGCCTCGCCGGCGCTGCCCCCCAGATGCGTGATGGCGCGTGCGACAAAAGCTTAAGCGAGCCTCCGCGTGGCGCTTTTGACATACGTCAAGCCGCCGAATTGGCGGCATTGACGTCGTCGATCAGCCGGGTCAAGGCCCCGAATCCGCCGATCAGCGTCGTTGCGCGCCTGGCGGGCGCATAACCTCGGCCCGCTCCTTGTTGACGAAATCATCCAGCGTTTTGACATCGGCGATACTGGCCATGTTCTGCTTGATGCGCACGCCGACGCCGCGCAGCCGCTGAAAGGCGCGTGACAGGCTTTCCGGTTTCATGCCGAGCCGGCCGGCGATCAGCGCCTTGTCATAGGGCAGGGCGATCGTGCAGGGGCCTTCGCCGACCGGCGCCAGCGATAACAGGAATTCGGCAATCCGCTGCGCGCCGGTATGCGCCTTTGGCCAGGCCGATCTCTGGCGATTGCCGAATGCGATCAAAAAGCCGCCGGGCCGGGATGACCAGTATCCGGCAATCCGTCACCGTCTCGCCGCTGACGGGATACTCGCCACCGGTGAAGGCGGCCGCTTCGGCAAAGCTCTGGCCGCGAGTGAAAACGCCGACAACGGCTTCCTCGCCAGCCGGCGTCATCCGGTAGACCTTCACCCAGCCGTCAAACACGACAAAAAAGGCGATCGCCGGGTCGCCCTGCATGAACAGGACTTCCGAACGATCATGCTGATGCACGCTGGCATCACTGATCAACTGATCCAGCGTTTCCGGTGACAGGCCGGAAAATATCGCTGTCGACCGGATCAGATTCATATCACCGTCATGAAGACCGATTGCCATTGGATTCCATCTTGATTTGAGGCGCGATAATGCCAACAGTCCGGCAATACCGCCATTGTTTTGTTTATAAATGCCGGGACGGTCGGCGGCGGCAAGGGATTGTTCATGCTGGAGTTTTTCGCCGCACTCTTCGTCTTTGTGCTGACGCATGTCGTGCCGGCCCGGCCGGGCCTGCGCCGCCGGCTTGTCGATGCGCTTGGACAAGGCACCTATCTGGCGCTTTATTCGGTGCTTTCCTTGGCGCTTCTTGCTTGGCTGATCAGCGCCGCCGCCCGGGCGCCGGAGATCGTTCTGTGGGACAAATCGTCATGGCAAACCGTCCTGGCGCTGATTGCCGTGCCGCTCGGTCTCGCCTTGATCTTCGCCGGCCTGATCAAGCCCAATCCGCTGTCGGTTTCCTTGTCCACCGACGGCTATGATCCGGCGCGGCCCGGACTGCTTGCCATCACCCGCCATCCGGTGCTGTGGGGCTTCAGCCTGTGGGGCGTCGCCCATATCGCCGTCAATGGCGATCTGGTCGGCAGCATCCTGTTCGGCGCGCTGACCCTGTTTGCCCTGCTCGGCACGGTCATCCTCGACCGGCGCAAGGCGCGGCTGATGGGTGAAGCCGAGTGGCGTCGTCTGGCGGCCGGTACCGGCAACCTGCCCTTCGCCGCGGTCGTGCAGGGCGGCGCGCGGCTCTCCACCGATCAGGCGCTCACTGACGGCATCGTCGCCGCGGTGGTCGTTTCGGCGGCGTTGCTCGCCGGCGGCCATCTCTGGCTGCTCGGCGCCGATCCCCTGTCGTTCTGGCGCTAGGCGCGACGGAGGGTGACGGCGCAGGTGCTGTTCAGATTCGCTGGATATCCAACATCGCAAATTCAAAAAAGAATGTGAACGACAACCGATTTCAATGTTGAAAACGACTTATCGTTTGGCGACCTTGGCTACTTCTTCAGCAATTTCCTGCTTCATCAGATCCTGGCTCGGAAAAAGCTTTTCGTTGGGCACCGTTGCCGGCCGGTTGAATCTGGATTTGTCGGTGGTGGTCTTCGGTGTTGCCAGATTGATGTTCGCCGCCGAGGCTTTCAGGGCATCAATGAAGATGCGAAGTTCATCCAGCGACATGCGGACATATGAATTCGATACGACCGTCTTTGTGTCCGAATTGAGAACATTGAAATCGAAGCCGATCGTCTCAAGGTCGAAGTCAATAACTTCAATCTCAACCCACAGATTTTTCATTTTCAATCCCCATAATATTGCCAGCGACGACTAAGTTGGCATCGCAGCAGGTCGAGTTTTAGATAATTGGTTTACGGAAAATTAATAGATATTTTCCCCGTAATAGTTAATTTTTTTGACAAATATGAATGAGCTATCGACGCGGTTATAAACCATCTTCTGAGCCTTTGCCCTATTAATCGACGCACTAAAATCTCAAAAGGGTCGAGTTAAGTCGGAGATACATCTTGAGAAATCTGAAATATATCAGGCTAAGAAGCAGATAATTCTCTACGTAAGGGTCGGTTGACTGGCCGCAGCCCAGACAATCGCATTTCACCGCGGATTGCTGAAAACGTCGGCGCATATCGGGCTTTGCGAAGTTTCGAATTTTCTTGAGCGCAAGCGAACGCTGCGCTTCAATCGGTCGCGTGCAATCGCCCCGAAAGGCACCTGATGGAGATGATCGTTCGGTCACTGAAGCGTTGTTTGTGCCTGGCATCCGCCATCACGGCACTTGCCGGTCATCCGGTCGCGGCCGCACCACTGGATTCGTGCGTTGCCGGCATCCGCAACGCGGCGATCAAGGCCGGCGTCAGCCGCGCCGTTGCGAAAAAAGCGCTCACCGGCGTCAAGTTCGATGAAAAGGCGGTGCGCTTTTCGCGCAGCCAGCCGGAATACCGCACGCCGATCTGGGACTATATGGCTTTCCTCATCGACCGCGACCGGATCAACACCGGTTTTGCCATGATGAAAAAGCACGACCGTGTCCTGCGCGCCGTCGAAAAGGCCTATGGCGTTGACCGCTATGTGATTACCGCCCTGTGGGGGATTGAAAGCAATTACGGCAAGGACCAG
>CALZIL010000035.1:15447-16629 GCA_945787495.1 uncultured Afifella sp. | reverse complement strand
GCTTCTCTAATCGGGCATTGTTGTCAAGCTCCATATTCGGCTCGCCTTTTCGTTTCCGCCGCGCGGGTCACGCTTCTCTCCGTGGTCGGCCTTGCGGAGGGTGAAGGCCGCCACAAGCATTGGTCGGATCGGACTGGAGAGCCTCGCTTTGGGGCGCGCTCGGTGTGGCGCAGCAGACATTTGCGGCTTCATCCAGACCTCGTCCACGCAGGCGGACGGTTCTCGCCGGGAACCGGTGGTTCGGTATCGTCAGATCATGATGCCACCTCCGGTGCCTGATGCGAGAAGGGTGTGCTGTCGATCCACATGGCGTGCAGGATCACGGCGAGCTTGCGGGCGATCGCGACGAGGGCGCGCTTGCGGCCTTTTGATCGGGCCAGACGCGTTCCCCATGCCTTGAGCGAGGACCATTTGGTGGATCGGGTCAGGATGATGTTGGCGGCTGCGTAGAGCGCCGATCGCACTTCCGTATCGCCGGCCTTTGATATCCGGCCCGGATTGTCGCGCTCGCCCGACTGATAGCGCCTGGGTGTCAGCCCGAAGTGAGCGGCCACATTCTTCGAGCGGCGGAACCGACGGGGATCATCGACGGCAGCCCTGAATGTCAGCGCCGCGATGTAACCGACACCCGGCGTTGTCATCAGCAACTGGCAGACCTCATCACGGCCCGCCAGCGCCTTGACCCGGCGATCCAGCTCCAGGAAGGCCCTGTAGAGTTCCAGGCGAACATCAAGCAGGGGAGCAAGCGCATGCGTCAGGGCGGCGTTCGCCTCGATCGGCTCGCGGGCGGCCAAATCGAAGGCGCCGTGACGGATGCCGGCACGCAATCTGATGCCAAACACCTTCAGCAGGCCGCGCACCTCGTTCTCCAGATCAATGCACTTGTGCAATAGCGCCTTGCGGCTGGCCAACAAGGTTTTGATGTAATGGCTCTCAAGGCTCTTCACATACACTTCGCGGTACCAGCCGGTGCGCAGGATCTGCGCAATGCCGCGGGCATCGTTGCGGTCGGTCTTGTTGCGCATGGCGCCGAGCGCCGCCTTCACATGGCGCGCCTCCATCACCACCGGCCGGAAGCCGGCATCCCGCAGACCATAGGTCAACCACTGTGTCAGCGTGCCGGCCTCCAGTCCCACGCTGGCGATGGCCCCGCCGAAGCCGCGCAGGCATGTGACTATGTCA
>CALZIL010000035.1:0-15391 GCA_945787495.1 uncultured Afifella sp. | reverse complement strand
CCCTTGCTCGTGCCTCACGATCCGTGAGGCTAAAGGGAGCTTGACACTGTCTCAGATCAAAGCCCGATTACGAATGCTTTGGGTCAATAACGGAAGTCGTGAACCGCGTTTCTGATGTCCGTTAAGCACCCGAAAGTGGAAGCCGCGCGGCGCCGGTGGCACTTCCGATTTGGGCTAACTTCGGATGTGAATGCGAGGAGCTCAACCAATCTCGGATGGCTGTTTCTCGATCTTGGGATTTGTTGATGGCGAAGAGGCATCAGCGTCGGTTCTGGCACGGCCAAGGGGCAGCCTGTTCTCCAAACGCCTTGAGCGCGGCCGGTTGTGAGTTTCATCCACTCTACTGGCCATTCGCTCGCGCATCGCCCTAAGTGAGTCGGTCACTTCTTCCCTGGTTACCCCGTCATTGTCCATCATGGTCTGCACAATTGGATCGGCCAACATCTCCTGAAGCGAAAGCTCTCCGCCTGTCGTCGTGAAGTCTGCCATTGTTTGTCCTCCCCTTTGCATCTTGCCGGACCTCGGCAAGGCGCATCCGTTCTCTCCCTTCTTTCACGTACAGATTTCGACTGAAATGATGATTTTCGCGGATATGTTCAGCCGAATTTTCCAAAAAGCACGTCAAGGTGGCGGGAAAACGGCAGCACAGTCTGTGGTAGAGAGTGATTCAAGGCTTGGGTTCGTATTCGACTTCCGATTTGGGTCAAATCCGGAAGTCGCAAACCACAATTCTGATGTCCGTTAAGCCCCCGAAAGCGGAAGTCGCAAGACGCCGGTGGCGCTTCCGCTTTGTGCCATGAAGAGACATTGTCGAACGCAGCTTGGGGCGGCGGCTACTCCGCCAGGGTGCGCAGCCCGGCGTCCGCGCCCGCAACATGGCCCGCGAACCACGCTTCCAGACACGCGCGCAGGCTCGTGCCGCAGTCCGCGCACATGCCGTCCTCATAGGCTTCCATCATGTGGCGAATCTGGTCCAGAAGCCGTTCGTGGTCGGCCTTGTGTGCATCATAGAAAGCGTATTTCTTCTCGCGCATGATGCTTTCTTCAAGGGCGAAATGCGCTGATGCCTCGGCATAGAGCGCACCAAACAATTCGGAGACTTCGCGTGTGGATCCAGCGCGGTCGAAGCTGTCGCAAAGCGCCTCCATCACCCCGACAAGCTTGCGGTGCTCGTAATCAAGGCTGTGGATACCGGTCCTGAACCCATCCTTCAATCTGGTCAGCGACATACGCCTTGCCCCTTGGAGCCTGCTTCGCTTTTGACGCCTTTCGGAAGGCAAACTCTACGAGATTGACGAGGAAATCACAAGAAACGAGACCTGTACCCTGCACTTGGCAACCGTCATGGTATTGACCGAAACTGGGCAGAACCGATGAAAGCAATCAGCGATGCGTCGTCTGTGGTCGCTATTTTCCATTAGAAAGCGTGTCCCGGCTGGCGCGGAGCCATTTGAGGATGGCATGGCCGCGTATCAACGCGGCGATTACGCGACGGCGCTGAAATTCTTGCGGCCGCTTGCGGAACAGGGCAATCCCCAAGCGCAATACACCCTCGGCTACATATACGCCGAGGGCGTGGGCGTGCCCGCGGACGATGGCGAAGCGGTAAAGTTGTACCGCAAGGCTGCCAAACAGGGCGATGCCGATGCGCAGAACGAACTTGGCGCCATGTACGCCGCCGGCCGCGGCGTGTCGCAGGATCATTCTGAGGCGGTGAAGTGGTTCCGGAAGGCTGCTGAACAGGGTCACCGCGAGGCGCAGCACAACCTTGGCTCGATGTATTATGTCGGCGAGGGCGTGCCGCGGGATTTAGTGCAGGCGCATATGTGGTACAACATCGCTGACGCGCTGGGTGATGAGGACGGGCAGAAAGGCCGGGATATTGCCGCTAACTTTATGACCCCCGACCAGATCGCCGAGGCCCAGCGCCTGGCCTGGGAGTGGATGGCGAAACATCAGCGGTGATGGTTGCATGTCTAAGGTGGACTTCCACTTATGGCACATAACGGACTAAACGCGCCTCGTTGCTGGAGTGCACCCTTGAGAGTGGGCAGGTAGGTTGGTGGGAATCGGATTATTGAAGCCGGGATGCTTTTCGAGGTATCGCCCGCCGGGCACCTCGTTGACGGTATTAGACTCAATTGTCGCGACACCAGTTACGGATTCGAAACTGAAAATCCGATAACTTTACAAATACTGCAAACTTCCACCACGGATCCGATGTTCTCCGAACGGCTGACGCGCAGGCCAGCCGGACTTCGGGCGGGAATTGAGGCGGTTTTCATGCGGATAGCCCATCTTCTTACGTCAATGTCGCGGATCGGTGGCGTTGAAACGAATACGGTGCGCGATCTAACTGCCCATCAGTCGCGCATTCCCGGCAACGAGGTCGCGGTCTTTGCCATCGAAGATGCCTTTTGCGCCGACGACGCAGCGATATGGGGCGATCTGCCGGTCACCGCGTGCCGCATGAAAGGCGCGGTCGGCTTTCGCAAAACGCCGCAATTGAAGACCGCAGTGCTGGCGTTCGATCCCGACATTGTGCACGTCCATGGTTTCAACGATGCGATGACCAAGACCGGCGCGGCGGTCCTCAAGGAAAGCGGCGCGCGCTTTATCATTACGCTGCATGGCGCGCTGAACGAGGGTTCGCGAAGGCCCGCCGCGCTTCAGATGTTCGAAGACCGGGCGGCGCGGACGGCGGGATGTTTGCACGCCTTGGGCACTGGCGAGGCCAAGGCCATCCGCGCCGCCGGCTTCCAGAATTCCATTTGTGTCATACCCCATGGCGTCGCCGAACCGCCGCAACATATCGAACAGATGGAGCGTCCCTGGAGCCTGGTCCGCGAAAGTGAACGGACGCTGCTGTTTCTCGGTGGCCTGCGTCCGGACAGGGGGCTGGAGCCGCTAATCGACGGATGGGCGCAGTTTCTGCGGCAAGGCGGTCACGAACTGAACTGGCGTTTTCAGATCGTCGGCTGGTCACCGGACAATTACGTGGAATCCTTGCGCGCCCGGACGATCGAACGGTCGCTGGGTTACAGCGTCAGTTTTCCAGGACCCTTGTTCGGTGACTTGCGCTGGGCGGCCTATCGGCATGCGGATGCCTTCATTCTGCCTTCGATGAACGAAGGTTTGTCCGTGGCCGTCCTTGAAGCCTGGGCCTGCGGATTGCCGGTGGTGATGTCGCCGCAATGCAATCTGCCGGATGGCTTCAATGCTGGTGCGGCACTGGAAACGCAGCCCGATGCAGACTCAATCTGCGAGGCCATCGGGCGGATCACTACTATGAGCGATGCTGAATGCAGCGAGATGGGCGCCAAAGGCATGGAGCTCTCCAGGTCCAGATACAACTGGCCGAAGGCGGTGGCCGATCTGGGCGATGTCTATCAGTGGATGTGTAACCGTGCGCCGCAACCTCCCACGATCGTCGACGACAATGATCCGATGATGCTGGATATCGTCGCCTGAAATCTGTTCCGGCCGGCTTTCGCCGACTGGGTATGAAGCACCGGCCGACCGGCGAGCGGGTGATACTGGTTGGTGCTCCGCGCGTCGTTCAACATTCTCGTTGGCGGTTCCGCTCAACAAATGGAGCGAGAACTACGATGCTACCCTTTGTAGTCCCATCCCCAGTCGCTTCCACCACGTCCGTTCTTGGTGCCCGTGCGCCGCATAACGCTGTGCCTGAAACGGCTGCCGGTTATCCCGCGCCTCACCACGATGGGCGTGAAGCTGTTCCTCAATATGCCGCAGCTGGTTGATGAGACGGAGCAAATCGGGATGCGGTTGATGACGGTTATCCATAGCTAACCTGCCGGTCGTTTCACCAAGCCCCCGCCCGCTCGTCAAACGCCTTTGCGCATCGCGCCATGCGCCGATTCCCGCAAAAGTTGCAACGGTATGGTTAACAAATCCTTAACGGGAAAAGGTCCTGAAAGCGGAGATCCCTGGCGAGGCGCTTCTTGGCCTGTTTCTTGCCTGTGGCGGTCGCCGCCGCCAGCGCCGGCAGCACCTTTACCCGCGCCTGGCAACCGTGATGGTGGCGTGCAAGCTGCGGCGCCAATCGCCGAAAGGCGGCCGGCCGCGGCTACCTCAATTCCAACAGACGGATCTTTTCAGCGTCGTCGGTGCGGTCGACGTTGGAGCGGCAAAGCCGAACGCGTTGGCTGCCGAAGGCGGGTGGAATCTGGATGACAAACACATTTGCCTAGCCGGTAGGCACCTGACAAATCGTTCCGCGAAGTCGCGCTCAGAACGTCAGCAAAGTATAAAGGCCCATCGTAACTAGGCCACAATATGCGCACGAAAGGATCGCAGCGATGATGAGGCGGGTTCTGTCAAAGGGCATACTCCATATAGTGGCTCCGTGTAGTCCGGACCTCAAGGACATGTTGACCAAAGAGTGACCTTTCTGCCCGGCGCTGTGGATTACGGGCAAAAAGCCGAATGGAGAAAACCATGAAAACTGATGTTCGCAATGTGCAGTGCTCCGGTTCGCATCGCATCCCCAAGTCCGCTTTGTGCCATCAACGGAAGTCAGGCACGGCGTCGATGATGTCGGCTCTACCCCCAAGAATGGACATTCCGGTCGAGACGAGTCTTGCGGAATAGGCCACCGCGCGTACGGCGAAAATACTTTTCAATTGTGGCGTTTACCACATTCCGCATGGAGCCGGGATGCAATGATTCTCCCGCTTGTCTGCATCCTGCGCGCCAACGAGTTGATCGAATGATCGCCGACGCCAAAACGATCGTGGAGATGGATAAAAGATCATCCATCAACTAACATTCAAACTGGACCAATCGATTGGGGCCGATCACTGGTTCGAGTTCGGCATGCGGCATCACCATTACCACTACAATTGGCGGAGCGCCCGCAGCCGTCTGCGTCCGATCAATCCGGCCTTGCGGGCGCGGCGTTGGCGCGGTTAACCGGATTGCGCTTCCAAGACCGGCTTTCATGACCTAGTTATTTTTTTGGTGCATGGTTAGTGTTGCCGGCCTTGCCCTCAAGTCAGGGTCGGCGCGGATCTGCATCACATGGAAGGATGGATTTGGCGAAAAATCCGGGAGCCAGAATGTTCAACGCCCTGCGCGATTTTGTGCGCCAGATCGGCCAGAAGCCCGAGGCGCATCACTACAGCGACGATGACAAGCGCTTGGCGCTTGCCGCCCTGCTCGTCCACTGCACGGCAATTGACGGCGTCGTCGATGATCTGGAGCGGGACAGATTGCGCGGTCTGCTGGCCGACGAGTTCGGTCTTGCCGGCGCCGAACTGGAGACGCTTGTTTCCGAGGCGATCGCCGCCGACAACGAAGCGGTCGATCTTTACCGGTTCACCAGCGTTCTGACCCGAAACCTGCCGGCGGAGGACCGGGTTCGCGTGGTCGAGCAATTGTGGGAAATCGTCTTTGCCGACGGCAAGGTGCATGAATTTGAGGAAAACCTGGTCTGGCGCGTCGCCGAACTGCTCGGGGTTGCCCGTCACGATCGCCTGGCGATGAAATTCGCCGTGGCAAAACGGCAGGGCATGAACTCAACGGAGGATTGACGCGTCAAAGGTAGTGAGCGCCGCGGATGCGGCAGCATCTTTTGCGATGCACGAAACCTGTTAGTGTCACAGCTTGGAATTGTCAGACCTGAACCATGACTGAGAAAAAGCCGCAGATTCTTATCGTTCTTCACCAGGAGAACTCGACCTCCGGCAAGCTCGGTCAGTTGCTGCAGGCCAAGGGCTTTCATCTCGACAAACGCCGGCCGCGCTTCGGCGATCCGTTGCCGCAGACCTTGGACGATCACGCTGGCGCGATAGTCTTCGGCGGTCCGATGAGCGCCAACGATGAAGATGACTTCATCAAGCGTGAGATTGACTGGATCAACGTGCCGCTGGCTGAAGACGCGCCGTTTCTGGGCATCTGCCTTGGCGCGCAGATGATGGTCAAGACGCTCGGCGGCACCGTCGAGGCGCATCCCGAGGGCTGCGCCGAGATCGGCTTCTATCCGCTTGAAGCGACCGATGAAGGCCGCGCGCTGGGTGACTGGCCGGAGATGGCCTATCAATGGCACCGTGAGGGATTTGAACTGCCGTCCGGCTCAAAGCTGCTGGCAAGCGGCGACATCTTCGAAAACCAGGCCTTTTCCCACGGACCTGCGGCAATCGGTATTCAGTTTCACAGCGAATTGACCTATGCCATGGCCTGTCGGTGGACGGTGCGCGGCGCCGCGCGGATGGCACTGCCCGGCGCGCAGCAGCGGCCGGATCACATGGCCGGCTGGTTCCGCTACGACCCACCTATCCGGGCTTGGCTCGATACATTCCTAGACACCTGGCTGGCGCTTGACGAGCGTGGTGTCTCCATGCGCGAAAAAGCGACTGCCGCCGCCTAGGCACTTCGCCGATTCCTGCCGGCTTGCGGACGGTACAGGGCAATTACGCAAACAGTGTCTTCTCAATCCAGGCGAGCACATCCTCGACATCGGGTACGATATCGCCGGCCGGCGGGTCAGGCCGCTTAATCAGTATCATCGGTAGGCGCAACTGTGCCGCCGCCTCGATCTTGGCGGAGGCCGGGCCGCCGGAATCCTTGGCGACCAGCATATCGATCCTGTGCTCGCGCAACAGCGCCGCCTCATCGTCGACGTTGCGGTTCGGCCGGCCGAGAATGACCTCGCCGGGCGGCAGCGTCTCACCAACCGTTGGTGGTTCGATCATCCGCACCAGGCACCACAGATCGGTCCGGCCGGCGAAAGCGGCGATCTCACGGCGGCCGGCGGCGAGGAAAACGCGGGCGTTCGTTGGCACGGTCTTTGCCGCTGCCGCCATGTCTTCCACTTCGCTCACAACCAAACCGGCGGGCCGGGGAAAGGCCGGGCGAACAAGCTTGATCCGCGGGATGCCGGCGGTTCGCGCCGCTTCCGCCGCATGGGCGGCAATGCGCCCGGCAAAGGGATGGGTCGCGTCGATCAGGGCATCGTAGCCCTCTTCGCGCAAGGTGGCGGCAAGACCGTCGGGCCCGCCGAAGCCGCCGCGCCGGACCGGGCCGGCAATCGCCGCCGGTAGCCGTGTCAGGCCAGCCAGCGAGGTCACCGTGGCGAGCCGGTCATCGCCGGCCAGGCGTGCCGCCAGTTCGCCGGCTTCCGCCGTTCCGCCCAGCACCATGACTTTATAGCTCGACATGGTCATGTTCCTGAGTCCGCTTCATCATGGGTTTGCGCTAAAATCGCGCCCTGGCGATCGATGATGGCGACATCGCAGCGGACCGGCGCGCCGGCAAGCACATTTGCGGCGACAGCGGTGGCGCGCTGCGCAACCACCAAGGCGAGATCAATATCCGCCGCGACACCGATCTCCAAGGCCTCGGCGGCGGTATTGGCCGCGCGAACCGCGCCCTGAACATCCACACCGGCGCCGAGATCGGCGGCAATGGTGGCAAGCGCCGCCTTGTCGACCTCAGAGCGTGCCGAATGCAGGTCGAGGGCGCCTTGCGCCAGTTTGCTGATCTTGGCGAAGCCGCCGGCGATGGTCAGGCGCGGCAGTGGGTGATCGCGGACATATTTCAACAGCCCGCCGGCAAAGTCGCCCATGTCGATCAGGGCAATCAGCGGCAGGCCCAGCCGATCGCGGATGGCGGCCTCTGACGTTGATCCGGTTGAGCCGGCAATGTGATCGAGACTGGCGGCGCGGGCGACATCGACGCCGCGGTGGATGGAATGGATCCAGGCGGCGCAGGAATAGGGTACGACGATGCCGGTCGTGCCGAGAATGGAAATTCCGCCAAGGATACCAAGCCGTGGATTCCAGGTTTTTTCGGCAAGTTCGGCGCCACCGGCGACGGACAGGGTGATCTCCGCATCGGCGCCGACGCCGTGAGCCCCGGCGACCTCATCAATGACAGCCCTCATCATCCGGCGCGGCACGGGATTGATGGCCGGTTCGCCCGGTGGCACCGGCAGGCCGGCGCGAGTCACGGTGCCGATCCCCTCGCCGGCTCGAAAGACGATGCTGGCGTTTTTCGCTAGCCGCCGGACCGTCGCGGTGATCTCCGCGCCGTGGGTGACGTCGGGATCGTCGCCGGCATCCTTGATGATGGTCGCTCTGCGCCAGCCGTTGCCCGCTGCCGTCCGCGCCAGCGCGAAGGCCGGTGTCTGGCCGCGCGGCAGACGGATCGTGACGGGATCGGGAAAGTCTCCGCCAAGCAAAGCATGCCAGGCTGCCTTGGTCGCCGCCGTGGCGCAGGCGCCGGTCGTCCAGCCGCGCTTGAGCGGGCGGTCCGGTTGGTCGGTTGCAGGTTTGCGGACATTCGCCATGGGAAAAGCTATAGCCCCGGCAGTGCCGGCAACCAATGACGCTTTCGCGCGCCGGTGCGGCACAGTATGAAGGGCGCCATGACGGAGACAACCAATCATCCGCTGCTCAACGGGCTGCCGGTCTTCGAGCCCGGTTGGGTCTGGCTTGCCGGCGCCGGACCGGGTGATCCGGGCCTTGTGACGCTGCATGCCGCCAATGCGCTCGCCCAGGCCGACGTCATTGTCTATGACGCGCTCGTCGATCGGCGGATCCTGGACATGGCGCGGACCGGCGCGGTCGTTGAATATGCCGGAAAACGCGGCGGCAAGCCGTCAGCCAAGCAGCGCGACATTTCGCTGCGGCTGGTGCAACTGGCGCGGGACGGCAAAAGGGTGTGCCGACTGAAGGGCGGCGATCCGTTCGTTTTCGGCCGCGGCGGCGAAGAAGCGCTGGCGCTGGTCGAACACGGTATCCCGTTCCGGGTGATCCCGGGCATTTCGGCGGGGATCGGCGGTCTTGCCTATGCCGGCATTCCGGTCACGCACCGCGACGTCAATCACGCCGTCACGTTCCTCACCGGCCATGACCAGAGCGGGCTGACGCCGTCCTCGATCGACTGGCGAGGCGTTGCCCGCGGCGCGCCGGTCATCGTCATGTATATGGCGATCAAGCATCTGAAAACGATCGCCGACAACCTCATGGCCGTCGGGCGCGAGGCCGGCGAGCCGGTTGCGATCATCAGCGCGGCAACGACCGAGGCGCAAAAGGTGCTGGAGACGACGCTGGGCGAAGCCGCCGGGGCGGTTGAGCAATCCGGCCTGGCGCCGCCGACGCTTGTTGTCGTCGGTACGGTCGTCAAACTGAGGGCGGCGCTTGACTGGCTCGGCGCCATTAACGGTCGCAAGCTCACCACCGATCCGCTTGGCACAAGAGCGCCAGCCGACGCCGATCGCACGGCCTGAGCCGGCAAACATGACAACGCCCTCGCCGCGCGGACTGATCGTCGCCGCCGCCGCAAGCCATAGCGGCAAAACCATCGTCACGCTGGGGCTCATCGCCGCCTTGCGGGCGCGCGGGCATCGGGTCGTGGCGACAAAATGCGGGCCGGATTATATCGATCCGCGATTCCTGGCCGCCGCCAGCGGACGCGATGCGATCAATCTCGATCCCTGGGCGATGAGAAAAGACCGCATCGCGGCGCGTCTTGCCGGTCAGGCGCGCGGGGCAGATTTCGTCATCATCGAGGGCGTCATGGGCCTTTATGACGGCGGCACCGGCGGTGCCGGCTCGACCGCCGATCTGGCGCGTATCACCGGCCTGCCGGTCGTCCTCATTGTCTCCGCGCAAAGCCTGGCGCAATCGGCCGCGGCGATCGCGGCGGGATTCGCTAAGCTGGCGCGAGGCTTTGAACTTGTCGGCGCGATCGTCAATGGCGTCGCATCGGAGCGGCACGCGGCGCTGATCCGCGAAGGCTTTGAAGCGATCGATGTGCCGCTTCTCGGCCTTGTCCGCCGCGACTTGGCATTGGCGCTGAAATCCCGTCATCTGGGGCTTGTCCAGGCCGGCGAACACGAGGCGCTCGACCGGCTGATCGAAAGTGCCAGCCACGTGGTCACCGATGGCGTTGCGCTTGACCGGCTAATGGATCTGGCCGGCTCGGTTGCGGGCGGTGAGGGTGAGGAGGTCTCTAGCCGCCCGTCTATGCCGCCGCTCGGTCAGAACATGGCTGTCGCCCGCGACCTGGCGTTCGCCTTCGCCTATCCGCATCTTTTGTCTGACTGGCAGGCCGCTGGCGCGAGTCTTTCTTTTTTCTCGCCGCTCGCCGACGAGTCGCCGCCAGCCGCCGCCGATGCCGTCTATCTGCCGGGCGGCTATCCGGAGCTTTATGCCGGGCAACTGGCGGCAGCCGGACATTTCCAAGCCGGCCTGCAAGCGGCGGCGCGCGGCGCGCTGATCTATGGCGAGTGCGGCGGCTATATGGCGCTCGGCGAGGCGCTGATTGATGCCGATGGAACCCGTCACGCCATGGCCGGGTTGCTGCCGCTGGTGACCAGCTTTCAGGCACGACAACTGAGCCTCGGCTACCGGCGGCTGCGGCCGCTTGGCGATGCGCCGTTTCCTGCGGCCTTAAGCGCGCACGAATTCCACTATTCAACGATCGTCAGCGAGGGTGCAGCCGAGCG
The DNA here is from genome assembly GCA_945787495.1 of uncultured Afifella sp. Classification (GTDB taxonomy): domain Bacteria; phylum Pseudomonadota; class Alphaproteobacteria; order Rhizobiales; family Afifellaceae; genus CALZIL01. The sequence continues at coordinate 4,917 of CALZIL010000035.1, read as the reverse complement.
GCTGTTCGCCGCCGAGACGGTGGATGGCGGAGCGCTGGGCGAAATCGGCTTGCGGCGCGGAGGGGTGATGGGCTCCTTCGCCCATGTCATTGACGGGATCTAGGCTTTCCGTTTCGGTCGCAAAATATGGGCGTGGCCGGCATCGTAAAGGGCGGAATCGCGAAAATCGCTGTCACCAAGGGCGCGGCCAACGAAAACCAGCGCCGTACGGGTCAGTTTGGCGGCGCGGGCCTGGCCGCGAATATCGGCGAGCGTGCCGTGAATGAACTGTTCGTCCGGCCAGCCGACGCGGTAGGCGACGATGACCGGGCAATCGGCGCCGTAGCGGGGCGTCAGTTGCCGCTCGATTTCCAGGAGATTGCGGACCGAAAGGTGGATCGCCAGGGTCGCGCCCGATTGCGCCAAAGTTGCCAGATCCTCGCCCTCGGGCATGGCCGAGGATTTCATCGCCGTGCGGGTCAGGATTACCGTCTGGCCGATGCCCGGCACGGTCAGTTCGCGGCCGAGCGCCGCCGCCGCCGCGGCGAAGGCCGGCACGCCGGGCGTGATGTCATAGGCAATGCCGAGCGCCTTGAGCCGGCGGATCTGCTCGGCAATGGCGCCGTAGAGCGAGGGATCGCCGGAATGGACACGGGCGACATCGAGGCCGGCGCGGTGGGCGCTCTGCATTTCGGCGATGATCTCATCGAGCGTCATCGGTGCGGTATCGAGGATTCGGGCGTCCTCGGGCGCCGAAGCGATCACCGCTTCGGGCACCAGCGATCCGGCATATAGGCAGACCGGGCAGCGCTCGATCAGCCGCTGGCCGCGCACGGTGATGAGATCGGGCGCACCGGGCCCGGCGCCGATGAAGTGGACGGTTCCGCCGGGCGCGGTCATCCGCCAGTCCTTTTCGCTTCATAGCCGCGGGGCGTGTAGACTCGGTTGCCGACCTTTGTCGTTCTGGTCGCGGAGGAGCCGACGACAACCAGGGTCATCATGTCGACGCGTTCCGGATCGAGGTCTTGCAGACGCAATGTCGTCATACTTTCACCCTCACGGCCAAGCATGCGCGCGACAACGACCGGCGTGTCGGCCGGGCGGTTCCGCAGCAGGATCGCCTTGGCGTCGGCCAGTTGATGCCGGCGCCGGCTGGAGACCGGATTGTAAAAGGCGACGACGAAATCGCCTTCAGCGGCGGCCTTGATCCGTGCCTCAATGGCCGGCCAGGGGGTCAACAGATCCGATAGCGAGATGGCGCAGAAATCATGGCCGAAAGGCGCGCCGGCACGCGCGGCGGCGGCCTGAAAGGCGGAAATGCCAGGCGCGACGACAATCCCGGCGCGATGGGCGCCATCGGGCAGGCCGCCGGCATCAAGACACTCAAAGACGAGGCTCGCCATGGCGTAAATGCCCGGATCGCCGGACGAGACGAGCGCCACAGCACGCCCCTCTGCGGCCAGACAAAGCGCTTCACGGACGCGGTTTTCCTCTTCGCCGAGCGGTGAATCGATGCGCGTCTTGCCGGCGATCATGGAGTCAATCAAGTCAAGATAGTACGAATAGCCGATCACGGTTTCGCTCGACCGGATAAGGTCTCCGGCCTCGGGCGTCAGCCATTCGCTAGCACCGGGGCCGATGCCGACAACGGCCAGCCGCCCGCGTGCCCGGCCAATCGTTTCGGTGGCGATCACATCGGTAGCTTGCGCGATGGCGCAGGTGGCGCGGCGGCTTTTGGTTTTCGGCACGACCAGCTTGCCGTCCGGCCCGGCGGCGGCCAGCGCCGCGCCTTCGGCAACGCCATGGCAGCCGACTTCGGCAAAGACGGCCGCCGAGGGATTGGCCAGGCGTGGTGTTTCGGCTTCAAGCGTTTCGGCAGTGAAGAATCGCGCCGGTACGCCGAGCCGGTCGGCGGCCTTAAGAATAGCGGCCTCGTTGGCCTTCAGATCGATGGAAACGACACAGGCGATGGCGTTTTTCGCCAAGCCGGTCGCGGCCAGCGCTGTCTCGATCAGGGCGATGATTTCATCGGCACCCGCTCCGCGCTCGCAGCCAAGGCCGAGCGCCAGTTTGCGTGGGTGAAAGATGAGCGTTTTTTCATCGCCCGTGTCAGCCTTGACCGTGGCGACCAGTCTGTCAGCACCCGCCACGTCAAACGGCAATGCGCTTTGTGTCAGCCACGGCGCATCGCCTTGCAGCCGCAGCGCGCCGCCGGCAAGGCAGCGGGCCATCACCGCCTTGGCGTCTTGCGGATTTGCCAGCGACCAGCCGGCCGGCGGATCGTCCAGCGCGACACCGAAGCGGTTATCGCCGGCGGTGGTGATGGCTGCGTGACCATCCAGCGCTTCGGCAATCCGGCGCGCCAGATTATTGCCGCCATGATGACCGCCGAGCAGCGGCACGATACTGGCGCCGTCCTCGGTGCCGGCCAGGACCGGAGGCTCGGCGCGCTTGTCGGTGAGCAGCGGCGCGACGGCACGGATCAGGATGCCGGCGGCGCAAAGACCGATGATCGGCCGGCTATCGGCAAACAGCGCGCGAAGATGATCCGCCGCCTCGGTGAAGGTTTCATCGGCCCCATCGATTCCCGTTCGCGCGTGAATGTCGGCGTCGATAACTTGCGCGATGCGGCGCGCGCTCACCAGCCCGCCGGGCGTCAGGACAATGATAGCCGGGCGTCCGGCTTTCATGACCCACGCGCCTGTTTTCGATCAACATCTCGATCCGAGGCGATCAGGATCATGGAGAAATACGGCGCATCGCCGCTGTTGGTCTCAGTCAGCGGCAATACCTTTTCATCCACCCGGCTGGCATGCTCCACATAAATGGCGCGGGCCGTCAGACCACAGTCCTCGATCACGGCGCGCAGCCGTGGCAGGTGACGGCCGACCTTGAGGATGGCGGCCGCTTCAACGTTTTGCAGCCGTCTGGTCAGGTCCGCATCGTCAAGCGTTGCCGGCAGAACCGTCAGCACCGCGTTGCGGCCGGCAAGTGGTTGGCCTGAAGACGCCGCGCAGGCGGTCAGTGAAGAAACGCCGGGGACGACGATGGCCGGAAAGCGGCCGGCGAGCCGGTCGTGCAGATACATGAAAGAGCCGTAAAAGAACGGATCGCCCTCGCACAGCACAGCAACGTCGCGGCCGTCGGCGAGGTGGCCGGCGATGTCTTCGGCGGCGGTGTCATAGACCTCCGTCGGCATGCGGCCGGGGCGCATCGGCACATTGATGGCGATTTCCGTGGCGCCGGGCGGGACGAATTGCGCCGCGATGGCGCGAGCGGAACTGTCGCCGTCACCGGTGGCCGGATAGGCGATCACCGGAACGCGCTGCAACAGCCGGACCGCCTTCAACGTCATCAGTTCCGGGTCGCCGGGGCCGACACCGAGGCCAAAGAGCTTGCCGGTCATGCCCCGTCTCCAGGCAACCCTCCGGCCTTCACCCACGCCCATTGCGTCACCGGCATGGCCGGCCGCCAGCCGTGATAGGGACCGATCGGCGCGACCCGGTCGACGGAGAGACGGACCAGATCACCGCCATGGTCCGCATGGGCCGCCAGAAGCACCGCCTCGCTTTCCAGCGTCACGGCGTGGGCCACGAGGCGGCCGCCGGGTTTCAGTGCGGCAATCGCCGGCTCAACCGTTTCGGCTGCAAGGCCGCCGCCGATAAAGACGGCATCGGGCGTTGGCAGGTCGGCCAGGTCCTCCGGCGCGCGCGCGTTGCGGATATCGCAATGCGGCACGCCGAGCGCAGCGGCGTTTCGGGCGGCAAAAGCGCGGCGTTCGGCGACGGGTTCCAGCGCAATCGCCTGGCCGTGTGGCGCGGCGCGAAGCCACTCCACAGAGACCGAGCCGCAGCCGGCGCCGATATCCCACAACAGCGCGCCCGGATGCGGCATCAGTCTGGCGATGGCGAGCGCCCGCGTTTCGCGCTTGGTCATCTTGCCGTCATGCTCGAAGGCCTCATCGGGCAGGCCGGCGCTGCGCGGCAGCCAGCTTGCCTCCGGCCCGGCGATGCAGGTGACGGCCAGCGTATTGAGGTCGGGCACGTCGTGGGCCCAGTTATCGGCGCTGCCGTCGAAGCGGGCTTCCTTGTCGCTGCCCATATGGGCCAGCGCCGTCATTTCGCTGTTGCCAAAGCCGTGGCTTTTCAACCATGCGCTCACTTCGCCGGGCGTTTGCCGGCCATGGGCTAACATCAAAAGTTTTGCGCCGGGATAGACATGACACGCCAGGGTTTCGACGGGCCGGCCATGCAGGGTGAAACAGGTCGTATCGGGCAGCGACCAGGTAAGCCGCGCAGCGGCGAGCGAGAATGCCGACGGGGCCGGGACGATGGTCAATTCATCGGCGGGGACACGCTTGGCCAAGTGTTTCCCCACTCCGAAACACATCGGATCGCCGCTCGCAAGTACGGCGGTCGGGCGGCCGCGAAACCGGGCAATATCATCAATGAGTATCTGCATCGGGGTCGGCCAGGTGTGGCGCTCGCGGCCGTCATCGGGGATCATTGCCAGATGGCGTTCGCCGCCGATCAGAACGTCCGCAGCGTCCAGCAGCGTTCGTGCCGCGGCGGTGAGGCCGGAAAGCCCGTCCTCGCCGATGCCGATGATCGACAACCAACGGCCTGTCATGATTTCGGCTCCGCAACAATCAAGGCGTTGACGGCCGCGGCGGCCATGGCACTGCCGCCGCGGCGGCCTTTGAGGGCGATGAATGGCAGGCCAATGGTGTTGTTGATGAGCGCTGCCTTGGATTCCGCCGCGCCGATGAAGCCGACCGGAAAACCGAGAACCAGCGCCGGGCGTTGATCCGGATCGGCCGCCAGTTCCAGGACACGAAACAGCGCTGTCGGGGCGTTGCCGATGACGACCACGGCGCCGGGCAGCTGGTCGGCCAGGGCGGCAATGCCACCAGCGCTCTTTGTTGTGTTGTCACGGGTG
>CALZIL010000034.1 GCA_945787495.1 uncultured Afifella sp. | reverse complement strand
AAAGGGCTATTACGGCAATATCACCGAAAGGCAGTTCCGCCGGACCTATCAGCAGGCCTCGCATCTGCGCGGCGATACGTCGGAGAACCTGATCGCACTGCTGGAATCGCGCCTCGATGCGATCGTCTACCGGGCTAAGTTCGTGCCGACGGTCTTCGCCGCCCGGCAGTTCGTCAATCACGGCCACATCAAGGTCAACGGCAAGCGCGTCAACATTCCGAGTTACCGCTGCAAGGTCGGCGATGTCATTGAAGTGCGCGACAAGGCCAAGCAGATCGGCATGGTGCTGGAAGCGGTCGATCTGGCCGAGCGCGACGTGCCGGACTACATCGATGTCGACCACAACAAGATGGTGGCGGCCTATAATCGTGTGCCGGCCTTTGCCGACGTGCCCTATCCGGTGGTGATGGAGCCCAACCTGGTGGTGGAATTCTATTCGCGCTGAATGGTCAATCTGGCCGGCGAAACAGACCGGATTCTCAAAAAGGCCGCCTTCGGGCGGCCTTTTTCGTGTCGGCTTGTGTTTGTTCGGGATTCAATCAGCGGTGGCCTTGGCGACGCCTTTTTCGGCCATATGGGTCTGCAACTCGCCGGCCTGGAACATTTCGCGGATAATGTCGGCGCCGCCGACAAACTCGCCCTTGACATAGAGCTGCGGGATTGTCGGCCAGTCGGAAAACGTCTTGATGCCCTCACGCAGGTCGTCGGAATCCAGCACATTGATGCCGGAATAGGTGACGCCGAGATAATCGAGGATCTGCACGACCTGGCCGGAAAAGCCGCATTGCGGAAAGGCCGGCGTGCCCTTCATGAAGAGCACCACGTCATTGGCCTTCACCTGGCCGTCGATCCATTCATTGATGGCAGTCATGTATCTGGGTCCTTTCGATGCGCCGGGGACAAGGTCCGGCTATCGGAATTTCGTTGGTGGTAAGTCTAGTCCGGCGCGTTGGTCTGTAAAGCCAGCGCATGCAGGGCGCCACCCATATTGCCCTTCAGCGCTTCATAGACCATCTGGTGCTGCTCAACGCGGGACTTGCCGCGAAACGACTCGGAGACGACTTCGGCGGCATAGTGGTCGCCATCGCCGGCCAGATCGCGGATCGTCACGCTCGCGTCCGGCAAGGCGTCCTTGATCAGCTTTTCGATCGCGCTGGCATTCATCGGCATGGCAGTGGCTCCCTTTCCCGCACGCTAGAAATGCGCGCCGGATGTCGTGGGCACAAATGTGGTGATCGCGCCCCGGCACGTCAATCCATTGTCGGCCGCTGTGAACAGTCGATATGCGATGGCGGATTTCATCAGATTTCGCCCATATAGGCGGGAAACCAGCTCTCATGGGCGGTGCGCAGGGTCTTGACCGGAACCGCCAGGGTGCCTTCAACGACCAGATCGGCGCCGCCGACGGTCCCAAGGCGCTGCACCGGCACGTCATCATTCTGCAATGCGGCGATGACGGCCTCCGCCTCTTCGGCCGCCACGGCGAGGAGATAACAGCCCTGGTCCTCGCCGAACAGCAAGGCGTGTAACGGTGCGGCACCTTCCGGCGCGTGAATGTTGGCACCGCGCTCGCCGGCCATCGCCATTTCGGCCAGCGCCACGAGCAGCCCGCCATCTGAAATATCGTGGCAGGCGGTGATGCGGCCGGCGCGGATCAGTTTGCGGATCGCATCGCCGTTGCGCTTTTCGGCGGCCAGATCGACCGGCGGCGGCCCGCCATCCTCGCGACCGGCAATTTCGCGCAAATAAATCGACTGGCCGAGCCAGCCGGTCAGCGCGCCGGCAAGCAGGATGACATCGCCGTCGTCTTCAAGGGCAATGCCGGCATTTTGCGCCACATCCGGCAACAGGCCGATGCCGGCGATTGCCGGGGTCGGCAGGATCGCCTCGCCGCTGGTCTCGTTGTAGAGTGAGACATTGCCGGAGACGACGGGAAAGGCCAGCACCTCGCAGGCCGCGCCAATGCCCTTGATGGCAGCGACGAGCTGGCCCATCACGTCCGGCTTTTCCGGATTGCCGAAATTGAGATTGTCGGTGATGGCGAGCGGTTCGGCGCCGACGGCGGTCAGGTTGCGCCAGACCTCGGCGACGGCCTGCTTGCCGCCCTCGCGCGGATCGGCCTCGACATAGCGCGGCGTCACGTCGACCGCCACGGCAAGGCCCTTGTTGGTGCCGTCGACACGGATGATTGCGGCGTCGCCGCCCGGCCGCTGAACGGTATTGCCCTGCACCAGATAGTCGTATTGCTCCCAGACCCAGCGGCGCGAGCAAAGATCGGGCGCGGCGATGAGTTGTAAGAGAGCCTGGCCATAATCGGCCGGTTCGGCGACGGTATCGGCGGCGAGCACCGCCGGCTTTTGCAGCTCGCTCCACGGCCGGTCGTATTCGGGTGCCTCGTCGCCGAGTTCCTTTATGGGGAGGTTCGCGACCTCTTCGCCGTGGCGCAGGACGTGGAAGCGCAGATCATTGGTGGTTTGCCCGACCTCGGCGAAATCGAGGTCCCACTTTTTGAATACCGCTTCCGCCGCGGCGCGCTTTTCCGGCCTCAGCACCATGAGCATGCGCTCCTGGCTTTCTGAGAGCATCATCTCATAGGCGCTCATGCCGGTTTCGCGGGTCGGCACGGCGTCGAGATCGAGCCGGACACCGAGATCGCCCTTGGCGCCCATTTCCACCGCCGAACAGGTCAGGCCGGCCGCGCCCATGTCCTGGATGGCGACGACGGCGCCGGTCGCCATCAGTTCCTGGCAGGCCTCCAGCAGGCGCTTTTCGGTGAACGGATCGCCGACCTGCACGGTCGGACGTTTTTCGTCGGCATCGTCGGCGAACTCGGCCGAGGCCATGGTCGAGCCGCCGACGCCGTCGCGGCCGGTCTTGGCGCCGAGATAAACCACCGGCAGGCCGACGCCCTCGGCCTTGGAATAAAAGACCTTGTCGGCATCGGCGATGCCCAGCGCAAAGGCGTTGACCAGACAATTGCCATTATAGCGGGGGTGGAAATTGACCTCGCCGCCGACCGTCGGCACGCCAAAGGAATTGCCGTAGCCGCCGATGCCGGCGACGACACCGGCGACCAGATGGCGGGTGCGCGGGTGGTCCGGCGCACCGAAGCGGAGCGCATTGAGCGCCGCCACCGGCCGCGCGCCCATGGTGAAAACGTCGCGCAAAATACCGCCCACCCCGGTCGCCGCGCCCTGATAGGGCTCGATATAGGAGGGGTGGTTGTGGCTCTCCATCTTGAAGACGGCGACCTGGCCGTCGCCGATATCAACGATGCCGGCATTTTCACCCGGCCCGCAAACGACACGTGGTCCCGTCGTCGGCAGGGTGCGCAGCCATTTCCTGGAAGATTTGTAGGAACAGTGCTCGTTCCACATGGCGGAAAAAATACCCAGTTCCGTCAGGCTCGGCTCGCGGCCGATGAGGTCGAGAACGCGCTGGTATTCATCCGGCTTGAGGCCGAGATCGGCGACGAGTTCCGGCGTGATGGCGATTTCGTTCTTCAGCATCAGCTGCAATCCGTGCCGCCATCGGCCCAGCGTTCCACGTCGCGCTGGATGGCGGTGCCGCGGGCGGTGGCGAGCAGCGGCCCGAACAATTTGACGACGGTGGCGCGCTTGCCTTCGGACACCTCGATGACCAGCTGCGGCAGGCCGGCGGGGTTGTTCTTGGGCACGATGAGAATGCGTGGCTTGCCGGAAAAGGAATTGAGTTCGGGCGCATAGGCGAAACGGGCGAAGGCGTCGTTGCCGTCCTCAAACCAGCAGGCGCCGACACGCTCGGTGATGCGGCTCGCGACCGTATTGGTGTCCTGATAAGCGGCGTATTCCAGATAGTCCGGCGCGCGGGTCGTGCAGGCGGCGAGGGCGGTTGCGAGAGCTGCGACATAACCGGAGACGATCAGTGTCCTCACGCGGCTTTCTCCTGCGCTGTCGTGGCGATGCTCTGGAACAGCGCCAGCCCGTCGGTGCTGCCGTGCAGCGGATCGGTCAGGTCTTCGGGATGCGGCATCATGCCGAGCACATTGCCGGCCTCATTGATGATGCCGGCGATATCGCGCTGCGAGCCGTTGGGATTGCTGCCCTGGGCATAGCGGAAGACGACGCGGCTCTCCGCTTCCAGCCGGTCGAGCGTTGCCTCGTCGGCGAAATAATTGCCGTCATGATGGGCGACCGGGCAGCGGATGACCTGGCTGGGCCGGTAAAGATGGGTGAAGGCGGTCTGCGCATTGACGATCTCAAGCCTTACCTCGCGGCAGACGAATTTCAGCGAGGCGTTGCGCATCAGCACGCCGGGCAGCAGGCCGGCCTCGCACAGCGCCTGGAAGCCGTTGCAGACGCCGAGCACGGGCACGCCGGCCTCGGCGCGGTGCACCACGTCGCGCATGATCGGCGAGCGTGCCGAAATGGCGCCGGCGCGCAGATAGTCGCCATAGGAAAAGCCGCCGGGCAGGACGATCAGGTCAAGGCCGTCGGGCAGGGCGGTTTTGGCGTGCCAGACGATGGCCGGCTCGGCATCCGTGACCTTCTTCAGCGCCGCGATCATGTCGCGCTCGCGGTTGGTGCCGGGGAAAAGGATGACGGCGGATTTCATCGGCTACTCGACCATCTCCACCCGGTAATCCTCAATCACCGTATTGGCCAGGAGCTTCTCGCACATGGCATTCAGCCGGGTCTCGGCATCGGCCGGGTCGGAGAGTTCGATGTCGATGATTTTTCCCTGGCGCACCGAGCCGACGCCGTCAAAGCCAAGGGCGGCGAGCGCGCCCTCGATCGCCTGGCCCTGCGGGTCCAGAACGCTTTGCTTCAAGGTGACGATGATGCGGGCTTTCATCGGCCTGCCGCTTTATTTGACCAATACCGGACCAGTGCCGGCGACAGGCTCGTTCTCGTTGAGGATACCGAGGCGGCGGGCGACGTCCTGATAGGCCTCCAGCAGGCCGCCCATGTCGCGGCGGAAGCGGTCCTTGTCGAGTTTTTCGTCGGATTCAACGTCCCACAGCCGGCACGAATCAGGTGAGATCTCATCGGCCACGACAATGCGCATCATATCGTTTTCGTAAAGCCGGCCGCATTCGATTTTGAAATCGATGAGGCGGATGCCGACGCTTACAAACAGACCGGAGAGGAAATCGTTGACGCGGATCGCCAGCGACATCATGTCGTCGATCTCTTGCGGACTGGCCCAGCCGAAGGCGGTGATGTGTTCTTCCGACACCATCGGATCATCGAGTTCGTCTTTCTTGTAATAGAACTCGATGATGGAACGGGGCAGCGGCGTGCCCTCGTCGATCCCCAGGCGCGTTGACAGCGAGCCGGCGGCGACGTTGCGGACGACGATTTCAAGCGGAATGATCTCCACTTCGCGGATCAGCTGCTCGCGCATATTGAGCCGCTTGATGAAGTGGGTCGGAATGCCGATGGCATTCAGGTGGTTGAAGATATATTCGGAAATCCGGTTGTTGAGGACGCCCTTGCCGTCGACGATCTCGTGCTTCTTCTTGTTGAAGGCGGTGGCGTCATCCTTGAAATGCTGGATCAGGGTGCCCGGCTCCGGACCCTCATAGAGGATCTTGGCCTTGCCTTCGTAAATGCGGCGGCGACGGTTCATGGCTTTCATCAATCGGAGTGGTTGAAACGGAAACAGGGTTCAAATGGCACCGGGTGAATGAGCACCCCGGCCAGTGTGATCGGCCGGTATTGATGGCACCCATTGTTGCGGAGCGGAACCTAGCGGAAACACCCTTGCGACACAATCGAAACAGCAGGCGAAAACAGCGGCCTGGACGGTCGTGTGAACAGCGCCTTTTTTCCGGCGGCGATGCGTCGCCGTTGCGTCGCGGCGATTGCGCCGATAGGAATGTGACAGACCCTTCGGGTATGAGGACGAGATGGCCATGACGACATTCGACAAGCGCAAGGACGCCTACGAAAACAAATTCGCCCATGACGAGGCATTGCGGTTCAAGGCGGAGGCGAGGCGCAACAAGCTTCTGGGACTTTGGGCGGCGGAACTCCTGGGCAAATCCGGCGAGGACGCGGATTCTTACGCGCGCGAAGTCGTGCGTTCCGATTTCGAGGAACCGGGCGATGAAGACGTCTTCCGCAAGATCCGCGCCGATTTCGATGCCGCCGGCATCGATCAGTCCGACCATCAGCTTCGCCGCACCATGGACGACCTGATGGAAGAGGCGATCAGGCAGGTCGAAAACGAAGGCTGAGCCGCTGACCCGGATCATCGCCCGACGAGAAAAGGTGCTTTGATGGCCGACATCCTTGCGGTGCAGTTGCGCGCCGGCGAAACGCTGCTGACAGCCTGGTCGGCCATCCCCGAAGCGCTGGTCGCGGAGACCTGCGCGCGGGCCGGTTTCGACGCGGTGACGCTGGACATGCAGCATGGCTTTCATGGTGTCGACAGCGTCCTGCGCGGCATCGGCGCGGTGCGGCTTGGCGGCGTGCCGGCGATCGTGCGCGTTCCGGTCGGTGATTTCGCCTTTGCCAGCCGGGCGCTTGATATGGGTGCGTCGGCGGTCATTGCGCCGATGATCAATTCGATCGACGATGCCCGTGCTTTTGCCGCGGCCATGAAATTCCCGCCGGTGGGCGGCCGCTCCTGGGGTCCGCACCGGGCAGTGGCGCTGCACGGCGCCGCCTCGCAACAGGCCTATCTGGAGAACGCCAATGCCGACACGCTGGCGCTGGCGATGGTGGAAACGCGCGAAGCGGTCGACATACTGGACCAAATTCTCGCCGTCGACGGTATCGACGGCGTTTTCGTCGGCCCGGCCGATTTTTCCATCGCCTGGAGCGGCGGCCAGACGGTCGACCCGACGCTGGAAGACATGATGACGGCGATCGCCGATATCGCCGCCAGGACACGGCAGGCAGGCAAGATCGCCGCGACCCTGGCCATGGATGGGGTTATGTTCAAACGCTATGCCGCGATGGGCTTTGGGCTGATCGCACTCAATTCAGACGTCGGCTATCTGACCGCCGGCGCCAAGGCGCTGATCGCCAGCGCCCGCGACTAGGACTGCTTTCTAACCGAACACCCGCTCAAAGATCGTGTCGACATGTCTGGTGTGGTAGCCCATGTCGAACTTCTCGCGGATACCCGCTTCGCCCAACGCATCGGTGACCTCCTTGTCGGCCAGCAGCTCGGTCAGGAAATCGGCGCCGTCCTCCCAGACCTTCATGGCATTGCGCTGGACAAGGCGATAGGCGTCCTCGCGCGAAGTGCCGGCCTGGGTCAGCGCCAGCATCACCCTTTGAGAGTGCACAAGGCCGCCAAGGCGGTCGAGATTGGCCTTCATGCGATCGGGATAGACGACCAGCTTTTCCACGACGCCGGTGAGCCGGGCGATCGCAAAATCGAGCGTTATCGTGGCGTCCGGGCCGATCATGCGTTCCACCGATGAGTGCGAGATGTCGCGCTCGTGCCAGAGCGCGACGTTTTCCATCGCCGGGGCGGCATAGGCGCGGACCATGCGGGCGAGGCCGGTCAGGTTTTCCGACAAGACTGGATTGCGCTTGTGCGGCATGGCCGAGGAGCCCTTCTGGCCGGGCGAGAAATATTCCTCCACCTCCAGAACCTCGGTGCGCTGCAAATGGCGAATTTCCGTCGCCAGCCGTTCGATGGAAGAGGCGACGACGGCAAGCGTTGCAAAAAACATCGCATGGCGGTCGCGCGGGATAACCTGGCTGGAGATCGTTTCGGGCCGCAGGCCCATCTCTTCGGCGACATGCGCCTCAACGCGCGGATCGATATTGGCAAAGGTGCCGACGGCCCCGGAAATGGCGCAGGTGGCGATTTCGGCATGGGCGTATTGCAGGCGGCCGCGGGCGCGATGGAACTCCGCATAGGCCTGGGCGAGCTTGATGCCGAAGGTCGTCGGTTCGGCATGGATGCCGTGCGAACGGCCGATGGTCAGCGTGTCCTTGTGCTCAAGGGCGCGGCGTTTCAGGGCGTCCAGGAGTTCGTCGAGATCGGCGATCAGCAGGTCGGCGGCGCGGGCCAGCTGGATATTGAGGCAGGTATCGAGCACGTCCGACGAGGTCATGCCCTGATGGACGAAACGCGCCTCGGGCCCGACGATCTCGGCCAGATGGGTCAAAAAGGCGATAACGTCGTGCTTGGTTTCGCGTTCGATCGCCTCGATGCGGGCGATATCGAAAACGGCGCCATGGCCCTTTTCCCAAACCGTTTCCGCCGCCTTTTTTGGCACGATGCCGAGATTGGCCATCGCCGACATGGCGTGCGCTTCTATCTCGAACCAGATGCGGAATCTGGTTTCCGCCGACCAGATGGCGGTCATCTCCGGGCGCGAATAGCGCGGAATCATCGGTTGCCCCCTGCAGCGTCGGTCAATGACATGAGCGCGGCATAGCAGGGGCGGTGCAAGCCGGCAATGGCCTCGGATGCCGGGCCCGTTATTGCCGTCAGCTTGCGTGCGGCGGCAACGAATTATCTGGCCGGCGATAGCGATAAACAAACGCACTGCCGATGCGGGCAAGGAATAAATGTCAGCGCATCGTGTCAGTTGGGCAGGGTGCCTGTTACCGCCATGAAGCGGCCGTCGGGGCCTTCAAAGCCTACCGCGATAATCTGGATCAGGGCGGCAAAAACCGGTGCGCCGCCTTCCGGGTAGAACGTGAAAATGTCGGCGATACGGTAGTCCAGCGGACAGCCGCGGCTTTGCGGGATCGCCGTGTCCTTGTGCAGCAGGACAGCATCGCCGGTTTCCGACAGGCGTTCCGCCGACAGTCTGAAGCCCTTCATCGGGCCGAAGGGCTCGCAGGTTTCGCTGCCGGCCAGGCGATAAGTCACCAAGGTGAAAGAAATCGGATCGTCGATTGCCGGCAGGACGGGCCGCGGATTGATCGTCACATGATGGGGATCGGCACTTGTCTCGGTCACCGGATTGGACGCGGCATGAACAGGCGGCGCGCCGATCGCAAGCTGGTCGAGGATCGGCTCAGCCATGCTCTGCGCCTGGGTGCGGGCAGTTTCAAGGCTTGCCGTTTCGTCTTCAAGACGAACGCGAAAAGGTGTTCCCGGCTGCCAGGAATCGGTCGACACGTCGATGATGTAAATATTGCTGTAGGCAAATCCTGATCCGTCCTGAGTGCCAAATTCTTCAAAGGCGAAATGCACGCCGGAGGCGGAAAAACCGATAATGTCGCGTTGGGCGATATCGCCGGCGTCAGCTTGTGCGAGCCCAAGAACAACACCGAGAATGACGGCAAGTGCAGCCGTCGCCGATCTGGCGCGTGAGACCAGCACTGTCAGCATTTCAGCAGCTTTCGCCGCGTGCCGCTTCGGCCGCCGTCCGGATCGCCGCGATATTGCCGGCATAGGCGCTTGTCCCGCCCTTGAAGATGGCCGACCCGGCGACAAGCACATTGGCGCCGGCGCGAGCGACATCGCCGGCGGTGTCCGGCGTGATACCGCCATCCACCTCGATATCAATCTCGCGGCCGGCGATCATCGCCTTCACTTGAGCGATCTTTTCCAGCATGGCCGGAATGAAGGCCTGGCCGCCGAAACCGGGATTGACGGTCATGACAAGGACGAGATCGAGCCGGTCCAGCACATGTTCGATTGCCACTGCCGGGGTTGCCGGATTGAGCGCCACGCCGGCACGCTTGCCGAGATCGCGGATGGTCTGCAGCGAGCGGTCGAGATGCGGCCCGGCCTCGGCGTGAACGGTGATCGTTTCGGCGCCGGCCGCCGCAAAGGCTTCAAGATAAGGATCGGCCGGTGCGATCATCAGATGGACGTCGAAATGCTTTTGCGTCGCCGGCCGGGCATGGGCGACGAACTGTGGACCGAAGGTGATATTGGGGACGAAATGGCCGTCCATCACGTCGAGATGGATCCAGTCGGCGCCGGCCTCGTCGACGGCGGCAATTTCGGCGCCGAGCCGGGCAAAATCGGCGGACAGGATCGAGGGGGCGATGCGCAGGGGCTGGACCATGATACCGGGCTGGTGGTGTCTTCGAATGCCCGCCGCTAACACAGAGCGGGCCGGATCACAATCAGCCCGGATGAGGGCCCGGTTTTTTGCCGGTCAATTTTGGAATGAGCGGCTTGATGATGGCCGGCAGGAGATAGATCGGAAACTGCGCAAGCGCGAACCACAGCCATGTGTCGGGCGGCAGGCTGGCGCCGACGGCGGCCGGCATAAGGCCCATATTGCGATTGGAAGCGGCCAGACCGGCGGTCAGCGCATCAGCCCGGCCGGAGCGAATCAGGACGACGGCCGTAACGCCGAGAATCAAGGCGGCAATGGCGAATGTCAGGACGACGATAAAGGTGATCCGCAAGGGGTTATCCAGAAACCGGAAGGCCGTGTCGCCCATCAGCGCGACGATGAAGACGAACAGGACGACGACATTGATGCCGTCGAGCAGTTCGCCGCTGGCGGCAATCCGTTGCCAGCCGACAAACCGGCGCAAAATGACGGCAGAAATGGCCGCACCGGCCATCAGCCAGAACAGGCGGGCGCCGATGGTCAGCGGATCGAGGCTGACGGACTGATCAAGAACCGCAGCGACGAATAGCGGCGCGGTCAGCGGCGTGATCACCATCGCAATCACCAGGATCGCCAGCGAATGGACGGCGTTAAGGCCGATCAGGCCGGCAAAGGCAGGTGAGGAGACGACTGGCGGTGCGATCAGCATCAGGAAGATGCCGAGAGACAGGCCCGGCGCGGCCTCGGCGATGCCGAAACCATAAAGAAGGAAGGCGAAGGCCGCCGGCACGACGAGCATGATCCACAGCGCCGCCGTCAGGGAGGGGGCAGGACGGCGAACCGCATCGAGCAACCGGTCGCGTGGAACGCGGATGAAGGCGACGATCAGAAGCGTGAAAACCGCCGGCGCCAGCAGCGGCCGGGCGAGTACGGCCAGTTGCGGCAGGAGAAGACCGGCAAGCAGGCTGGCGGCGACAGCCCTGGTGCCAAGCCGGCCAAGCCAGGCCAGGGATGAAATCAAGTACATTGGGGGTGAGTCTCAGTTCTCGCGAAGCGGCAAAGCGGGCGTATCCTTGACGGTCGCCACGACGATCCGCGACTGGATATCGCTGACCAGTTCATTGTCCAGGAGCTTGTTGCGCAGGAACCAGTCATAGGCCTGAATGTCATCGGTCACAATCTTGAGCAGATAATCGACCGCGCCGGTGACCCGTTCGCAAAGCAGGACCTCCGGCCATTGATTCACAAGCCGGTCGAAGGTCTCCATGTTCTGGCGCGAAGGAACGTTGAGCTTGACGAAGGCATAGGAAACGAAATGCAGGCCGGCGGCTTCCCGGTCGACGAGCGCGACAATGTCGCGGATGACGCCGCCTTCCTTCAATTTCTTGATCCGCCGCCAGGCCGGCGTTTGGCTCATGCCGGCTTGCCGGGCAATTTCGGCAATCGAAAGGGAGGCATCGCGCTGCATGATGCGCAAAATGCGAATGTCGCCAGGCTCAAGAGTGAGGTCCATGGTGCAAACCGGCGATCGTCTCGATCGGTATTATGAGGATTAATTATATCAGAAAACGGCCCGAATCGAAACGCCTGTTCTCGTTTCAGGCTATTTTACCAGGTTTCCGAAGCGCTCTTGCCAAGCCGGAACCGTGTCTTCCGGCAGGGGCGTGGCTTCGAAAACCGCACGGGCGATGGCGCGTGCAAGCGTGCTTGCGGCTGCCGCCCCCAGTTCGGTCAGTGCCGCCAGAGGATCGCCGGAAAGCGGTCTGGCCCCGGTAGACAGGGCAAAGATCGTGTCGCCGTCAAGCGGCGTGTGAGCCGGATGGACGGCGAGCGCGATGCCGTCATGGGCGGCGATCGCCAGCCGCCGCGCCTGCGCCTTGGTCAAGGCAAGATCGGTGGCAATGACGGCAAGCGTCGTATTGGCGCGCGGCCGGGCGTCAAGTTTGGTGACGGCGGTATCGGCAGGTGGTTTGGCCGGCAGTCCGAGGCCGCCGAATTCGCCGTCGTGCTCAAACGGTGCGGCGCGGAAATGTGGGCCGTCGCCGAACGTCACGCGGCCAGCGGCGTTGACGGCGGCCAGCGCCGTGACGACCGCGCCACTGGAAAGATTACTGGAGGCAGCGCCGAAGCCGCCCTTGAGATCGGCCGTCGTGGCGCCGGTTCCGGCGCCGACCGTGCCTTGAGCGGTCCGCGGCTCTGCCGCCTCGCAAGCCTGCCAGCCGAGATCGAAATAGGGTGCGCCGGCGGATTTGTCGCCGATGCCCGGCATGGCGCTCTTGTCGCCGCCATTTAAGAGATCGAACAGGATCGCCGCCGGCACGATCGGGACGTGCACGGAGCGGACCTGATAGCCGCGGCCCTTATCGGCGAGCCAGGCGGTGACGCCGTCGGCGGCGGCAAGGCCGAATGCCGAACCGCCCGACAGGACGATCGCATCGACTCGTTCCACGGTACTTTCCGGCTTCAACAAATCCGTTTCGCGAGTGCCGGGTGCGCCACCGGCAACGTGAACGCCGGCGATGGCCGGTTCATCGGGCAGGATGACAGTGACGCCGGACTTGAGAGCCGGGTCGGCGGCGTGGCCAATGCGGATACCAGCGGGAAGTATGGGGGCGTTCATGACGGTACGAGCCTGCCATGATCGGGGCTGCGTGAAAAGAAACCCCGGCGGGGCAAGGCCGCGCCGGGGTCGATGGTCATCTCAGACGGCCGCTTGGCCGCGCTGATTGCGCAGATCAGTTCTGCAGGTAATCGTAATTGCCACCCTTCCACTCGTAGAAGACGTAGCCAGGCAGGGTGACGTCGCCCTTGTCGTCGAAGGACAGGTCGCCGAGGGCCGTTGCGAATTTTCCGTCATTGAGCGCCGGGATGACGGCGTCATAGTCGGTCTTGCCAGCCGTGGTGGCCGCCTGCGCCCAGGCCTGGATCGCGGCATAGGTGTAGATGACATAGCCTTCCGGCTCGACGCCCTTGTCGCGGAACGTCTTGACGAGATCAGCGGCACCGGGATTCTTGCGCGGGTCCGGAGAGAACGTCATCAGCGTGCCTTCGCCGGCATCTCCGGTGATCGCCCAATACTCGCTGGTGACCAGCGCGTCGCCGGAGACCAGCACCGTGTCCATGCCCTGGTCGCGCATCTGGCGGACCATCAGGCCGGCTTCGGTGTGGTAGCCGCCGACATAAAGGACGCCAATGCCTTCCGCTTTAAGTTTGGAGACGAGAGCGTTGTAGTCTTTTTCGCCGGCCGTATAGGCTTCATAAAGCGCCGGTGTGCCGCCGGCCGCTTCATAGGCCGCCTTGGTGGCGTCGGCGAGACCCTTGCCGTAAGCCGTCTTGTCGTGGACGAAGGCGACCTTCTTGTCGGAGAAGTTGTTTTTCAGGAACGCACCGGCAACCGTGCCCTGCTGATCGTCACGGCCGCAGACACGATAGGTGCCGCCGTCGGCGTTGGGGCGTTCGTCAGTGAATTTCGGATTTGTCGAAGCCGGCGAAATCTGGACGATGCCTTCCTCGGCATAGACGGCGGAAGCCGGGATCGAGGAACCGGAGCAGAAATGCCCGGCCATGAAAACGACGCCCTTGCCGGACATCTGGTTGGCAACGGCAACAGCCTGTTTGGGATCGCAGGCGTCATCGCCGACTTCCAGGACGAGCTTTTGGCCCAATACGCCGCCGGCGGCGTTGAGGTCGACAACGGCCTGTTCAGCGCCGGCCTTCATCTGTTCACCGAAGGAGGCGTACTGGCCGGTCATCGGCCCGGCCACGGCAATGACGATATCGGCCCAGGCCGCGCCGGAAAATGCGAAGGACAGGACGACGCCTGCCAGAAGTGACTTTTTCATGATGTCTCCCATTTGTTGGTCTTAACAATTCAGACGCCAGCAATACTGATTTTCGGCGCCGAATGACGGTTCAACGAGGCGCAAGCGCCGCGTTTGGCGTTTATTTAAGCCGATTTCGTGGCAGAAAGATATGGCTTCTAACTAACTGGAACGACAACATTTGTCGCACCCCCGCCTGATGCCTCACGAGTGCTGCCGCCAGCCGAGCGGGCCGGTGCGCTCATACAGGAAGCCATATTGGGTTGCCATCTGTGCCGCACGGGTCTTGCGCCGGCCAAACGCGGCGAAAGCGGTGAGGACGATGAAATCGACGGCATAATAGTAAAAACCGGTGGCAAAGGTCGAAAACGGCAGCAGGAAAGTGCCGGAAAACAGGCTGAAATGGATGAACCGCAAGGCCAGCGTCAAAAGCAGGATATAGATGACAAGAGTCGTCCACGGGCTCCATGTCAGCGCTGTCGCCCGGCCGGTCATCCATGCCGCGCCGCCGCCGACAATGCCGGTGATGAAGATGAACTCGATCAGCGAGACTTCCCAGATCATGCCCAAAACCCACTCATTTAATGCCCGCCGCCTTCCAGATAGGCCGCCCGGACTTCCTCGCGTGCCAACAGCTCCCTGCCGGTTCCGGTGAGGGTGATCTCGCCATTGACCATGACATAGCCGCGGTCGGCCAGGCGCAGCGCATGAAAGGCGTTCTGCTCGACCAGAAAGACCGTCAGGCCATCGTTTTGGTTAAGCTCGCGAATGACATTGAAAATCTGCTTGACGATCATCGGCGCCAGGCCGAGCGAGGGTTCATCGAGCAGCAGCAGGCGCGGCCGGCTCATCAAGGCGCGGGCGATCGCCAGCATCTGCTGCTCGCCGCCCGATAAGGTGCCGCCGCGCTGGCTGGCGCGCTCTTTCAGGATCGGAAACAGCGTGAAGACGCGCTCCAGATCCTCGTCAAGCGTCTCAAAGCCGATGATCGCGGCGCCCATTTGCAGATTTTCCAGGACCGTCATGCGGGCAAAGATGCGGCGGCCTTCGGGCGCCTGTGAGATCGATTTTGCCATGATGTCGTGGGTCGGCAAGTGGGTGATGTCCTCGCCGTCAAAGACGATCTGGCCCGCGCGCGCCTGCGGATTGCCGCAGATCGTCATCATCAGGGTCGACTTGCCGGCGCCGTTGGCACCGATCAGCGTGACGATCTCGCCCTCATGAACGGCGACATCGACGCCGCGCAGCGCGATGATCTTGCCGTAGTAGGTCTCGACGCCGTGTACCGACAGCAGCGGTCCATTGCCGTTGGGTCTGCTCATGAGGTGCCTCCCGGTCCGTCGCCGGCATCCTTCAGGATGCCGGCCTGGCCGACCCAGTCCTCGCGCTCGATGCGGCCGGGAAAGGACAGGTGATCGCCGACCCAGTCGACTTCCGCCTGTGTCAATGGTAGACACCCAGCGCGTTGAGACGGGCCTCGTTCTGAGGGCCGATCCCCTTGATCTTCTTCAGATCATCGGCGGCGCCGCCGCGCGGCTCCGCCAGGCCCTGCGGCTTTGTGGCGGCGGATTTGTCCAGAGCCGGCGCGGTGCTTGCCGATGGCGTGGCTGATGGCGCGGTGGCGGCGGGCGCTTGCGTTTCATCAAGGGCGCTTTCGACCTCGTCGACCTCTTCATCGTCGACGCCGAGATAGGCGGCGATGACGCTCGGATCGGTGCGGACGAAGTCGGCCGAGCCGTCGGAAATCTTCTCGCCGTAATCGAGGACGACGATGTGGTCGGAGATTTCCATGACGACGCCCATGTCGTGCTCGATCAACAGCACCGAAGTATCGTGATCGGTGCGAATGAATTCCAGCAGCGCGTTGAGTTCGGCCGTTTCACGCGGATTGAGGCCGGCGGCCGGTTCGTCGAGGCACAAAAGATGCGGCTCGGTACACATGGCGCGGGCGATTTCCAGCCGCCGCTGAGCGCCATAGGGCAGGTCGGCGGCGGGATCGTCAGCGCGGTCCGTCAGCCTGATTCGGTCAAGCCAGTAGGCGGCCTTTTCCATCGCCCGGTCGCGGGCATGGTGGTAGCTCGGGATGTTGAAAATGCCGCCGATGGTGAAGGCGGAAGCCAGCATCAAGGGGTTGTGCTGGGCGACAAGCAGGTTCTCCAGAACCGTCATGCCGCTGAACAGGCGGATATTCTGGAAGGTGCGGGCAACCTTGGCGATCTTGGCGATCACAAAGTCGGGCATACGCTCCAGAAGAAACACGGCGCCGTCATCGGTGGCCGCCATTTGCGCGCCTGAGCGGGTGATTTGCGCGGTGGTTTCCGCGATCGCGGCACCGTCGTGGCCGTGGCGCATGACGATGCGGCCCTCGGTCGGCTTGTAGAAGCCGGTGACGCAATTGAAGACCGTTGTCTTGCCGGCGCCGTTGGGACCGATCAATGCGGTGATGTCGCCGCGCCCGACATTGAACGACAGATCGTTGATGGCAACCAGGCCGCCAAAGCGCATGGTCAGATGCTCAACGGTCAGAACCGGCTCAACATCCCAGCGTCCGCCGGCTGCTTGACGCTCGGTCTTCGCGTGCATCAGTGACCCTCGCCCTGCGCGACCATATCGGCGCCGATTGTCTTTTTTTCCTTCAGAACCGCGGAGGGTTCACGCGCGGTGATCAGGCCGCGTGGCCGCCAGACCATGATAATCACCATGAGACCGCCGAAGATGAGCATCCGGTAATTGGCGAATTCGCGGAAAAGTTCAAAGCCGCCGATCATCACGATCGCGGCGATGACGACGCCGATCTGCGAGCCAAGGCCGCCAAGAACGACGATGGCCAGGATCAGCGCCGACTCAATGAAGGTGAAGCTCTCCGGCGAGATAAAGCCCTGCCTTGTGGCAAAGAACGAGCCGGCAAAGCCGCCGAACATGGCGCCTATGGCGAAGGCCGTCAGCTTGGTGTTGGTGGTGTTGATGCCGAGCGACCGGCAGGCGATTTCATCTTCGCGCAAGGCTTCCCAGGCCCGGCCGAGGGGCAGTTTGCGCAGCCGCAATGTCACGAAATTTGTGATCAGCGCGAGGATCAGGATGATGTAGTAGAAATAGGCCTGCTTGTAGGCGGAATCGTATTTCATGCCGAAAATACCCGGCAGATTCTCGTCGCCGCGCTTGAATTCCAGCCCGAAAAACGTCGGATCAGGAATGTTCGATATGCCGTCCGGCCCATTGGTGAAGGTATACCAGTTGAGCAGCACGATGCGGATGATCTCGCCGAAGGCCAGGGTGACGATGGCCAGATAGTCGCCGCGCAGCCTGAGCACCGGAAAGCCGAGGATCAATCCCCACATGGCGGCGAGCATGCCGGCGACGGGCAGGGCGATCCAGAAGCCGACCTCGAAGTGCTGGGCGATCAGTGCAAAGGAATAGGCGCCGACGGCGTAGAACGCGACATATCCCAGATCGAGCAGGCCGGCCAGGCCGACGACAATGTTCAGGCCCCAGCCAAGCATGATGTAGGTGAGGACGAGGACGCCAAGATCGATGAACTGCTTGTCCTGCTGGGGAAAGCCGATCAGCAGGATAAACGGATAAAACAAGGCGGCGGTCAGGGCGGCGGTGCCGAAATAGCGGGTGAGACCGCCGAACCTGGCGGCCAGCGGCGCGCCGACCGTCTTGCCGATCGTGGCGGACAGATCGAATTCGACAACCTTGTATTGCTGGGAAAAAAGCAGGCTGATGGTAAGCCGGCCGGCAAAAATGACCGCTATGGCAATGATAAAGGCGCCCCAGCGCGAGCGCAGGCCGAGGCCGCCGGTGACCAGATCGGTCTTCTGGCCGATGAAGAAGAGGAACAAAGCGGCGGCGATGCCGGCGGCGATGGCGGCGTCCTTGACCGCGCCGGCCAACGGCGAAATGGTCGACGGCTCCGGTACGGTGGGCGGCTCGCCGCGCAGCGCCTCGGCGCGTTCTTCGCCCAAGACCTGCTGGCCGGGTGATTTATGGGCTTCGGCGGTGCCGATCTTGTCGATTTCGGCCATTCTCAGACCTTTTCAACCTCCGGCCGGCCAAGCAGGCCGGACGGCAGGAAGATCAAAACGATCACCAGGACCGAAAAGGCGGCGACATCCTTGTATTCGACGGTGAAATAGCCCGACCAGAAGGTCTCGATCAGGCCAATGAGGAGACCGCCGAGCATGGCGCCGGGCAGCGAGCCGATGCCGCCCAGGACAGCCGCGGTGAAGGCCTTGATGCCGGCCACGAAGCCGATATAGAAATCGATGACGCCGTAAAACAGCACGAAAAGCAGCCCGGCGACAGCGGCCAGCGCCGCGCCCATGACGAAGGTCAGCGAGATCGTCCTGTCGACATTGACGCCGAGCAGCGATGCCATCTTGGCATCCTGCTCGCAGGCGCGCTGCGCCCGGCCGAGCGGGGTACGGGCGATGAGCAGCGAAAACGCCACCATCAGGACGATGGTGGTGATGATGATGATCATTTGCATATAGGAAAGCTGCACGACGATCGGTCCGTTTTCCGTCTGGCCGCGCATCAGCGTTACGCCGCCGGAGATCACCGGCTGCAGCGGCTTGACCCGCGCGCCCTGGGAGATCTGGACGAAGTTCTGCAGGACGATCGACATGCCGATCGCCGTGATCAGCGGCGCCAGGCGGAACGAGCCACGCAAGGGCCGATAGGCGAGACGTTCCACCGTCCAGCCCCAGGCGGCGGTGAATGTCATGGCGATGACGAGCACGATCAGCAGCGCCAGCAAAATGAAAGCGATGCTGGAAGCGCCGGTCACGCCGATCGCCAGAATGGTAATGAGGGCAATAAAGGCGCTGATCATGAAGATGTCGCCATGGGCGAAGTTGATCATGCCGATGATGCCGTAGACCATCGTGTATCCGATGGCGATCAGGCCGTAGATGGAGCCGAGGGTGATGCCGTTGATCAGCTGCTGAACGAAATATTCCATGAACCGGTTTCAACCGCGCGCTGTCGCGTCGCGCCCCCCTTTGTCCCGTTATTCGTTTTTATCCGCGGTCGTTCTTTTTGAGTTTGGGCCAAAAACCCGAACGCGGCCAGTTGGTCGATTCCTCTAGCAAGATGACATCTGTCATACAACACAATCAGATTGGACCAAACGGCGTTAAAGCGCCATCGGCAATGTGCGACTGCGACGGTTTTGATCGCCTGCTCTGTTGTGCGACCGGAAAACGCTGACGGATTGGCCGCCGTCGCCGGCGTTTCTTCCGGACTCTCGTTTGGTGCCAATAGACGGCATTCGCGGTTCATCACACGATATCTCAATCGTGCAAATCGCGATGCCGACGGAGAAGCCGTCCAAGGCCGGGTGCACGAGCATCCCGACCAATGGCTGTGGATGCATCGCCGCTGGCGCGATTAGACGGGAGCCTCAAATCTGCGCGGTTGCAGCCCGGCCTGAAACCAGCAAACGAAATCATGGGCGGAGAAAACGGGCCGGCCGGTCGCGGCCCGGATGTCGGCGGCATAGGGCGTCATGTTGGTGCATTCCAGGACGATCGCGCCAATATCGTCATGCGCGCTGACCAGCCGGCGTGCCGCCTCGACATTGTCGTTGCGCGCCAGGGCGACATCGAGTTCGAGTTCGTCGTTGAGGATGACGCGGGAAAACTCGGCGCCATCGTCGGTGCCGATGACCG
This sequence comes from uncultured Afifella sp., assembly GCA_945787495.1. Taxonomy (GTDB): domain Bacteria; phylum Pseudomonadota; class Alphaproteobacteria; order Rhizobiales; family Afifellaceae; genus CALZIL01. Next base: position 5,397 of record CALZIL010000034.1, on the reverse strand, counting down.
GCGTAACAGGATCGGCGCCCGCCTGCTGCAGGTGTTCTGCCGTCAGTGTTTTTTTTGAAATGGTCAGAATACCGACCCGTTGGCCGGCCGGCAGCAGGCTTTGGACGAGCGGCACCTGCATCAGCGACGACGTCGCAACCGGCACGCCGAGCGTTTCGGCGAGGTCGTGCTGGAACAGCGACAAAAATCCGCAATTGGTCGTGATGCCGTCGGCGCCACGGGCGATCAGGTCGCGGCCGGCGGCGAGAAAAACGTCCAGCAAGCCCTCCGCCCGGTTACGCACGACACGGTCCGGCGAGGCGCCGGGAACGACGGCATAGTGAACCGGAAACGGCCAGGTTGCGGCGTTGCCCATGTCGCCGGGGATGCGCGGAAAGCGCGATTCCAGCATCATGATGCCGAGCGCGGCGCCATAGACCGTCTTGCCGCCGGTGACCTTCACGATGCCTTCCGCTCGCTGCTGCCCGCGCCGTCATAAAGCGTGACCGGCTCATCGCTGTACAGGCGGAACAGTCCCTCGCGGACGGCGGCGTTGATCTCCTCGCGGCGGCGTTCGATATGCTTGCGGACAAGCTGCTCGACGGCATCGGCGTCGCCGGCCTCGATCATGTCGAGAATGGCCAAATGTTCGTCGTTCCTGATGTCGCGATTTTCCATATAGATGCAGCGCACGAAGCGGATCCGTCCGTTGATATTGGACAAAATGCGCTGCAGTTCGGCGTTTTGCGACAGCGCCGCGAGACGCATGTGAAACGTTTCATCGAATGTGACAAGCTCGTCGGTAATGCGGTGTTTCAGATGCGGGTCGGAGGTCTTGATAAAGGCCCTGATCGGCTTGATCTCGTCGGGCATGGCGCGGGCGCAGGACAGGCGCGCCGCCGCCGCCTCGACCGCCACGCGGGCATCGTAAAGATCGAACACTTCGGAGGGCGAAAGACCGCGGCAGAAAAATCCCTGCCCGGGCCGGAAGGCCAGATAGCCCTCCGCGACGAGCCGGTTGAGCGCCTCGCGCAGCGGCGTGCGGCTGACGCCGAGTTCTTTTGACAAATCGCCTTCATTCAGCCGTTCGCCCGGCTTGAAGCGATACTCGACCGCCATCTGCCGGACTTCATCATGAATGCGGTCGACCCGTGGCGCGAGCTTGGTCAACAATAAATCCCTTTCAACAGGCCTGGCGCGATTGACACGTTCAGCATACGGTGCTGTATACAGGATTGAATTCCGATATGGAAGATGCCGTCTGCACGGCCCGAGGTCAAGGTTTGAGCGTGATGATGTTGCAGGAAAAGGGTCCCATGGACGTTGCTGCCGGCAATGCGCTGAGCGGTGCGGAAGCCATGGTGGAGATGCTCAAGGGGCATGGCGTCAGGCATATTTTCGGGCTGTGCGGCGACACCACACTGCCGTTCTATGACGCGCTCTATCGTCTTGACCACGGCATGGAGCACATCCTGACGCGCGATGAGCGCTCGGCTGCCTATATGGCCGATGCCTATGCGCGTGTGTCGGGCCGCGTCGGCGTCTGCGAAGGCCCGTCCGGCGGCGGCGCGACCTATATCCTGCCCGGTCTGGTGGAGGCCAATGAATCCTCCGTGCCGGTCCTGGCGATCACATCGGACGTTTCGGTAACCTCGCGCGGCCGCTATCCGCTGACCGAACTCGACCAGGACGCCCTGATGCGGCCGCTGACCAAGTGGAACAGCGTCATCACCGAGGCCGGCATGTTACCGCGCATGGTGCGGGCGGCGTTCCGAGCGATGACGACAGGCCGGCCCGGTTCGGCGCATCTCGGTCTGCCCTTCGATGTCCAGAAGGCCGCCGTCTCGCCGGATGATGTCTTCGCCGATGCCGCCCACGGCGCCTATCCGGCCTGGCCGGCGGGACCGGACGAAGCGGCGGTGGAAGCGGCAGCGGCGGCACTCGTGGCCGCCAAGCGCCCGGTCATCGTCTGCGGCGGCGGCGTGGTGATCTCGGGTGCCGATGGCGAACTTGCCAGGCTGGCCGAGCGATTCGACATCGCGGTCGCCACGACAATCTCCGGCCGCGGCTCGATCGCCGAGACGCACGGCAATGCCGTCGGCGTCGTCGGCTCCAATGGCGGCGTGCCGGCGACACGGGCAATCGTCGACGAGGCCGATCTCGTCGTCTTTATCGGCTGCCGCGCCGGATCGGTAACGACGGAGCGCTGGCGCTCGCCCGGCCCGGCTGCGAAAATCGTCCATATCGATAGCGACCCGATGGCGATCGGCGCCAATTACCGAACGGACGTTGCCATCTGCGCCGATGCGCGGCTGGCGCTGGCGGCGCTCAACCGCGTGCTGGACGGCGGGCAAGCACTCGCAAAGCATGGCGGCGCGGCGCGGGCCGGCGTGGCGCGGGCTGAGAAATGGGCCGCGTTCGAGACGCTGTCGCGATCATCGGAAACGCCGATCCGGCCGGAACGGCTGGTTGCCGATCTGCGCGCCGTTCTCGACGACGATGCCGTCATTGTTGCCGATCCCGGCACACCCTGTCCCTATCTGTCGGCGTTTTATGAAATCCGCCGCACCGGCAGGACGGTGTTTTCCAACCGGGCCCATGGGGCGCTCGGCTATTCGCTTTCCGCCGCAGTCGGCGCCGCTTATGGCCGGCCCGGCGTCAAGGTGGTCTCCATGATGGGCGATGGCTCGTTCGGCTTTGCCTGCGGCGAGCTGGAAACGGTGATGCGCTATAAATTACCCATCACTTTCATCGTCGTTTCAAACAGCGTTTTTGGCTGGATCAAGGCCGGCCAGAAAGCCGGCTTCGGCGAGCGTTATTATTCCGTCGATTTCAACGAAACCGATCACGCCGGCGTTGCCGCGGCCTTCGGCCTGAAAAGCTGGCGGGTCACCGATCCGGAGCAGCTCGCCGGCGTCCTCAAACAGGCGGTCGCCCATGACGGGCCAACGCTGGTCGATGTTGTCTGCCAGCCGCTGCACGAGGCCGATGCGCCGGTCTCCGAATGGATTGCCTGAGATGGTCCGGGGCGCTTCGGCAAGGCAAGCGACACTACTGGGTTCAGCCGGCTTGGCCGATCCGGTTGAGCGGCTGAGCGTCCATCATCTTCGCATTCCCGTAAGCTCCCCGCGTGACCACGGATCCGGCCTTGTTGCGGGTGACGTGGAAGTCGTGCTGGTTCGCCTTGAGACCCGCAGCGGCGTCACCGGCTGGGGCGAAGCCTCGCCGTGGAGCGTTTTCACCGGCACGGCCGAACAGGCGGCCGCTGCCCTGGATCGCTATCTGCGGCCGGTTGTCGTCGGCGCCGACACGGCCGACATCCCGGCGATCATGGCCAGGGCGGACGCCGCGCTGACCGGCCACCCGGAAGCCAAGGCCGCCCTTGAAACGGCGCTTTACGATTGCCGTGGCAGGTTGCTCGGCCTGCCGGTCCATGCCCTGCTCGGCGGCCGCTTCCGCGACCGCATCGCGCTTTCCGTCTCGCTTGCCAATCCGGATTTCGACGCCGACTTGGCGCTGCTTGAGCGACTGCGCGTCGACGGCGTCGGCATCGTGAAGGTGAAGACCGGTGCCAGCGACCACCGCTTCGACCTGATGCGGCTGGAGCGGCTGCGGGCGGATTTTCCGGAGTTCGATGTGCGGGTCGATTACAATCAGGGCATGGCGCCGCATGAGGCGCGGCGGCGGCTTGCCGATATCGAAGCCTTCAACGTAACCTTCATCGAGCAGCCGGTGCCACGCACATGCTGGGCCGCCATGGCCGATCTGACGCGGGCGCTCAAGACGCCAATTCTGGCCGATGAAAGCGTTTTCAGCCCCGATGAGGCGGTGCGGGCCGTCAGCGAGCGGTTCTGCGATCTCGTTTCCGTCAAGCTGATGAAGGCCGGCGGCCTGCGGCGCGGCATGGCGATCGCGGTGATCGCGGAAGCCGGCGGCATGGCCTGTTATGGCGGCGACATGTTCGAGACCGGCCTGGCTCATCTGGCCGGCACGCACATGATTGCGGCGAGCGCCAACATTTCGCTCGGCTGCGAATTCTACCAGGCGAAATATTATCTCGCCGGCGACATCCTCACCGCGCCGTTCCCAATCGAGAACGGCGAGGTTATCGTGCCGGACGGTCCCGGTCTTGGCGTCGATGTCGACCTGGCCGCCGTCAAGGCCTACACGATCACGGAAACCAATGGCTAAACGCAGAAAACGCGCAAAAACAGTGGCCGTGATCGGCGCCGGCATCGTCGGCGTTTCCACCGCGCTGTGGCTGCAGCGCGACGGGCACAATGTCATTTTGATCGACAAGGCCGGGCCCGGCGAAGGCGCGTCGGGCGGCAATGGCGGTATATTGGCTTCCTGCTCGATGGTTCCGGTCACCGTGCCCGGGCTTTTCCTGAAATCCCCGGGCATGCTTTTCAGCGCCGACGGACCGCTCTTTCTGCGCTGGTCCTACCTGCCGAAACTGGCGCCGTGGCTGCTGCGCTATCTGCGCGGCTGCCGGTCGCAGGAGACGAAACGGATCGCCGGCGCGATCGCCGGCCTCGTCAGCAACAGTCTGGAAGAGCATCAGGCGTTGGCCGAAGGCACGCCGGCGGAACGCTGGCTGAAGCCGTCCGACTATATCTATGTCTATCGCGACCGCGCCGCGTTTGAGGGCGAGCGTTCAGGGACTACGACCCGCTTTTCGCCGAAGACCAGGGCTTTGCCGTCAGGTTGAGCGAGCATCATGGCCATATCACCGATCCCGGCGCCTATGTGGGGGCCCTTGCCGATCATGTCGTGGCCGGCGGTGGCCGGCTCATTGCCGCCGAAGTCACCGATATCGCCCGTGAGGACGGAAAGGTCAGCGGCGTTGTCGCCGGCGGCGAAACGATTGCCTGCGATGCCGCGGTCGTGGCGCTCGGGGTGTGGTCGGGCGAGTTGATGAAAAAACTCGGCATCACCGTGCCGCTGGAATCGGAGCGCGGTTACCATGTCGAATTCCTGGAGCCCAGCGCCATGCCGCGCGCACCGGTCATGGTTGCATCGGGCAAGTTCGTGGCAACGCCGATGGAAGGCCGGCTGCGCCTTGCCGGCATCGTAGAATTTGGCGGTCTTGATGCACCGGCCTCTCGCGGGCCGGTCGAACTTCTCAAGCGTCAGATGAAGATGACCATGCCCGGCCTGACCTGGAAGGGCACGCGCGAATGGCTGGGACACCGACCGGCGCCGTGCGATTCCATTCCGCTGATCGGCGCACTGGAAGGAGTGGCTGGAGCCTATGCCGGCTTCGGTCACCACCATATCGGCCTGACCGCCGGACCGCGGACCGGCCGCATCCTGGCCGACGTGATTTCCGGTCGCAGGCCCAATATAGACCTTGCGCCCTACCGGCCGGACAGGTTTTCATGAGTGAAGTGCAACAGGGAGAAGACGAATGACGAG